>CALMTT010000497.1 GCA_937872615.1 uncultured Verrucomicrobiaceae bacterium | reverse complement strand
TCTCCTTTGGAGCCGCAAGACCAGAGGCCAACTACGGCGAGGAGGGCGAGGAGGAGAAGACTGGCTTTCATGAGAAGTGATGGTGGCGCGGGGAAAACGCCGCTGCCAGTGAAGTTCTTAGCTTCCATGACTTCGCGGGCATCTGGCCGGTCACGGAAAGTTTGCGAAGGGGGATGAACTTCGAGCGAAAGGGAGCTTCAGTTGTCCGTTCATCCCCCCATGCGCTTCTTTCTGTTTGTCCTCCTCCTTTCCGCTGCCGCGATTGCGCAGCCGGAGTGGGCCGCATCCTTGTCGAAAGACCAGGTCGGCCAGCTCAATGTGCCGCCCTGCGTGCTCGATTTCGAGCTCGGTTGGAACAACACCATCAAGGCCGGCACCGCCCGCGTGACGGTGCAGGAGGCCGGGCCGCGTTTCTGGCGTGCCTCGGCACAAGCAGCGAGCACCGGCTTTGCCCGCACGCTGTGGAGCTACGATTGCACGATGTCATCCATCATCAGCCGCGAGACGCTGCATCCCGTCTTCATGCAGCACAGCGAAACGGACCGCAGTGAGACCTGCCGCTACCGCGTGGCCTTCCAGCCGCGTCGTGTGATCACCGAATCGACCGTGTTGCCGCACAAGGGCACAGCCTCCACGGCCACGCATGTGTGCGGCTTTTCACCCATCGAGGACCTGCTCTCGATCATCCTGTATGTTCGTAGCCTGCCGCTGGCGAATGGTGACAGCGTGACGCGTGTCGTGCAGCCTTGGGACAAACCTTACCTCACCACCTTTGAAGTGCTCGGTCGTGAAAACATGAAGATCGAGGGAGCTGACAAGCCCTGCATCAAGCTCGCCGTGAAGATCCGCAAGATCGACCGCGATTCGCTCGGCCTCTCCAGCTACAAAAAGATGAAAACCGCCACCATCTGGGTCTCCGATGATGCGGAGCGTCTGCCCGTGGAGATGCGGGCGGAGATTTTCATCGGCTACATGTCCTGCCGGCTCACGGGAAAGACCCTGCTCACCGGCAATGCCGCGCAAAGTGCCGCGCCTAGCACCGCCAGCATGTTTGTGAAGCCTCCGATGCCCTGAAGTTGATCCTGCCAAGCTCCCATGCGCCTCCTCGCCTGCCTGTTCTCACTCGTTGCCACCTTCGCCACCGCGGCGGATCTCACGCTCACGGCCATCGATGGCACTACACAGACGCTGCCGGCCTCCGCGGAGGGCAAGCCCACGCTGCTGTTCTTTGTCTCGCCCTTCTGCTCCACGACCAAATCCTTCGCGAAGGAGATCCAGCAGATCACCGTCGATCATGCGGCGAAGGTCCGCGTGCTCATCATCGAGTGTGATCCGGAGGTCACACGGGACATCGCCATCGAGCATGCCACCGTGAGCGAATTCACCGCGCCGGTGCTCGTCGATGCCGGCCAGGCGCTGACAAAGCTCGTGAAGGCCACGATCACGCCCGAGGCCGTGCTGCTCGATGCGAAAGGCGCGGTCTATTATCAAGGCCGCATCAACGACCTCTACCTCGGCCCCACCAAACGCCAGCGAGCCGCCACCACGCGTGATCTGCGTGACGCCATCGAAGCGATCCTCGCCTCAAAGCCCGCGCCACAGCCGCAGGCACCAGCGCAGGGCTGCAAAATCAGCGTGAAGTAGCGTGGACTCCATTTTCGAGGGCAGTTTTTAGTTTCCAAAACGCGGAAGCTTCGTTTCAATCGGCGCACCTTGCCCGAGCCGCTTCCATCTGTCGATTCACGCCGTTACGACTGCCCGCAGTGCGGAGCACCGGTGCCGTTCCGTTCATCCATCGCGGTTTTCGCAGTGTGCGAGCATTGCCGGTCCGCGGTTGTGCGGAAGGATTTCCAGCTCGAGACCTTTGGCGTGATGGCCGAGCTACCGCCGGACCTTTCGCCGCTGCAAATTGGCACCAAGGGATACTACGCGGGCCGCGGATTCACCCTCATCGGCCGTCTGCGTTTGCACTGGGGCGATGGGAGTTGGTCCGAGTGGTGCGCGGATTTTGGTGGCGGCACCATCGGCTGGATCGCCGAGGCCATGGGCTTTTACATGGTGAGCTTTCAGCAGACCGCGCCGGAGGCACAGAGGATCGACACGATGGCACGTGCGGGCACGCGGCTCATCCTCGCTGGCCAAAACTGGCTCGTGAATGATGTCAAAGAAGCACGCTGCATCGCCGCCGAGGGCGAACTGCCCTTCGCAGTGGCTCCCGATGCCGTGCGCACCAGCATCGACCTCACGGGGCCGGACGGAGGCTTTGGCACGCTCGAGATCACCGGCGGCCAGAACACGTTTTACGCCGGTCACTACGCTCAATTTGAAGAGCTGAACTTCACCGAGTTGCGCAAAGTGCCCGGCTGGGATCAGCAGGCCGACATCACGCGACATCAAAGCCGTGCGGAGAACTGCCCGAGCTGCGGTGCGCCGGTGCAAATCCGTGCCGAGGGCCTTTCGATGTCCGCGGTGTGCGGCTCCTGCGCCACGATCCTCGACACGTCAAAGCCGGGCCTCGCCGAGATCGGCCACGTGATGAAGACCACGCTGCAAATCAAACCTGCGCTGCCCATCGGAGCCCGCGGCGTGCTCAAAGGCGACACGTGGGAGGTGATCGGCTTCATGCGCCGGAAGGACAAATGGTGCTCGTGGGATGAGTTCCTGCTTTTCAATCCCTGGCTCGGCTTCCGCTACCTCGTGACCTTCCGCGGTCACTGGTCCTTCGTTCGATTGCTGCCCGGTCATCACACCGTGGATCGATGGGAGGGGCGGCACTTCTCGCTCTTCGCCCGCGAAGAGGTGACCACGGTGAATGTCCTGGGCGAGTTTTACTGGCGGGTGCGTTCGGGCGAAAAAGTGCAGCTCACGGACTATGTGCGCCCGCCTTTCGTGCTCTCGGCGGAGTTTAGCAAAGAGCTCAACGAGGTCGCGTGGTCCGGTGGTGAATACATCGACCATCTCGAAGTCCAGCGAGCCTTTTTGACCGATGGCACGCGTCTTCCGTATCCGAGCGGTCGCTACCTGAACGAGCCCAATCCGCATCAGGAACGCTGGCGGGCCATGCGCGGCACCTTCTTCCTCGCACTCGGAGCCTACATTCTCATTCAACTCCTATGCCTCGGCTTTGCCACGCGGACCAAAGTGCTCGACACTGCGGACACGGGAGGTCTTTCGTATCAAAACACCGCCACGGACAAAACGATCGTGACACAGCCCTTCACGCTCGGTGGAGGTTCAGCTCCGCTGCACGTGCATTCCGAGGCCGGCATGATCCCGAGCGGTGGTTATCTCGCGCTGAAAGGCAGCCTCGTGAATGCCGCCACACAGCAAACCACGCCCATCATGCTGCCGATGACGAATTTCGCCTCCCACTTCGAGGAGCAGCGAAGTGATATGACGTTGCCGGCGGTGCCCGCGGGCAAATACTACTTCCGCTTTGAGCCTGATGCGGCCACCAGCGTGACGAACTCGCCCATCCGTCTCACCGTTCAACGCGGCGGCATTTTCTGGTCAAACTTCTGGATGGGCCTCGCCGGCATCTGCCTGTGGCCTGTTTGGCTGCTGCTGCGCTCCTGGAGCTTTGAAAAGGAACGCTGGATGGAGAGCGAATTCAATCCGTATGCCACGAGCGATGATGACGAATGATCAAACCCTGAGCGAACGATGAAAAATCCCATCTACACCATCCTGGCCATCCTCGCGTGCTCCTACCTCGGCCTCTCGAACCTGCGTGGATGGAACTTCTTCACCTCCAGCGCCAACCGCAGCTCGTTTTCGAGCACGAGCTACCGCTATCGTCCTGCCATCAATACCAGCAGCGGCAGCTCCGGCGGCTGGTTCTCCGGCGGCGGCTTCCACAAATGATCTGATCTCTTCACCCTCATCCCACCTCACGCCATGGACACCGCCATCATCCTGAACTCGCTCATCTACGCCCTCCTCGGCGTGGTGATCTTCATCACCAGCTTCATCATCGTGGACAAGCTCACGCCCTACGACCTCTGGAAGCAGCTCGTGGAGGAGAAAAACATCGCGCTGGCCATCGTCGTGGGCGCCGCGGCACTCGGCATCTGCGTCATCATCGCCGCGGCGATCCATTGACATCGCTGATCACCGACCGTCATGCTCCTCTCCCTTCTGCGCGAAATGCTCCACACGCCCGTGTTGGACATTTTGCATCATTTGAAGCGGTCGAACGGCATGACCACTGGAGAGCTCGGCAAGGTCATGAAGATGAGCTACATGGGCGTGAAGCAGCATTGCGATGACCTGGTGGGCAAAGGCATGCTCGACACCTTCCGCCGCGCGAAGGGCTCCGGCAGGCCGGAGAAGCTCTACCGCATCACCACGCGGCTCGAACCGCTCTTCAATGATGGCGGTCCGCAATTGGCACTGAACCTCCTCGGCGCCGCGCAGAGCGTGTTTGGCGAGACCGCGGCGGCGAAGCTGCTCTACACCCTTTTTCAGGCCAAATCCGATGCCTGGGCCTCCAAGCTGGCCGCGCATGACACGCTCGAGGCAAAGGCCAAGGCTCTCGCCCGGCTGCGCACCGCGGATGGATGCATCTCCGCCATCGAGCAGGATGGGCAAACGGGCGCGTTGAGCCTCGTCGAGCACCATCAGCCGCTGCGCGAGATCGCCTCCGAGCATGAGATCGTCGATGAGCTCGACTGCGAGCTCATCGAGCGATTGTTGAATTGCGAAGTCAGTCGAACGGTCGAGGAAACGTCCGGTTTGGTGCGTATAACCTTCCGTCTCATTCCGCGCTGACCCCCGTTACTTTATTCGCATGCTTCTTCGTTCCGCCCTGCTCTGCCTCTCGCTCCTTTCCGCCGCCTGCCAGTATCAAAACACGCTGCTTCCCTCCTGGCAGCAGGACACCACGCTGATCTACAACGGCCAGGCCGCGGCCCTCGCGCAGCAGTCCACCACGCCGCACCTCGTAGCCCGTGCCGTGTATGCCGCGCCGGGACACATCGAGACGCTGCTCGCGAAGCAGGATGACTCGCCCGCACCTGTCGAGCAGCTCGCCGCGATGGGTGATGGCACCTTCGCGCTTGGCTTCAGCGATGCGGCCACCGGCAAGTTCCTCGATGTGCAGGAGTGCGGCGGCGCGCTGTTCGTCGCAGGCCTGCCGAATCAGGCCTTCCGCATCCACATTCAAAACCTCACGCCCATGCCGCTCGATTTTGCCATCGGCATCGATGGAAAGGACATCTGCACTGGACGCGAGGCCTCGTGGTCGCGCTCCAGCCTCCG
The DNA here is from genome assembly GCA_937872615.1 of uncultured Verrucomicrobiaceae bacterium. Lineage (GTDB taxonomy): Bacteria > Verrucomicrobiota > Verrucomicrobiia > Verrucomicrobiales > Verrucomicrobiaceae > Prosthecobacter. The sequence continues at coordinate 11,156 of CALMTT010000497.1, read as the reverse complement.
CGTGGCCGCCAAGCAATCGCTGCTAATCGACCGTCCGCCGCATGGCAAGGCCTCCGCCTTGCTCTTTGGCAAAGTGAATGGCGATCACGCTTTGTTTGAAACGCATCCGTCCGGAACGAAGGGCCTCATTCAAGTCGCCGCGTGGCTCTCGCGTGATGCGCCGAGCCTTCCGGGGCAGACGCTGCGCCCCACGCAGTATCCGCCGCTGAACCTGCTGCCCGGTGATCAGCCCGTGCAGTATCGTTGAAGCCTTGAAAGCCTTCGTCACTGCCTTTTGCCTCGTTTTGTCCATGAGCGCCGCTGCTGAGCCGCCCGCGATTCCACCGGCCTTCGCAGCCCGATTGCCCGCTGAGTGCTGCCAGGTGCTTCTTTGCCTCGCGGCGGATTCGAAGGCCACCATCGGAACGCTTTGGTGCCTTGAGCGTGACACGCCAAAAACTTCGTGGAAGGCCCTCACACCATCCATCGCCGTTACGTTGGGACGTCACGGCCTCGCGTGGGGCATCGGCGAGCATGCAGGCCGTGCTCCGCGTGGCATCGAAAAGAAGAGGGAAGGGGATGGATGCTCGCCGATCGGTGTTTTTGCCCTTCCGCAGGCCTTTGGATCGCTCACGAAACCTCGCGGCCTGCGTCTGCCATGGCTGCGATGCACCCCGCACCATCTCGGCATCGACGATCCTCGTTCCATTCACTACAACCAGATCGTCGATGATCGCGTGGTGGCATGCGATTGGACCAGTCCTGAAACGATGATGCCATCCAACGGCTGTTACCGACTCGGTGCTGTCATCGCGCACAACGCCGCGAACAAGCCCGGAGCTGGCTCCTGCATCTTCATGCATGTGTGGCAGGCTCCCGGCGTGCCCACCTCCGGCTGCACGGCGATGAGCCTCGATGACATGCGCCGCATGCTCGTGTGGCTCGATCCCGCGAAGCATCCGCGGCTCGTGCAGGCGGTGGAGTGATGAAGCCTTGTGCGGTTTAATGTCGCGGCAGGCACATCAGGCTGGCCGGGGGTGCGTGAGTGTTTTACACGCCGCCCTCCCACATGAACAAGCTCGCTTCTTCACTCCTCGGCGTTCTGGCTGTGCTGATCACATCACCGGCCACGGCCGCAGTGCTTGCCAATACCACCGCGAATGGCTCCGTGGCCTTCACCTACGACCGTGCGGCATGGGCCACGGTGGCACCTCACGAGGCCTACACGACCATCAGCGGCACTCCGACCGGTCTATCCGGGCCCACAGCCGACATCGCGGGCCAGCGCTGGATGTTTCCAGATCGCTTTGAAGGCACGAGCTGGGTGGCCGCGGCGTATCCCGCCAGTTATCTCACCGGTCCCACGCAGCCTTTGGCGAGCACGCTGATCCCCATGCTGGTGAACACGTATGGCACGAACAGCTTTGCCGCGAACCACAAGATCACCGATTACAACTCCACCTCGAATCCTTTCGGCTACATCGGCCTGGGTGGCTCTCTCCGTGCGACCAGCGACTTCAATCAACCCGGCGCATCCGTCTGGTGGGAGCACCTCGCGCTGCGCAAAGACTCCGCGGACAATGTGTGGAAGATCTACGCCACCACGGGTGCGGGTGCCGGGAGCGTCTTTGAACTCTTCAACGTGACGGAGGAGACCGTAAACGGAAACCTGCACCTCACCGGCGACTACAAATTCGGCAACACGGACTGGTATCAGTTCTTCCAAGGTTCGACCTCGGCCGTCATCAATCCGAACATGTCCCTCGGCCACATCGAGCTTTCGCCCGCACCAGAGCCTTCGCGTGCCTTGCTGGCCTGCGCAGGCCTCATGACGCTGCTGCTGCGCCGGAAACGCGTGGCGTGAGGGCGTCGGGGCAGGTTGGTGGCGCTTGAGCTGGCCGCGACAACATGTCGCGGGCTTTGTTGCTGGGGCGCAACGCGTGTTGTGCAAAAACAACCACATCATGCTGGCTATGAAACCGGCCTGTTTGGTAGCATCCGCGTTTGGCGGGGCATCAGCCCTGTTTGCCATCCACCACCATGAGCACGCCCTCGTTTTCTTTTTGTCGTCATTGGTTCATCGTCGGCATCCTGCTGATGTGGGATGGTAGCTTGCTGGCAGCCGTCCCCGACACGTTTTGGACTTCGTCTCCTCCACCGGCTGCAGGGCCGCAGACGGGAGCGTTGATGGGCAGTGTGGTGGTCATGAGCGATGGCTTTTGCGTGGCCGCGGCGTATTCCGATGACACCGGGGCGATGGATTCGGGGGTGGTGAAGGTTTTCAATCAGGCCACGGGGGCGCTGATGTTCACGATTCCGAACCCGACACCGGCACCTTCGGAGAATTTTGGCCGTGCACTGGCTATTTCGGGCACGCGGCTGGTCGTGGGCTGTCCGTTTGACGGCACGGGGGCGAGCAGTGCGGGCAGTGTGTATGTTTATGATCTTGCCAGCGGCACGCCGACCGTGCCGCTTCATACGATCAACAACCCGGCTCCGGCGGCGGGGGACAGCTTCGGGCTGGCGGTGGGCATCTCCGACTCGTGGGTGGTGGTGGGTGCCTATGGCGATGATGCGGCGGCATCGAACGCGGGCAGCGCTTATCTTTACCACATCGACAGCGGCACGCCGACGACGCCGATCTACACGCCGACTGACCCTTCACCGAGCTTGGGCGGTGGTTTTGGCATCGCGGTGGCGATTTCCGGCAACCGCGTGGTGGTGGGGGCCAATGGCAAGAACACGGGCGCGGTGAACTCGGGCGCGGCTTATGTGTATGACATCGCCACCTCGCCCACGGCGGCCATGGTCTCGATCAGCAACCCGAGCCCGGCGGCGAACGAGGCGTTTGGCAATGCGATGGCGATCGACGGTGCGCAACTGGTGATCGGCTGCACGCAGGACAGCACTGGTGCCACGGCGGCAGGCACGGCGTATGTTTACAATCTCGCCAGCGGCACGCCGGGCACGCCCGTGCTGACAATCAACAATCCCACGCCGGCGACTTCGGACAGATTTGCCTTCTCCGTCGCCGTGCGCGGCACGTGGGTGCTCATCGGTGGCTACGGTGACGACACTGGTGCCACCGACGGAGGCAGCGCTTATCTTTATAATGTGGCCGGCGGCACGCCGACGACACCGGTTGCGACGATCAATAATCCCGCGCCTGCGCCCAGTGATTCCTTCGGGATCGGCGTGGCGCTGACGGACTTCTATCTTTGCGTGGGTGCTCAGCTCGATGACACGGTGACGCTGGATGCGGGCGCTGCTTATCTGTATGAAACGGGGCCGCCACCGGTGCTGGCACAGACGATGACGCATGCCAGCCTCGCCAGCGGGGATGAGCACGGCCATTCCATCGCGCTGGCGGGCCGCTATCTGGCCGTGGGCGCGTGGCTGGATAATCAGGGCGTGAAGGACGCGGGCGCGGTGCAGATCCATGATCTCGGCAGCGCCACGCCCGGCGTGCCGATGCTCACGCTGCTGAATCCCGCGCCGGTGCTGAATGACTCCTTCGGTGCCGCGCTGGCCGTTGCTGGCACGCGCATCATCGTCGGCGATCACCTGGATGATGCCACGGCGACGAATGGAGGTACAGTTTTCGTTTTCGACCTCGCCAGCGGCACACCGGGCACGCCTGTGCTCACGATCAACAACCCCGCGCCTTCGGTGGGGGATAATTTCGGCAGCGCTGTGGCCGCGTCGGGCTCGCTGGTGGTCGTGGCAGCGGTGGCGGATGATGCGGGAGCCTTCGATGCGGGCAGCGTGTATGCGTATGATCTGGCCGGAGCCACGCCATCGGTGCCAGTGCTCACGCTGGCGAACCCCGCGCCGAGCTCGACGGACAATTTCGGCAGCGCTCTCGCGCTGGAGGGCAGCACGCTCGTGGTCGGTGCGGTGGGAGAGGATGTGGGAGCGACGAATGCAGGCCTCGCCTATGTCTATGATCTCGCTGGTGCCACGCCGGGCACTCCCGTCTTCACGATCAACAATCCCGCGCCTGCTGCGAGCGATGGTTTTGGCAATGCGGTGGCCATTTCCGGCACGCGCGTGCTCATCGCCGCCTCGGCGGACGACGCGGGCGCGACGAATGCAGGCACGGTCTATGTGTATGACCTCGCCAGCGGCACGCCGACCGCTCCCGTGCTCACGCTCAATAATCCTGCCGCCGCGCTCAGCGATGCATTTGGCAATGCGCTGGCGCTTTCCGGCACCACGGCGGCAGTTGGCTGCGCCTCGGATGATGACACGGCGGCGGATGCAGGCCGCGTCTTTGTCTTTGACCTCGGCAGCGGCACGCCGGGCACGCCCGCGGCGATTGTGCAACGCCCCACGCCGGTGGCGGGAGACCAGTTTGGCTATGCGGTGGCGCTGAGCGGCACGCGGTTGGCCGTCGGAGCGCCGCTGGATGACAGCGTGGCGGTGGACAAGGGCGGCGCGTATCTCTTCGGCATCTCCACGGACAAGGATGGCGATGGCCTGCGCGATGCCTGGGAACTCACCCACTGGCCCACGATCCACGGGCACAATGCGGAGGATGATGCCGACCACGACGGCCAGGTGGAGCTGCTGGAGCTGGCCTTTGGCCTGAATCCGCTCGTGCCAAACGGCACCAGCGTGCCCGCCTTCACCCTCGAAGGCGGTTATCTGACGATGACGATCACAAAACAACCCGGCGCGGCTTACGAGGTGCAAAGCGCCGGCACGCTACCCGGCCCCTTCAGCGCGGCGACGACCACGATCCTGCAAAACGACGCCTCCACGCTCAAAGCCCGCGACAACTTTCCCACCACCACCACCGCCGCACGCTTCCTCCGCGTGCAGGTCACAGCGATCCCGTGATTTTTTCGACTCATGTAACCTCTGCCACACTCACTCGTCCGCACGTTTTCCATTCGCTTCATGCCATCCGCCCCGCTCCGTCACCTCTCGCTTCGCCTAGTCCCCACGTTCGCCATGGATGAGGAGTGAAGTTTGTTCGACTCCATCCGTAACTCCTTTCACATGAAACCTCTCCTCGCCCTCCTCCTCACCGTCTCGCTTCACGCTGCCGACTTCGCGGGCTGGAGCATGCAGAGCCCGCGTGAGGAAATCCGTCCGCAGTTCAGCAGCGGAGCCGCTGACACGCTCGTCATCACGCATGATCAGCGAGAGGGGCTCGATGGCTGGTTTCAAAAGAGCTTCGAGGTGAAGGGCGGCTCGTTTTATCGCTTCGAAGCGCGGCGCAAGACGAGCGGCGTCACGAGCACGCGGCAGAGCTGCCTCGTTCGCGTCCTTTGGCAGGATGAAAAGGGGGCCGGTGTGAAGATGGATGCCGCGCCGGAGTATCTCACGCCCGGTCTGCCCATGCCGAGCGCGGAGCCTGAGTATCCCACCGATGGCCAAACGGATGCCGAGGGCTGGACGACCGTCAGCGGCGTGTATCGCGCACCATCGAGGGCTGCGAAGGCCATCGTCGAGATGCATTTGCAATGGGCACCCGGAGGCCATGTCGAGTGGCGTGGGGCCGGTTTCGCGGAGACGCAGCCGCCCGCCGCGCGAAAGGTGCGGCTCGCCGCCGTGCATTACAAGCCGCAGGGCAAGTCCCCGCGTGAGAACTGCGAGGAGTTCGCTCCGCTCATCGCCGAGGCCGCGCAGAAGCACGCGGACCTCGTCGTGCTCGGCGAGACGGTGCCCACCGTCGGTCCGGTCAAAGATCCCGTCGCCACCGCCGAGCCCATCCCCGGCCCTTCGAGCGATTACTTCGCCGGACTCGCCAAGCAGCATCGCCTTCACATCGTGCTCAGTCTTTACGAGCGCGTGGAGCACCTCGTCTATAACACTGCCGTGCTCCTCGGCCCGGACGGCTCGCTCGTTGGCAAGTATCGCAAAGTCTCACTCCCGCCCGGCGAGGCCGCCAAGGGCATCGCACCCGGCAAGGACTATCCCGTCTTCGACACCGCCTTTGGCAAAGTGGGCCTCATGGTCTGCTACGACGGCTTTTTCCCCGAGGTCGCCCGCGAGCTGACAAAGAACGGCGCGGAAGTCATCGCTTGGCCCGTGTGGGGCTGCAATCCGCTGCTCGCCCAAGCCCGCGCCTGCGAGAACCACGTCTTCATCGTCAGCAGCACCTTCATGGATCATGATGACGGCTGGATGTATTCCGCCGTTTACGATCAAGGCGGCCGCCCGCTCGCCCGCGGCGAAAAATGGGGCACCGTGGCCATCGCCGAAGTCGATCTCGGCCAAGCCTACTACGGTCCCTACAACCTCGGCGACTTCCACTCGATGATCGAACGTCATCGTCCGCCGGTGGCCGATGGGAGATAAACCATGTCACGTTTTTTCACGATCCTGCTGTGTCTTCCCACGCTCGCCTTTGGCTGGGGCGGCACGGAGCATTCGCAGATCTCGGCGGAGGCAGTGCGATTCGTGCCGGAGGAACTCGCGGCGCTCATCCAGCCGGAGGCGGATGCTTTGATGCACCTTTACTGCGAGTTCCCGGATCAAAACTGGCCTGGCTACGGGCAATGGGGCGATGGGAATGCGGAGCCGTATCTGCCGAGGTTCGCGGACACGCGGCGGGAGTGGGACATCTCGTTTTACTGCGACTGGAATCCGGTCACACGCGAGGGCGTGAGCTATCCGCACAGCACACCGCGGGCGTATGAGGCTGTGCCGAAGTATTTTCTCAAGGCGGTCGAGGCCTGGAAAGCCGGGCGGCTGGAGGATGGTGCGCGCTTTCTCGGTGTGGCGATGCATTACATCGAGGACAGCGCGGCCTTTGGGCACTTGCAGGGCGTGCATCGCGGGCTGCACTGGGACACGCGGAAGCCGCTGAATGCTGGCGAATACACACCGCAAAAGCTCGGCGACACGCCGGAGGCAGCGGCTCTAAAAATCGTCGAGCGCATGAAGTGGATGGTCGAGGCGACGGAGACGGCCGTCGATCCCGTCTTCACCAAGGTTGAGATGCCACTGAGTGAGGTGAAGCGCCTCACGCAGCTCGATCCGGTGCCGAAAGAGGTGCTGCGGGCCGCGATTCTCGCGAAGCACGAGTTCGCCGCCGACATGGACCTCGCCACGCGAGCCTGCGCCACCGCCGCCGCGCAGGTCTGTGCGGACATGCTGCTCACGGCGCTGAGTTTTGCGCCGAAACCCTTCCCACAGCCGAAACCAAACGCGCTGGGCGTGAACCTCGTCTTCAACCCGTCCTTCGAGGCGGCGGGCGATGAAAACGCGGAGGGTTGGTGCATCGGCTGGCTCGATCTGAATGACAAAACAGGCCGCGCGGAGTGGTATCGCGCCGGGACGCACTGGGACAAGCCGGTCAAAAAAGGCGCACGCTCCGCGATGGTGCTGTGGGCACCGGAAAAGGGCATCGAGTGGCGGCAGACGTGGCGTCGTGCCCTACGGGTGAATCCCGGCGAGAGCTATCGCGCCTCCGCATGGGTGAAAAGCCGCACGGAGAAGGGCAGCAGCCATCTCACCCTCGAACTCAGCGACACAAGCTACCACGCCATCGCGCAGCCGATGAGCCGTGAAGTCACCGGCAAAGGCGACTGGACCGAGTTGCAGCTCGAAACGACCATCCCGCCAGGCGCACGCTGGCTGCGTGTGATCCTCCACTCGAACGCCGATGGCGCGGCGTGGTTCGATGAGGTGAGCGTGGAACGAGTGCGGTGAAACGCTTCGTGTGCGGTGCAAACGATCACTCCATCGGCTGGCGCAGGATGGTCTTCCACTTCCGGGGATCAGCGCGGCGGATGTCGGAGAGGTAGATCTCGTGGTGCTTGCCACTGAGCTTGGAACGGGCCTCGATGAAGTCGTGGACTCGCTGGATGTTGGGTCCTTCCTCGGTGAACGGGCCGATGTGCAGCAACTGGGCGCAACGGCCCTCGTTGAAGGCTTCTAAGCGTAGTTTGCTCAGCGCGGGCAGGTTCTTCTTTCGGCGCACGGCCTCGATGGCGTCATGAATGACCTCCTGGGTCACCATGGAGGGCTGCATGATCATCATGGTCCAGCGCCACTGCGTCCGGTCTTCCCGTGTGAACGCAGAAAGGTCATCAGCCCACCACAAGCCCTCCAGCGGCATCACCGCGTAATCAACGGCGGCGCTGGATTTCTTCAGCGCGAACTTCGCGGTGTAGGAAACCGAAAACAGCGCCTCCACGGCCTCGGCATAAGCTGGTGTCGTGTTGGGATCGCCAGCACCGTCCACCATGAGGTAGTTCAGTTCTGGAACACTCACCTCACGCACCTCCTTGGCGGAGGCTTTGTAGAGAAACGCGAGTTCCTTCTTGTGGTCGATTTTGCTCATGGTGCTGGTGTCTTCCGTATTTGAAACCGCCTACGACTGCGGCGGCTCTTTGCGCAGTTTGCGCTGCAAGGAGCGGCGGTGCATGCCGAGGACGATGGCGGTTTGGGTGACGTTGCCGTCGTTGTCGTTGAGCACACGCTGGATGTGCTCCCACTCCATGCGGTCGAGGGTGCTGGGGGCGATCTCGGATTCGTTTTGCGGCTGCGAAGGATCACGGGAGAGAGCGGCGAGGATTTGATCGGCATCAGCGGGCTTCGTGAGGTAATCCCATGCGCCCTGGCGCACCGCTTCCATGGCGGTGGCGATGCTGCCGTAGCCGGTGAGCATCAAAACACGCAGCTCCGGCCACGCGGCGCGGAGTTCACGCAGGCAGGCAAGGCCGTTGGCACCGGGCAGCTTCAAATCGAGCACGGCAGCCTGCGGTTTGAGCTCCGCTGCAGCGGCGGGCGCGGCCTCGGCCGTTTCGGCGGTGGCGATGGTGCATCCGCGATCCCGCAGCGCCCGGGCGAGGCGTTGCAGGTAGATCTTGTCGTCATCGACGAGGAGGATGCGCTGGAGGTCGGGATTCATGAAACGAGGTTGGCCGCTGGCAGGCTGACGATGGCGATGGTGCCGCCGCCCTCGCGCGGGAGGTGCGTCATCTCGCCGCCGAGCTGGGTGGCGAGCGTGCGCACGAGGAAAAGGCCGAGGCCCATGCCTTGGCGCGGTGGTTTGGTGGTGAAGAAAGGCTCGCCCGCATGCTTTTGAGCCGCGCTGCTCATGCCGGGGCCGCGGTCGAGCACGGCGAGGAGCAGCTCCTCATCTTTGAGCGTGATCTCGAGCTCGACGGGCTTGTTTTGCTCATCGGCCTCAAAGGCGTTTTGCAGGAGGATGACGAGCGCCTGCACCACGGGGAGGCGCGGGAGATTCAAGACGATGCCCTTCGTGTGATCGTGAGTGATGAGGCGCGGCTGCTGCGAGGCGGGAAGGGCGGCTTTGACCTCGGTGATGAGTTTTTCCGCGGTGCAGGGCTCTGCGGGATCGCCAGTGCCGGCGGTGGAGCGGCGGTCGAGCCGGTCGAGGATGCCACGGCATCGCTCGACCTCCTCACGAATGAGCGTGGCATCTTCGAGCGGGCCGTTTTGACCGTTTTTCGCGAGCGAGATCTCCAATTCATGCGCGGCAACGGCGATGGTGCCGAGGGGTGATCCGAGTTCATGAGCCACACCGGCCGCGAGGGCCGCGAGGGCGCTGAATTGATCCGCCCGCGCTGCACGAGCCTCCGCCGCAGCGAGATCGGCCTCACGCCGTTGCAGGCTGCCGAGCATGCGACGGACAAAGTAGGCCACGAAGAGCGCGGTGAAGAAAAAGGCCACCGCCATGCCCTGAAGATGCAAGCTGTAGGCCGGGCAGCCGATCTCGCCGATGCCATTCGGGCCACGAAGCGGGATGCCGTTGTAATAGACGAAGAAATAGGCCGCGGTGGCGAGTGCGACGATGGCGGCGAGCCTTTCGGGACTGAGTGACATGGCTGCGAGGGCCACCAGCACGAGGTAAAAGGACGTGAAGGGATTCGAGGCACCGCCGGTGAAATAGATGAGCGCGGTCAGCAGCAGCACATCACCCGCGATGACCGCCGCGAGAGCGCCCTCGCCCTGCCGCCAGAGCGGCTTCGCAAACAATTGCAGCAGCACATTGGACAGCGCGGTGACAGCGATGATGGCCAGCAGCGGCCCCCAGGGCAGTTCGAGCTTCAAAATCACGCCCGTGATGAGGATGGCGGTGATTTGCGCCGCCACGCCCACCCAGCGCAGGCGCAGCAGCCAGCCGAGGGTGATGTTCGTGACAGATGGGACGCCTGGAGAGGGCATGTGACATTCAAAACGGCTCAGAGGTGCGGGTGCCATGATGAACACAGGGGTGCGACAATAAGCCGCAGGGCAAGCTCGGGATGCGGGTGCTATCGAAGAACTACCGTTCTCCCCATGAAGACTCGTTTCCTCCTCCTCGCCTCCATCTTTGTCGCGGCATTCTCTGTCCAAGCGGCCACGGTTTCCGTGTTTCAGGGAAATCTGTCCATCGACTACACCGGTATGCAAAGCGGGCTGTTCCTGAGCGGACCGAATCATTTCAATCAATCGACATCCAACATCCTGACCAGCACGCAGGTCGAGAGCACCCTGCCGGGTGATGTGCTTTCCTTCACGGGGCTGCAATTCGGTGTGAACACCGGTGCTCCGGCCAGCCCCGCCGGTCGTGCCATTCAGAACACGACGATGACTTATGATGTCTCGAACCTCACCGGCACCGTCGCCGGGCAGGTGGGGCTTGGTGGTGTGGATCACTGGACGTACTTTGGCACCAACAATTTCGTCATGGGAGACTACTCGCTCGAATTTTCGGCCTCGCGGGCCGTGGGCGCGAAGTCCGGCTGGTATCTCGAAAACCACTACTCCTTTGGCATGATCGCCTTTGACCTCGCCAATGTGAACACGGTCATTGATGGGGATAACTTCACGCTGAGCGGTGACCTCTTCGTATCCCCTGAATTCGCGACCAATTTTGGCGCGTTCAGCGATGGCAGCCTGGTGGCCGGAGCGGACTACGGCAATTTCAGCTTCACCACGGCTCCTGAGCCTTCGCGAGCCGTCCTCGGCCTCGCCGGACTCACCGGTGTGATGATCCGTCGCCGTCGCAAGGCCGCTTAATCCTTGTTGTTGCGGTTCATGAGCCACCGCCATGTCATGCAGGGTCGCTTGGTTTGGTGCGCCTGCTGGCTGGCGGTGGTTTTTTTGCGGGCACAGGACGTTCAGATCACCGCAGAGCACCAGCGGGCGCCCGGACTGCTGGTGTTCCCGCGCGAACGCTTCGAGCTGCTCGAGGAATCGCATCTTGGCGG
>CALMTT010000496.1 GCA_937872615.1 uncultured Verrucomicrobiaceae bacterium | reverse complement strand
CCACGAGAGCTACCTGCCGTCACCGGAACACCTGCTGGCCGTGACAGATCGTTTTGCGAAGATCGTGCCGCATCAGGCCATCACCGAGTATGACGTGGTGACCACCGAGGACGAGGAGCTGGCCGCCGACTACACGCGTGATGTGCTCATCGCCGTCTTCAGCCATCCGGCCTACACGAGTTTTCTGCTGTGGGGCTTTTGGGAAGGCTCGCACTGGAAACCGGAGGCCGCTTCATGGTCCAAAGACTGGTCCATCCGCCCTCGCGGCGAGGTTTTGGAGGAATGGATCGGCCGGAAGTGGCACACGGAAGTCACGTTGAAGACCGATGCGAAGGGCCAGGTCTCGTGGCGTGGGTTCCCCGGTTGGTATGAAGTGAGTGCTCAAGGCCGAACGACGCTTGTGAAGCCGCAGTGAGCTGATTTACCAACCTCCGCCCAGAGCTTTCACCAGCATCGCGGTGGCCAGAAAGAGCTCGCCACGCAGTCGGGTGGACTCACGCTCAGCTCGCAATTGTGTGCGGCGTGCATCGAGCACCTCGTAATAGGCCACGAGGCCGGAGTCGTAGCGCTTCTGCGAGAGTTCGAGAGCCTTCGATGCCGAGGCAACGGTGGCATCTTGAGCGGCCGATTGCCGGCGCAGCACATCGAGAGCGGTGAGCGCATCCTCCGCGTCTCGCATCGCCGCCAGCACGGTCTGCCGGTATTGGGCAGCGCTTTGCTCGTAGCGGGCTTTGGCAGCCTCCGCATTGGCTTTCACGGCACCGCCGCGCAGGACCGGCCACTCGATGCCAGCAGGTCCGAGGCCCCACACGCGAGCATGCGAGTCGGCGATCTTTTCGATAAAGCTCGTCTGCGTGCCGCCGCTGAGGCCGAGCGTGATGCTGGGAAAGAAGGCGGCGCGAGCCACGCCGATCTCGGCATTTGTCGCCGCCATCACACGCTCGGCAGAGGCGATGTCCGGGCGACGTTCCAGCAGCGTGCTGGGCACGGAACGAGGAAGGGAAGGCGGCGAACCCGCAATCGGTGCTGCGGGCAAGGTGAAATCGGAGGGCACGCGGCCGAGCAGCAGCGCGATGGCATGCTCGAGCTCGCCACGTTGCCTTTCCAAGCCGATGGCCTCCGCCTGGGTCTCCGCGTGATCGGTCTCCGCCTGTGCCACATCGACTTGAGCAATGTCACCTTGGGTAAAACGTGTCCTCGCGAGGTCGGCAGCCCTTGCACGCACCTCCACCGTGCGACGCAGCAGGGCGATCTGTGCGTCCTGCGTGCGCAGGGCAAAGTAGTTCATCGCCAGCTCGCTGAGCAATCCGAGCCTGACACTCTCCCAAGTCGCTGCGACGGCTTCCGAGCGAAGCGCTCCCGCCCTGGCTGTGTTGCGGTTCTTGCCCCAGAAGTCGAGTTCGTAGCTGAAATCGAGCTGGTTGAGGATGGTGTTTCGCGAGCGACCGCCCGCGAACTGAAACGCCATCGCACCACTGCTGCGATCACGCCGGATGCTGTTGGTCACGGTGGCAAAGGGAAACAAGCCTGCGCGGTCCGCACGAGCCAGCGCCCGCGCCTCCTCCACACGCTGGCGAGCGACTTCCAGCGTCGGGCTGGCCTTTTCGGCCTCCGCCATCAACCCGCTGAGCTTGCTGTCACCAAAAAGCCGCCACCAGTTTCCCCGCAGTTCATGATCCTTCGGCTGCGCCACCTTCCACGGTCCTTGCGTTTTGAACTCCACCGGCAGCTTGAGATCCGGTTCGGCAGTCTTCGGTGCTAGATTGCAGCCCTGCACGGTAAGGAGGATGACAGGTAACCAAACGCGGGAGAAAGAAAAACTCATGAAACGGGAAAAGCAGAGTGCCGGGGAGACTTGCGGGCACAAGATTAACTCCACAGCAGCGCGACATGTTGCAGACCGGCTTTGAACAAGCTGATGCGAATCAGTGAGGCAGGAGGTGGGCGTTGGTTTTGTCCGTCGAAAGTCTCTTACGAGGCCATCTCCATCATCCGCTTCTTCTTCGGCTTGCCGGCACTGACGAACTGCACATCGGCGGCGATGACTTTGTATTCGGGGCACATCGTGTCGGCGTCGCAGCCTTGGCCGGTGACGTTGTTCACCATGGCTTCGGGGAAGTGGAAGGTGGTGTAGAGGATGCCGGGCTTCACTTCATCGGTGACGCGGGCTTCGAGTTCGACCTCGCCGCGGGCGCTGCTGAGGCGGACGCGGTCGCCGGTGCGGATGGATTTGCGCTGGGCGTCGGCGGGATTGATCGAGAGGTAGTCCTGCACGACGATTTCGCTGTTCCCGGTGCGGCGGGTCATCGTGCCGCAGTTGTAGTGCTCCAAAATTCGGCCGGTGGTGAGGATGAAGGGGAACTCAGCGCCGTTGGTCTTCAGCTCGGTGGACTCCTTCCAGTCGAAATAATGGAAGTGGCCTTTGCCGCGAGCGAATTGCTCCTGGTGCATGATCTGTGTGTCGATGCCGCCTTCTTTGACGGGCCATTGCTTGCCATTGATGTCGAGATTGGCCCAGGTGATGCCTTTGAAGAAGGGAACGATCTGCGCGATCTCGGCGAGCACGCCATCGGGCGTGTAGTCGGCCTGCGGGAAGCCGAAGCGCTGCAGAATCTCGCACATGATCTGGCCGTCGGGCTTGGTGCCTTCGAGGGGCTTCACGGTGGCGTTCACGCGCTGCACGCGGCGCTCGGCATTGGTGAAGGTGCCGCTCTTTTCGAGGAAGGAGGACGCGGGGAGGATGACGTGCGCATACTTCGCGGTCTCGGTCATGAAAATCTCCTGCACGACGAGGAAATCGAGGCTTTCCATGGCGTGACGCACATGATGCGCATCAGGATCAGTCTGCACGACGTCCTCGCCCATAAGCCAGAGCGCCTTCAGCTTGCCTGCGATGGCCGCGTCGAACATCTGCGGGATCTTCCAGCCGGGTTCGGTGGGTGCGGGGGTGCCGTAGAAGTCGGTGTAGCGCTTCTGCACGTCGAGATCGTTCATCTCAAAGTAGCCCGCGCCTTGATGCGGCTGGCAGCCCATGTCGGCAGCGCCTTGCACGTTGTTTTGACCGCGCAGCGGGTTCACGCCGACGCCGGGACGACCGATGTTGCCGGTCATCATGGCGATGTTGGAGATGAGCATGACCGTTTTGGCACCTTGCTCGTGCTCGGTGACGCCCAGGCCGTGGAAGCTCATGGCGGCCTCGGCGCTGGCGTATTCGATGGCAGCGGCGCGGACCGTTTCGACGGCCACGCCGGTGATTTTGGCGAGTTCTTCCAAATCGAGGGCTTTGAGGCCATTTTCGAACTCCTCCCAGTTCTCGCAGCGCTTGCGCACGAACTCGGTTTTCACCAAACCAGCATCGAGGATGCAGCGGGCGAACATGTTGAGCAAAGCGACGTTCGTGCCGGGCCGGAGTTGCAGATGATGCTTCGCATACGGCACGAGCTCGATCTTGCGCGGGTCGATCACGATGAGCGGCGTGCCCTTCATGATGTGCTGCTTCAAACGAGCGCCGGTGACCGGGTGGCCCTCGGTAGGATTTGCGCCGATGACCATGACGCAGCGCGTGTGCTCGATGTCCTCGTAGCTGTTCGTGGCTGCGCCGGTGCCGAAGGACTTCTGCATGCCCCAAGCGGTCGGCGAATGGCAGACGCGGGCGCAGCAGTCGATGTTGTTCGTGCCCATCACATGCCGGATGAACTTCTGCATGAGGTAGTTTTCCTCGTTCGTGCAACGTGCGGAGGAGATGCCGGCCACCGCATTGCCACCGTGCTCGTTTTTGATGCGAGTGAGGTTCGCCACGATGTGGTCGTAGGCCTCGTCCCAGGTGCTCTCTTTGAAGCTGCCATCGCTCTGGCGGATGAGCGGCTTCCGCAGGCGGTCCTTGTGGTTGTAGAACTTGAACGCAAAACGGCCCTTGAGGCAGGTGTGCGCATGATTCACCTCCGCATCGACGGGTGCCTGGATGCTCAGCACCTCGTTGCCCTTCGTGGCGACGTTGAGATTGCAACCGACACCGCAGTAGGTGCACACGGTGCGCGTCTTCTTCGTCGCCTCGATGGATTTGGAGAAGAACACGTCGCTGATGGCCGAGGTCGGGCAGGCCTGCGCACAGGCACCGCAGGAAACGCACTCCGAGTCCGCGAAGGACTGGTCGAGGCCCTTGATGATCTTCGCGTTGAAGCCGCGACCATGCATCGAGAGCACATGCTGGCCCTGGATTTCATCGCAGGCACGCACGCAGCGGGAGCAGTTGATGCACTTCGACAGCTCGCTCGTCATGTAGGGATGCGAGCGGTCCTTCGCGCGGTCGAGATGATTCGCGCCCGCCGGGTAGCGAACGCCGCGGATGCCCACTTTGGCCGCCACAGTCTGCAATTCGCAGTTGCCGCTGACCTCGCAGGTCAGGCAGTCCAGCGGATGGTCCGTGAGCACGAGCTCGACGATGTTTTTGCGCAAACGACGCACTTTCGGGCTTTCGGTATAAATGTGCATGCCCGGCGCAATCGGCGTGTGGCAGCTCGCGACGACGCGGCGCGGTCCATCGGCCTGCAAAGCCACCTCGACGCTGCACACGCGGCACGCGCCATACGGCTCGAGCTGCGGCGCATCACACAAGGTAGGCACGAAGGCGCGACCGCGATGCCGGTCGATGAAATTGAGCAGGGTGTCGCCTGCTTCAAAACGATGCGGTTCGCCGTCGATGAAAGCGGTGAGAGTGGAGAGGTCCTGGACCATGGCTGGGGGTGCTAAAGACTTTTTTCGGGAAAGGAAGCCGGAGCGGCTGGGGTGGTCAGAGAATAGCGGGGATGGAGAAAAATTGCACGGGTGAATTTTGCTTCTTCCCGGGCGGCCAACTGGACGATTCCGCCCTGCCTCAGCCCATGAGGCCGGAGATGTCGATCAGATGAAGCTGGCGGCCGTTCGCACCATCCGGGGCATCGATGCACACCAGACGCTCGTCCCGGCTGCTCCGAGGGTGGCTGTCGCATCGCCACTCGCCCTTGTATTCGGGCGGCTGGATGAAGTAACCGAGGTCGATGCGCTTCTGGCTGGCGATGTGATACAGGTGCGGCGTCTGGATGCGGCGCACGCCCTGGGCGTAGGTGTCATTGAGGATCCACTCGTTGTTCTTCAGGTAGGTGAGGTGGCCGGATTTATCGAGAATGCCGTGCCCGACCTCCTCGACGATGCCGCTGTCCTTGTCCTCAAAGAGGAAATCACCCCAGTCGGTATTGCCCAGCCAGTTCTTCGCCTGGGAGAGGATGTGCGTGGCGTCCCGCCAGATGAAATGCGAGGCATAGCCATTGGGGATCACGATGCGCAGGTCACTGCCGTCCATGTTTGCCGTGATCAGGCGGGTAAGGTGACCGCCCTTCGGCTGCGTCCAGCGGTGCAGCATGATGAAGCGCTTCCCATCCGGCCCGACGAGCAAATGATAGGCGTGATGCTTCGAATCGGCATGGTTTTCCATCACCGTTCCCGTGTTGGCGAGCGTCTTATGGCTCACGATGAGCTTCTCGGTGCCGGTTTCGAGATTTACATGCGTCACACCACTGCCCTCGGGGGCCATTTCGTCGAAAAAGCGGTCGCGAATGCCCGCGTAACCATAGCCGGGACGGCAGTCCGCCACGCGGGCGAAGTCGCAACTCACGCCCTCCGTGCCATTCGGTGAAAGGGCGTAGATGGGGAAGGGGAGTGTGTGCTTCTCCATCGTCTTCACGTCGAGGATGTGGCTCACGAACTTGTCCTTCTCGCGATCATTCCAGATCACCTTCGACTCGCTGCCGGGAATCCATTGAAGCATGCAACCCTGCTGCCAGCACCACGCGTTGGATTTGCCCAGCGGGATCCATTTGTCCTTCTCATGCAGGTCCACCATGCCCACTTCGATCACATCATCCGCCGTGGGCGAGCGATGCTCGAAGCTCACCTTGTTCGACAGCACAAAGCGGTTGTCCGGCGAGAACTGCAGCTTGTCGTAGTAGGCGAACCAGTGAAAGCCAGGCCCCTTCGTGATGATGCGTGTCCGCGGGAACTTGGGGGCGCTTTCCTGACCGCGAAGAACGGCGGCGGAAAGGGCTAGCGTGGAAAGGAAATGGCGGCGGCTGGTGCAAGCTGGCATGGTTCAGACTACGAGCGCAGGCAGCACGGAGTTTCGACGAAATCCTCACTCCACTTTCATCATCCCGTTCATGACCATCCAGTGCCCGGGGAAGGTGCAGAGGTAGGGGTAATCGCCTTTTTCCTTCGGAGCGGTGAGGTGGATGACGAATTCGGCCTTCGGATTGGTCATGTCGGTGTAGGCGATGACGTCGTCGCTGTCGGGGACGTAGTGCTTTTGCATGCCTTGCGGGTCGGTGATCATGAGATTGACCTTCTCGCCGAGCTTTTGCAGTGAGCCGGGCTTCGCGAGCAGCCAGTTGTGAGGCACCACGTCGGGGTTCTTGAAGCGAATGGTGAGTTTTTCGCCCACTTTGGCCAAAAGCTGCTTTTGCACGAATTGCAGGCCCAAAGCGGCCTCGACGATGATTTCGCGTCCGGGCTCGCCATTGGCCCACGGGTTCGGTTTGGTCGGATTGGGGGCTTCGAGGCCGATTTGCGCCGCGTGGTTCGTTTTGGCGATCTTCGTGTAGCCAGCGAACTCCGTGAAGGGCTCCGCCAAAGCATGCGCCGTCATGAAAACATCGTGCCCGGTGCTCAGATGCAGATGAATCTGGCCCGCGGGCACGATCTGCGGGATTTCGAGGAAGAGCGTCTTGCCGCCATCGAGCTTCTGCACGCTGCGCACCTCCAGCGGATCATGGCCGGGCGTGTCGGCATACTTCACCGAATACTCTGGCGAG
Organism: uncultured Verrucomicrobiaceae bacterium; assembly: GCA_937872615.1. Taxonomy (GTDB): domain Bacteria; phylum Verrucomicrobiota; class Verrucomicrobiia; order Verrucomicrobiales; family Verrucomicrobiaceae; genus Prosthecobacter. The sequence goes on along the minus strand of CALMTT010000496.1, from coordinate 9,588 downwards.
CCGTATTGCGGCCCATATTTGTAGTTCCAGCACTGCGCGAAGCATGTCGCGGCATCGGCGGCCTTCACGGGCTGGTTGAAACGGATGATCACGCCATTGTCGCGAGCCTCAAAGCCCACCGGCACCGGTTGATCGCCGCCGGTGAAGCGCACGCGCTGAAAGCAGCCATCCTTCGGCGTGTAGGTGCCCCAGCCGGTCATGCCGTTCACATAGAGATGACCATCCTTCGGATTGAATCGCGCACACTGCGGCCCCGAATCAAAGTTCCCGCTAATTTTGACCGCCGCCGCCTGCCAGCGCCCCTTCACCTGCTGCCGCATCATCAACCACGCGCTGCCGCCGCCCGAAGAGAGATGAATGAGGTTATTATCACCCTTCAACGCAGCCCAAGAATGTGGTGCAGCCGTCCCGGCTGCGTCTGGAATAAACACCTGCGAACTCGCCGAGTTGTCCTCGCCACGCGGCAGATACATCAGCACCGGCTCCGGCACCTTCCCATCCTTCGGACCACCCGCGCCAAAGTGCGCCCCGAGGTTCTGATCGAGCTCGATCTGGAAAACCGACGTCGCCGGCGTCCAATCGCCCTCTTGGCCGCTCGTGGTGATGAAGCGACCATCCGGTGAAAGTCCGAGGCCATTTGGATTGCGGAAGCCGGTGGCGAGGACTTCTAGCGTGTTGCGCTCCGGCATAGGTTTGCCAGTAGCCGGATTGATCGCGGCCTGAAAGGCATGCCTCACGCCTTTCACACGGCATACACCTTGATTGCCGGATGCGAAATACCAGCGTTCCTCTTTGTCCATTTCAAGCCCGACAATGAAGTCATGCCCGCCCGGCGAGGTTGTCATTGCATTCGACACACACTCGTAGAAATCGGCTTCATCATCATTGTTGAGATCATGCAGACAGGTGATCTGATCGCGTCCGAGGACATAAAGCCTGTCCTTCACGATCTTCATACCCAGCGGTTGATGCAGGCCGGTGGCGAAGCGCTTCCAGCGCAGTTTCTCCAGCTTCTCGTCGATGCCCTTCACCAGCCACACCTCGCCGGTCATCGTAGCAATAGCCGCAGTGCCATCGCTGAAGAAATCATGCGCGGTGATGAAGAACAGCGTGCCATGCGGATTCTCGAACGGGATGGTGATGCGATCGGTCGCGAAGGGCTGCTGCGTGCCGAGATCGCCTTTGGTTTCGATCCACTGCGGCCATTGGGTAGGGCCTCCATTGATAAGCTTGACGAGGTCGCGTGAATCCGATCTAGCGCTCAGAAACTGCTGCTTGCCCTCAATGGAATAAGAAAAGACGACATCGTCTCCATGCCGATAAAAACCCAGGTAAATAGGGGCCAGCTCAGAACAACGAATCAGGGACAAATTGATCTGTTTGCCGTCCATGGGAGCGCCGGCCATAAAACCATGCCGATTATCGTTGAGTTTGATGAAGCCTCCGGTCCAAACCACCGGGAATCTGAATTCCAAAGGGTCAAACACGGCGGCTTTGTCATCGAAACGCACGCACACCCCTTTTGGTATGGTGAAACCGCCCCCTTTGAAAACCCCGCTGAACACATTCCCAAGATCACTCGCGGCCCAGCGACCATCCTTCCATGTGGTTTGGTCATTCTGATTGCCCCAGTGGCCTTGCTGGCCGCCGTCCACGCCGGGGAACTGCGGGATCAGTTCGGGCAGCGGCTTCTGCTTCATGAAGTGCAGCGCCTGCTTGCCGTAGAAGTCGAACACGCGCTCGCGGTTCACGAACTCCTGCCAGTGGATGTTTTGCGATTTGTCGAGCGGCTCGCGGGCCGGTGTGAACTCCGCGGGCTTCGGTGCGGGCGGCGGCAGAAGCGCGTCGAGGTTGTCAAAGCTCCACAAGCCCAGCGTGTTGTCCATGCGCTGGCGTGGCGAGGTCGTTTTGCGCGGCTTCATCACGCCACGCGTGATGCGCACGTCATCCACGACGCCGTCACAACCAATCGTGCCCTCAACGAGCCGGCCAAAGGCGAGACGTAGATCGGACTTTCCAGTCCGATTCGGGGCTGCAACGGACTGGAAAGTCCGTTCGACGTTCAAGACCTGCTTCCCATCGATCCACAGCATCACGCCCTTGTCATCGGCGCTGGCGAGGAAGTCGTGCCACTTGCCGTCGCACACATCGATCTTCGAATCGTAGTTCCCTCCGCGACCGGGCATGTAAAGCGCCAGCGTGCCGCTCTTCGCCATCGTGTAGAGCTCCCAATGCGTGGCAGAGGCCTTCAGCTCGGACGCGACAAGAATGTTGAAGCCGTTTTTGCCATCCAGCTTCGCGCGACACTCCACCGTGAAAGGCAGCTTCGAGCATTCCGCATCCCCCTCCACCATCCAACCGCCCTTCAGCGCCTTGCCAAACTCTTCATTCATCGACGCCACCGTCTCGGCTTTGCCGACCTCTGACTTCTGACCTCTGACTTCTGATTTCTCGCTCCACGTCCGATATGTCGGCTTCGCTCCCGGCTTGGCATCATCGAGTTGCGGCACGAGCCATTTTAAGCCGTCGAGATTGTCGAGCAGGCGACCTTCGGCGTCCTCGTTGGTGTGATTCAGGATGCCGATGGGGCCGCTGTAGCCGCTGGCGCGGATTTGGCGCAGGACCTTCACATCCTGCGTGCCGACACCGAGCGGGAGAATTTTGCGGCCCTTCGTATCGCCTGCGATGTCCATGCCGTTTAGATTGAGGCAAAGGAGATGCGGCTTCATGGCCTCGATGGCTTTGGGAAGGCGGTCGAGGTGGCTGTGGCCGTGGTGGAGGTTGTAAACGATGCCGATGTTGTCGGTGCGGTGGTTCTTCTTCAGGAACTCGCACACGGCGACCATGTTTTCCGGCTCGCCGCCCCAGCCACCATGGTTGTAGATGCCGACGCTGCTGCCGATGGCCTTCGCTTTGGCTAAAATGGGCAGCAGACCTTCCGCAGCGGATTTGACCTGTGCCTCCTGCGTCTCGCCGGTCCCCTTCATCATGATCCAGAGCTGCGGATGGAGCTTGTACTTCTCAAACAACCGGAACGCCTCGTCATGCGTGCCCCAGAACGCGAACATCTCAATGCCGTGCTTCTGATAAGCGAGGATCTCCCGCTCAAACTCCGCCACATGCTCCGGCCGCCAGTCATACGCGACTTTCTTGATCCCCATCTTCGCCACCATCTCGGCACGTGCTTCAGGCGTTCGTTTCGCCTTATCAAACGGCACGATGCACCACGCGGCGAGGTTTTGTTTGTCGAAGAGATCGCCAGCGGAGAGTTGGCCTACGGAAAACGCGGAATACGCGGAAAGGAGCAGAAGGCACAGATGTCGTAGGGCGATGCTGGGGGTCATAAAATCAGTGTTCCGGATGTTTCGTGTGTTCTGTAAACCTTCACAAATTTTACTTCTTCACCACAGGCCAGTCATCCGTGCGGAAGGGCGAGGCGGGCAATCCAGCGCCATTGGCGAGGCTGTAATCAGGCCAGTCTTTCCAGGCGTAACGAACAGCCACGGGTTGGGAGACCTCGGGGCTGCTGACGACGACGCTCTCGCCGACGATCTTGGCTTCAGCAGGTTTCCACAGCTGATCGGCTCCGGCGATTTGGAAGCCGGTGAGCGGGCCGCCGGTGATGGATTTCAGGCCGCCGTTGGCATGTTTGAAGGAGACGGTGATCGCATTGCCATTGATGGTCGAGCCTGCGGGAAGCGGGCCGCTGATGGCGGGGACGTTTTTGCCATACACGGTGCCGAGCGCCCAAAGGGAGAGACGCTTGCCGACATCTTGCTTGTTCTTCGGATGGATGTCCTTCGCATCGCCGAGGTCGATGGTGATGGCCATGCCGGTCTTGGGCAGGGCGAGCGTCTTCAGCATGGATTCACGCACACGCGGCCAGCCTTCACCGGGCGAGGTGAAGCTCGGGAGCTGCACCCACGCGAAGGGCACTTCGTCGTGCCAAAGCGTGCGCCAGCTCGTGACGAGCTGCGTGAGCTGCTTGTGGTAGAGGCCGGGATTGCCCGCATTGCCTTCGCCTTGATACCAAAGCATTCCACGCAGCGTGTAAGGCACGAGATTGACCACTTTGCCATTGAAGAGGCCGCTGGGGCCGCCTTTGAGCTTCCACATCGCCAGCGGATCTTTGGGCGGTGGGACGACGAAGGGCGTGCCGTCGGCTTTCGCCTTCTCAGATGCCTTCTTCCAGATGGCGAGCTGCTTCTCATGCAACGCGGGCGCTTGCGCGGGATCGAACTTCCGGTGCGCGTCCAGCCGCGTGTCGTAGTTCGCCTTCGTTTCCAGATCGGAGGACTGCACCTCGGCGGCGACCCATGACTCGATGGGCGTGCCGCCGACGGAGGTATTGATGAGGCCGACGGGCACGCCGACTTCCCGGTGGATCTCGCGACCAAAGAAATACAGCGCCGCGGAGAATCCTCCGACGTTTTCCGGCGTGCAGAGCTGCCATGCGCCTTTGCCCGCGGCCTGCGGTGTGTCGGAGGGGCCGGAGCTTTCGCGGTAATGGCGGATGAGCGGATACTTCGCGGCGGCTTTTTCGGCATCGAAGTGGTAACAACCCGCCACGGTCATCGCCATGTTCGATTGCCCGGAACCGAGCCAGACCTCGCCGACGAGCACATCGCTGCATTTCAGTTTTTTGACACCCGATGGCTGAGTGGACGTGATGACGAGATCACGCGGTTCGCTACTGGCAGGCAAGGGATCGAGCTTCAGGCTCCATTTGCCATCCGCAGCGGCTTTTGCGGTCTTCTTCTGTCCAGCAAACTCCGCCGTGACCTCGACATCCGCATCCGCCCAGCCCCAGACAGCGACAGGCTTTTCGCGTTGCAGTACCATGTGATCGGAGAAGGGCGAGCCAAGGCGCAATTCAGCGGCGTGCTGGAGTGAAGTGCCTGCAACGAGAATGGCGAGAATGGTTAACAAGGGTTTCATTGGTGGATGGAAAGACGGTGAGGGATGCGGATAGGGGACAGGATCAGGGAGGCGCCGGAGCGGAATCAAAAAACGCGAATATCTCGGGGTGTTTGCTCCCCAGTCTCGATCATGAGAGCGGCAGTGTCATCGCGCCCGCCTTCACCACGCCGCCTTGCATGACGGCGAGGAGGTTCTTGCGATCTTCGAGGATTCGGATGTCCTTCATCACATCGCCATCGACGACCAGCACGTCGGCGAGCTTGCCTTTTTCGAGCGTGCCGAGCTCGTGGGCGCGGCCCATCATCTTTGCGCCGCCGAGGGTGGCGCATTTGATCGTATCGAGCACGCTGAAGCCGACGTAGTTCACGAAGAAGGTCAGCTCCTGCGCGTAAGTTCCGTGCGGCGTCCAGCCAAAGCCGTAGTCGCCACCGAGACCGAGCGTGCCGCCTGCCTTGAGCACCATGCGGGCGCTTTCGGCTCCAGCTTCGAGGGTTTCTTGATGGCCGTCGATGACGCACTGCGACAAACCGAAGTCTTTGCCGCGCTCCACGCTCCACAACTCAAAGCCAAGGCCGGGACACATTGGCACGTTGCGCTTGAGCAGCAAGTCGAGGCACTCCGCGTCCATGAAGGTGCCGTGCTCGATGGCATCGTAACCAGCTTTGAGCGCGTTGTAGATGCCATCGCGGGCACGGCAGTGGCCGGTGACTTTGAGGCCGTGATTGTGCGCGGTGGCCACGACGGCATGCATTTCATCAAAGGTCATGCACAGCGTGTGGTGATCATTGATGTCGGGAGAGGCCGCATCGCCGGTGGGATACGTTTTCACCCACTCGATGCCGTCTTTGACCAGTTTGCGCACCGCGGTGCGGGCCTGCTGGGGGCCGTTCACGATGAAGACGATGCCTTCCATGCCGATTTTCCGGTAGTCCGGGTTCCAGTCCATCAAACCGCCCGCGCCGCAGATCTCGCGACCACTCGCCGAGAGGCGCGGACCGGGGATCATGTCCTCCTCGATGGCCTTTTTCATCCACACGTCGATGTTATGCAGGCAACCGCCGCTGCGAGCCGACGTGTAGCCGCATTCGAGCGCCGTCTTCGCATTCACCGCCGATTGCAGCGTCACGTATTCGACCGGGAACTTGATGTCGAGGTCCTGTAGCTCGGTGACATTGAAGTAAGTCAAATGAATGTGCGCCTCGATGAGCCCCGGCATGATCGTGCCGCCCTTCGCGTCAATTTTTCGCGCATCTGGCACCGGTGGCGCGTCTTTGGCAGGCCCTGCATAGGTGATGAGGCCATCGGTGACGATCACGGCAGCGTCCGGAACAGGCGGAGCGCCGGTGCCGTCGATGAGCTGGCCGTTGTGGATGAGCGTGGTGCCGGGTTGGAGCTTCATGGTGAGAATGGTCCTTGAGTTTATTTGGCGTAAGCCTGCCACTGTGCGTCGATCCACTTCGCGTCCGGTTTGCCGTCGAAAATGAGCAGGCGGTATTTCGAGACATACGGTTTGCCGGGCTCGATGGCCCAATCGCCATCCTGCGATGGTGCGATGCAGAGCTGCGGGTTCTTTGGATTGAGGCGAAGCGGCTGCGGGAAGCGGAAGTTCGACGGATGAATCAGAATTGCCATGCCGGTGGGCGCACCATCGACCTCGCCGCCAATGTGGACCCACTTCGCCTTCGTGCTGTCGCCCGCTTTGCGGTCGTGACCTTCGCTGGTGAGCATCGTGACGGCCTCGACGGGATTCCACGCGAGGTTTCCGCGCACGCCGAGACCACCGTAGTGGTATTTGGGCAGCTTGAGCGGCCTTTCTCCCGCGCAGGTCTGCGTGCTGGTGAGGTCGATGACGTTCGTCTTCGTGCCATCGAGTGTTTTTTGGCTCACAGCGACTTCCCAGGTTTCGTTGAGCACTTTTTCATCCCGCGCATGGCTGTGATCGAGAAACACGTGCTGGCTCACAAATCCGTTTTGCGTGAGTTGGACGAGTTTTTCAAAGCGGACCTCGGCAGCGAGCTTTTCGCCTACTTTGCCCATGTTCCAGAAATCAGGATGCGAGTCACCAAACTCCGTCTTCGTCCACGCCATCCACACCCCGCGATGCCAGCGATGATCCTCGGGATGATTGCCCGTGACGAGCTTGCCACTCGGTGAATAGATCGGATGCAGATGCGCTCCATGCGCGAAGACCGCATCCACACCCTCCGGCACCTTGCCGGGCTCCATTTGGTAATCGCAGATAGTTTTGCCATCGACGGCGAAATGGATGACCGTGCCGGTTTTCTCGGCGGTGATGTCAGCGGCGCTCAAATGGGCGCAAAGGCCGGTGGCGAGCAGACAGAGCAAAAGAGGAGCTTTCATGGGGGAGAAACGGTCGGAGGCAGGCTGGTTTGCACAAGAAAAGCGTTCACGGAGCATTTGGAGCCTCCGAACACGCGTCAGCAAAGTAGCCAACTTGCTCCGCAAGTTGAGCTGAGCGTTCTCGCAGGGCTTTTGGCATTCGATGATCGATCGGCAAACATCGCCCAGGGCTCCTCTCGCGGAGCGAGAGGGCTACTTTGCTTCGCGGATGAGTTGGTTCACGAGGTTCGCGACATCGAGCGGCTTGGCGTCGGGCGAGGTGTGGAGCAGCGCGGTGTAGCGGAGGCGGAGGGTCTTGCCTTGCTTGACCACGAGGCTCGCTTTGTCGCCTTGCTTCATGGCTTTGCGGCCGAAGCAGTTCGCGACGAAGACGCCGTAGTCGCGGTTGTGCCACCAGCCAGGCTGCGGGTTCACGGGATCGGGCACGAGGGTGATGCCGACGTGACGACCGTTGATGACGCCGGAGTAGTCGCACCAAGCGGCGGGCTGGCCCCAGGTGTTTTTGGCGTTGGTGGCCTTCGTGCTGCTGGTGATGAGGCCGCCGCTCTTTTCCGTGATCGCGGTGGCCACGCGGGCTCCGAAGCCCATCTCCTCCTGATCGCCGAAAACGAGGTGGCCGGTCGTCGCGTGGAAGGTGGAGTCCCAAGTGATCGCCAAGACCTGTTCCGTCGGCTTCAGCGTGAACTGCGTGTCCATGCGGCCGATTTCTTGGCCGTCATTGCCGAGCAGCGTGCATTGCGTGGCGAAGGTAAGCGTGTTGTTTTTCCACTCCGGCTCAGCGAGGAACTTGTCGTGACGCATTGTGGCCTTGTTGCGCCAGAAATCGCTGCCGTTGAGGTCACCAAAGCCAAGCCAGAGACCGGGATGCAGGTCCGCGTGATCCGTCGCGTCCTTGCCTTCGATGGGCGGGAAGTTGCGCGTGACCTTGATGCCGCCCGGCGCACGCAAATCGGCGAAACAGGGCCGCTTCACGCGAGGATCAGCGAAGTAAAACTCCGCCACGGTGTGCTTGTCCTGCGTGATCAGGAGTCGCGTGGGCTCTTTCTTCACTTCCAGCGGCGTGACGCGATTTGGGCTCGGTTTCGAGCCACCAGCTTTCTGCGTCATGAGCCACGCGGCGATGTCCGCGCATTGCTGCGATGTGAGCATGGCATTGAAAGGCGGCATCGCGGACACGGGCAGCGTTTCGTGCTTCGTGATGTCATCGCGCCGAATGCGCTCACGCTGGCCGGTGGCGAGGCCAAGGGTGATGGCGAGACCGCTTTCATCGAGCAGCACGCCCATGTGCGTTGCCTTGTCGGTGGTGATGACGTGCGAGTTGAAGCCCTCCGTGATCACCGCGCTCGGCTCGATGAGCGATTGAAGTAAATGCTTCACTTCCGCGCGGTCGCCGATGCCGGTCAAATCGGGGCCGAAGTGGTTGCCGCGACCGCCGATGTGGTGACAGGCGATGCAGCCAGCGCCCTGCGGATGCAAAACGAGCAGACGGCCACGCTCCATGTCTGCATCCTTCATCGCTGTGAGTGCCGCATCGAGCGTGGTCGGCGTGGCGGGCGGTTTGATGGCAGGCGGCGTGCCTTTGATCGGGGCTACGTTGGCTTTGTTGATGCCGTTGCCTTTGACCAAGATCTCCGGCGCATCACCGCTGGTGTTCTTGATCCAAAGCGCGGCCAGTTTCGCCGTCTCGGCATCGCTGTCCTTCGACATCGCGGCGACTTCGTCGTGATTCAACGCGCCATCTTCCAACAACGCCAGCAAGGCCGCGCGACGCACGCCGGCATGCGAGTCCTTCAGCATGCGCTTCAGCAACTCCGTGCCTGCCAGCTCCCGCAGCGCACGCCAGGCGCTGTAAAAGACGAGACGATCGGTTTCTCGGGAAGCGATGGCCATGAGCAGCGGCACCATGTCGGTGTTTCGCGTCTGCCAGATGGCCTGCACGATCTCGAATCGGATGCGCGGCGTGCCTTCCGCCGCTGCGAGGCGAAAAACATCCGGCACGGTGACGCTGCGCGGGTTCCGCATCGAGGTGCGCAGCGTTTGGATGTTCTGATTGTCCTCGGTGAGGCTGCCGTCATTTACGATCATGATCGGCGCGATGCGTCCCAGCGCTCCGATGCCCCAAGTCTGCTGCGCCTCGGTCAAATCGTCGCGCTCCAACTCGCGGCCGAGTTCGTTTTGGATCGGCTTGCCGCGACGTGCGAGCTCGTCCTGCGCGTCGATGCGATGCACGGCAAGCGGGCTGTTGAAGGCGGCGACGAGTTCCTTCACCGAGCGGTCCTTCATCGGCTTCATTGACACCGGAGAGGC
>CALMTT010000495.1 GCA_937872615.1 uncultured Verrucomicrobiaceae bacterium | reverse complement strand
GGACGGATCACGATCGGCTTGCCCACCTCGCCGCGGGCGGTGTCGGGGGTGGCCACCGGCTTACCGCCGGTCAGCGCCTTCTGCCCCAGCACGGTGAGCGCCACCTCGCTGGTGACCTCGTGGCCGGGCACGTCGGCGACCCGGTAGGTCAGCTTCGTGCGGGTGTCGGCGTCGTACCCGGCGGCGGTGTACTCGAGCCGTCCGTCGGGGGTGGTGGGCACGATGTCGCCGTCGCTGCTCGCGTCCACCAGCAGCACCGGGTCGCTCTCGGGGTCGCGCCAGTCGCCCAGCGGGGCGATGTTGAGGGTGCCGAACGAGGGCACGCTCAGGCTCGGCTTGGCCGCCCCTTCGCGCAGGAACGGCTTCTCGTTCACGTCCGGCCCCTTGATGCTGATCTGCACCGTGGCGTCGTCATCGTGGTAGCCGTTGCCGGCGGCGTAGCGAAACGAGAAGTCGTGGGCGTCGGTGGGCGTGGTGACCTTGAGCGCCTGGCCGTCGGGCGTGATCTCGACCCGGTAGCCCTCAGGCACGCCCCGGACGGCGCCGATCATCAGAATGCTGCTGATCGAATCGGTGTCGTTGTCGAGCGGGTGCACGATCTGGGTGCGGTCGGCGCGGGCGCCGAACCGGTCGTCGTTGGCGTGCGGCTGCGCATCTTTGAGCGCGGGCTTGTCGGCGTTGTGCGGATCGTTCGGGTTCTGGTTGGGCTTGGGCTTGATCTTGTCCCAGTTGTCGAGCCGCAACTGCTTGTCGAGGTCGAACACTCGGCCGTCGGCCGAGTCGTTGAGCACCAGTGAGCCGCGGTTGACCCGAAAGACCGGCCTGATCAGGGGCTGCGCGCGACTGGTCACCGCCATGGCTTCGGCGGCTGCCTCACCGCAGGCCCGCACCACCGTGGTGGGCGAGCCCGACCAGGCGCCGAAGTCGCAGCCGGCCAGCCGCACGGGTGCCGCCGGGGTCGTGCCGATGCCTTTGGCGATCTCGGTCGACAGGCCGTCTGCCAGGCCGATGCGCAACAGCCCTTCGGGCAGCGCGAGCAGCACGCCGGGGGCGTCCGGGCCGCTTTGTTGCAGCTTGCCGGCGACCGCGGCGGTGACCTGTTTGGTGCGTCCGTCGGGCAGGATCACTGTGCCCAACGCCTCGTCGTAGACCACGGCCTGGGCCCCGACGGCCGCGAGCTGCACCGAGCTGATCGCGGTGCTGAGCCGGCCCTTGACCGGCTGGCCGAACCCGCCGTTCTGCACCGGAACGGTGAGCGTGTCGCCGTTCATTTTGTAGGCCAGCAAGGTCTCGGGCTTTTTGGCTTTCTCTAGGGGAATGCTGCGTGCGAAACTGATTGGCCCCGGTGATTTCGGATCGCTGTTCACCTGTCCGCGATCAGCCCCTTCCAAGATGACTTCGATCGCAGAATTTTTGACACCGGCTTTTTCGAGCAACGCCGCCAAAGGCACCCCACTCCATTCGGCATTACCGACCGCACCTTGGCCCCATTGCAAACCGGGTACGGCGGGTGTCAGAAACACACGGCCATTACCAGCACATTCAATCGTGGCTGGCAAAGTGCGTGCAGGAATCTTTAAGAGGTCTTCGTAACTCAGTTCAAGCGGTTTTTCGACCGCACCTTCAATTTTGAGTCGCCATGTTTTGACATCAACCGTGGGCACGGCGAAATGACTGCGCACAAAAAATTGTTCGGTTGGGGTAATGGCGTTTTCCAGCGACGAGACCGGAAATTCCAAATTGCGTGGTTCGGAACTGCGCACAATCAGCCCCGGAAAACCGGGCTTTTGTGCGCGACTCGGCGAAGTCAATAACAACGACCCGGCCAACGCAGCCGAGGTTTGCAAAAACTCACGACGTTGAAGCATGAGAAAATCAATCCGAAGAGAGTGGATGGGAGGGACTAATGTGCCTATTGAAGATTGCGAATGGCAATCTTCAATAGGCTTGGCAAACTAAGCCAACAATTCCTTAATTGCTTTGGCAGGTTCAACACCCGTCAGGCGTTGATCGAGACCTTGATACTTGAAGGTAAATTTTTCGTGATCTAAGCCCAACATGTGCAAGACGGTGGCGTGGAAGTCGTGAATGTGGCAAGGATCTTTGACGATGTTGTAAGAAAAGTCGTCCGTCTCGCCGTAGATTTGTCCGCCTTTAGAACCACCACCGGCCATCCACATGGTGAAACAACGTGGGTGATGATCGCGTCCGTAATTCTCGCGACTAAGTCCGCCTTGCGAGTAGATCGTCCGACCAAATTCCCCACCCCAAATCACTAAGGTTGAATCGAGTAAGCCTTTGTGTTTGAGGTCTTGAATCAAACCATAACAAGGTTGATCCACATCGCGACATTGATCCGGCAACCGACCTGCCACATTGCCGTGCGTATCCCAATTGTTGTGATAGATTTGCACAAAACGGACTCCGCGCTCGGAGAGTCTCCGCGCCATGAGCACGCTGTTGGCAAAGGAGCCGGGCTTTTTCGCGTCCTCGCCGTAGAGCTTGAAGATGTGCTCGGGCTCCTTCGAGAGGTCGGTCAGTTCCGGCACGCTGGCCTGCATGCGGAAGGCCATTTCATACTGCGAGATGCGGGTGGCGGTCTCGGGATCGCCGAGCTGCTGGTAATTGAGCTCGTTGAGCGCATTGAGGCCGTCGATGGTGCGCTTGCGCACGCTGTCGGGCACGCCGGGCGGGTTGTTGATGTAGAGAATGGGGTCGCCCTTGCTGCGGAAGGACACGCCCGCATGCTCGCCAGGCAGGTAACCGCTGCTCCAGAGGCGCGAGGAGATGGCTTGCTCCTGCTCGCGATTCGTCGGCGTGGCCACGAGCACGACAAAGGTGGGCAGGTTCTCATTCGTCGATCCCAGGCCATACGAGGCCCAGGAGCCGAGGCAGGGACGCCCACCGATCTGATTGCCCGTCTGCATGGCCGCGATGGCAGGCTCGTGATTGATCGCCTCCGTGTGCAGGCTGCGCATCCAGCAGATGTCGTCGGCCTTCTTCGCCAAATTCGGCAGCAGCTCGGTGTTCATCATCATGCCGCACTGGCCCGCCGCGCTGAACTGGAACTTCGACGGCGCGATGGGGAACCTCGCCTGTCCGCTGGTCATCGTGGTGAGGCGCTGGCCGTTGCGAATGCTGTCCGGCAGGTCCTTGTCATACCACTTCATCATCTCCGGCTTGTAATCGAAGAGATCGATCTGCGAAGGCCCGCCGACCATGTGCAGGTAGATGACGCGTTTCGCTTTCGGCGCAAAATGCGGCCCGGAAGCCTTGTGCGACATCGCCGCATTCGCGAGCGACTGGCTGAACAGCGAGGTCAACGCGGCTCCACCGAGGAGGTGCGAGCCGGACGTGAAGAATTGGCGGCGGGTGAAGGGGGACATGGGTTTCAAGTTTCAGGTTTAAAGTTTCAAGTGAGGGCCATTTCAGGCTGCGTTGAGTCTTGGCGTCGAGTGATGAACAAATAGGCCCAGGTGATGAGGAGCCATGGAGTGGCTACGACGAAGATGCCGGAAGGTTCTGATATGGTTTCGCCATCCCAAGGCTGGGAGCTGAAAAGAAGGTGCGGCCAAATGAGCATTCCAAGCAGGCCTGGGAAGAAAAAGGCTGTCTGCAGGGCCAACCACATCCTGGAGATTAAAGACGTGCAGGATGGTCTCCATAGCCAGATGAGCCCCCAGATCTGCATGACTGCACAAGCGAGGCTCCAGATGCAGCGAGACCATTCATGCCAACGGGCGCGCCAAGCTGCCTGAGCAAGCCCTTGCATTAATTCGAGCGTGAGAGGCTTGTTGAAGCCGAGTTCATTACCCTGCGAGTCTTTGAGCGGTCCCGCATTGAAGTAGCCCACCTCAAGCGAGCACCAGCCCACCAGCACCAGCAAGCTGATGACGATCAATACACTCAGGATGATGCGTGTGCGAAGGCTCATGGGGCGGTGGCGTGTTTGATTTCTGGAAATAGAATCGAGGAGATGAGTGCGCCGATCATGGCTCCTTCGTGAGAGCCGAATTTGCATTCACAGGCGAACAAAATGGCCCACACGATTCCGCCGCGCACATCGTCGCGTTGCAGTGTTTCCATGCCTTTTTTAAGATGCAGGGCCGCTGCTTTCTCGAACTGGTTCAAGTCGGTTCGTGCTGCATACTCATCAATCGCTTCCACAGCTGCTTCTCCGCCTTTCTGGCGTTGCAGAATGATGAAGTTCAAGCCGTCGCCGAGCTTTTCGACTGAGAGATGCTTTTCGAGTTCCGTGACGAGGCCCTGAACCTTGGACGAGTCCTGGGCTTCGATGGCTTGAAGAAGCTCGGAAGCCTGCTTCTTGAGTTCTTCGGCTTTGATAGACTCCAGCGACTTTTTGGCGGTCTGCGCTGCCTCAGAGGCTTTTGACCATTGCTGCTGCCACCAGCTCGGATCGGCACCTTTCGTCATCCAATCTTTCCACGATGAGGTTGGTGCCTCTGATGTGGATTTGGAGGTTTTTGGAGCTTCGTCGGGCTTTTTGTCGCAACTGCACAAGCAGAGCATGCAGGCCGTGATCGTCGCAAGATGCATGAGGGCCGCAAAACGTGCGTCAGCGTCGTGGAGTGCGGTGGGAAGCGAAGCGCGACACCGTTTTGCGAGGGCGAGAAGCGTTTGCGGAAGCCGATGGACGCTCGACAGCGGTGTCGCCGATGCGAGGCTTCGCCCTCGCATCTCTGCCACCGCACTCCACGACGCTGTCGCGCTCGCGTGTGGGCTTGAGATGAAGGTTGGAGATTGGATATGCATGGCGGGTGCTCAGCGGAGTCCTTGGGCTTTCAGATGGGCATCGAGCCATGCGGTTTCTTCTGTGGACAGCGGAGGCGTGGGGGACTCTTGGTAGCGGGTGACCTGGTCGAACTGGCCTTCGGTATGGGCGCGGATGGCGAGTTCTTGAAGGTTTAACCAGACATCGCGGTGCTCCGCGCCCAGTGGCACGCGGATGGATGGCAGCGATTCCGCGTAGCGAATGCCATACAACTCGCGCACATGAGGTGTCGCGGCGCGAAAGACTAGCACGGCATGGGCGGGCAGGCTGCCGGAGTCTCCCGCCAGCATTTCGGCGACGGCATCTTCCTCAAATTGGATCACCGCCAGGCCCCATTGCCGGACGAGGTCGATTTCCACCAAGTTGATGCCGGACTCCATGAGTCCCAGGCGCTTGCGCTGATGCACCACGGCTCCGGCTCCGTGTTTGTTCGACGGGCTGAGCAGCTCGATCACCGTCAAAAGCTCTCCGTCTAGGTCACGCACGGCCAGCCGCCGCACCTGCGGTGCCTGCGTTTCCGCGATGGTGGGCGTGGCAGCGTTTGGAGGCTCGGCCACGACCGGGCCGTCTTCCCGAAGTTTCCAAACCGAGGCGTCAGGCACCTTGGGCTTCTCATCGCGGCTGTTTTTGAGGATCTGCGTCCCCACTTCCACGCCCACATAGAGTCCTTGCGGCATCTGACGGCGCAACTGCTCCCGCATGTGGACGATCATCGTCGCATGCACATCCGACCACTTCGACTCGAAGTAGGGATTCATTCCCGGGAAGGGGTATGGAGCATCGGCGGGCATGCTGTCAGTGTTTCAAGTTTCTGGTTTCAAGTTGGTTGGCTGGCTTCAGAAGGTGTCTCAGCGGATGTAGAGCATGTGTTTTTTGCCTTCTTGCCCGAGTGTCCAGTTCACCAAAGCGTTTGAGAGTTTTATGTCTCCTGTTGATGGCTCGTTCATTTGGTCGGGAGTCCACCAAGGACGATCAAACCCCGATACGACTGTAGAATGACCGGGCTTGGAACCTTGAAAGGGCTTTGAAGCCAGCAAGGCATCCGCCTTATCCGAAGGGATTTGGATTTTGGCTAGCATCCAAGGATCAATCCCCGTGGCATTCGAATACAGCGCCATTCCAACGGATCCTAGTGGGAGATCAATTCCAGTTCGTTTCTCAATCACTTCAAGGTGCTTGGCGGTGACGTTCGGCTCCAAGAACTCGAGGTCTTCCCCAAATTTCAGGCAGCTTGTTATCAAGAATGAACTGACAACCGCACAGGCCACACGCATCCAAAGATTCGCGCCAGCGTCGTGGAGTGCGGTGGCAAGCCTTGGCGCGACACCGCTGTCGATAGCGGATGAAGTTGGCGAACGCTGAGAGACGCTCGACAGCGGTGCCGACGATGCGAGGATTCGCCCTCGCATCTCTGTCACCGCACTCCACGACGCTGGCGCGGATGCGGGAAGCCCATGGCTTTCTTGGGCTTGCCGTGCTTGCCAAACACCAAGCTCATCTCGCGGAGCGAGATGGCTACTTTGCTTCGCCTGCTTGGTGCTGGAGGGCGGGTTCGACATCACTTATTGAGAACTTCGTCCAAGTTGAAGAGCTGGTTGGTGAGCATCGTCCACGCAGCGATTTCGTTTTTCGCGAGCTTCGCTTCCACCGGCGATTCGCCGACTTTGAGCAGCGCTTCGGCATCCGTGGGTGCTTTCGAGTAGTGATCACGCAGGTCTTTGAGGCTCGCTTCGATGATGGGCCTCTCTTTAGCGGTCAGCGGACGGCAGAGGATGCGCTCGGCGATGAAGGAGAGCGGCTCCTTCGTGCTGAGAGCCTTCTCGGCGAGCTTGCGGGCGGCTTCGACGAATTGGGGGTCGTTCATGGTGACGAGGGCTTGGAGCGGGGTGTTGGTGCGCTCGCGGCGGACGGTGCAGACTTCGCGGCTGGGGGCGTTGAAGACTTCCATGTTCGGCGGCGGGGCCATGCGCTTCCAGAAGGTGTAGAAGGTGCGGCGGTAGAGGTTTTCGCCTTTGTCCTGCACGTAGTTGCGCGTGTCGCCGCCGGGCAGGCCGACGACGTCCCAGATGCCTTCGGGTTGATAGGGTTTGGTGCTGGGGCCGCCCATTTTCGCGGAAAGCAGGCCGCTGGCGGCGAGTGCGTAGTCGCGCAGCATTTCGGCATCCATGCGGAAGCGGGGGCCGCGGCTGAGGAGCGAGTTGTCGCGGTCTTTTTCGAGCTTCTCGGGCGTGGTGGCGGCCATCTGACGGTAGGTGGCGCTGGTGAGCATGAGCTTGAAGAGCTTCTTCACGTCCCAGCCGCTCTCGCGGAACTCGACGGCGAGCCAGTCGAGCATCTCGGGATGGCTCGGAGCCGCGCCCATGATGCCAAAGTCCTCCGGCGTCTTCACGATGCCCTGGCCGAAGAGTTCCTGCCAGAAACGATTCACCGTGACGCGGGCCGTGAGCGCATTCTCCGGCGACACGAGCCACTGCGCGAGGCCGAGGCGGTTCTTCGGTGCTTTTTCAGGCAGCTTGCCCAAAGCGGCGGGCACAGCGGCTTCGACGCGGTCGCCGGGCTTGTCGTAGGCTCCGCGGGCGAGGATGTTCGCCATGGGCATGACGTTCATGACTTCCTCCTGCACATGCGTGATGGGGCTGCGGGCCTTGATGGCGTCTTTTTCGGCTTCGAGCTTCTTTGCGTTGCCATCGTGCTTCATCCACTCGGTGTCGCGGGTGGCGAGGTAGTGGGCAAAGAGCGCATTCCGCTGCTGCGGCGTGCGTTTGTCAGTCGCAGCGGCGAGGATGGCACGCAGCGGGCCGACATCGGCGAGCGTCCTGATCTCCGCCTCGCTGAGCTGACGGTCATAAAGGCGGACATCCTGGACGCTGCCATCGGCAAAGACGGCTCCATCGCTGCGCTGGCCGATTTTCATCGGCACGGTGGTGCGGATGCTGGCCTTCGGCTTGATCGTGTTCGTGTTCACAATGAGGCGCTTCTGCAGCACGCCATTGATGTAAATCTGGATGCCGTTGGCTTTGCCGCTGCCGTTGTAAGTCATGAAGACATGCTGCCACTCGCCGGGCTTGAGCACCGCATCACGCGTGGTGACCTTGATGGCGTTGTCGCTCCATTTATCGACGATGTGAACGGACACAGCGCGGTCGCTTTGCCAGAGGTCCCAGCCGCGATAGCCGTTCTTCTCGTCCATGCGCGACATGATGGCTCCGAAGACGCCATTACGGCCTGCTTTGATCCATGCGCCGTAGCTGAACTTTTGATTCAACTCGAAATCACCCGCATCACTCACCTCAAACGTGCTGCCCGGCTTGATCACCGGCGCAGGCCCGAGCTTGCCACCGGGCGTCCACGAGATCTGGCCAAGCGCTTTGGCCTTCGCGGGTGTGCCGCACACGTTCGCGACATCGTTGCCAACGCCTTCATTGAGCGGCAAATGTACCTGCAGGCCCTTCGTGGGCACATCCTGGTCGAGATGCTCCGGCTTCGCGGAGGCGAGCCAAGCATTGAAATCCTTGCCAGCGGCTTTTTTGCGTTCGTCGCGCTGCTTTGTGGCCTCGGCGATCTCAGCGGGAAGCTTTTGCCAGCGCGGCTTGTCTTGCTCACTCGGGATGACGAGCACCGGGCCGCGTCCGTCCTTCACATTGCCATCTTTGGCACCCTGCGTGGTGTTGCGGAAGAAAGCGGCCAGCGAGTAGAAGTCACGCTGCGTGATGGGATCAAATTTGTGATCGTGGCACTGCGAGCAGTTCGTGGTGAAGCCCATGTAAACCCAGCCAAGCGTCTGCACGCGATCCACGGCGTAGTTTGCGAGGTTTTCCTCATCAATCGTGCCGCCTTCATTCGTGGTGATGTTGCAACGCTGGAAGCCCGTGGCGATGAGCTGGTCGTCGCTGCGGTTCGGCAGCAAGTCGCCCGCGATTTGATCGAGCGTGAACTGATCAAACGGCTGGTTCGCATTGAAGGCCTTCACCAGCCAATCGCGGTAAGGCCACATCTCGCGGTAGTTGTCGAAGTGCAGGCCGTGCGTGTCGCCGTAACGAGCCGCATCCAGCCAGTAGCGGGCGCGGTGCTCGCCGTAGGCGGGAGATTTCATCAGTTCGTCAATGAGAGCGCTGATTTGCGCATCCGTCAGACGCGTCGGACTGGTCGGATCCGTCGGACAGTAACGTGCGAGCAGCTCCGGCGATGGCGGCAGCCCCGTGATGTCCAAAGACAAGCGCCGCACCAAAGTATGCGCATCGGCCTCAGGAGCCGGTTTGAGGCCTGCTTTATCCAGTGAGGCCAGCACGAAGCGGTCGATGGGCGTTTTCACCCACGATTCATCCTTCAGGGCGGGCAGGGCGGGCTTTTGTGGCGGGATCAGGCTCCAATGCGGCTGCCAGGGGGCACCTTGCTCGATCCACGCTTTGATCATCGCGATCTGCGCGGGCTTCAGCTCCTTGTGGCTCTCCGGCGGCGGCATGATCTCGTCTTCATCGGTGGAAAGCAGGCGCTGGTAGAGCGAACTGGCCTCCGGCTTGCCTTTGATGACCGTGGGCTCTTCGCCCTTCTTCGCGGTGAAGAAACCCGCCTCCGTGTCGAGCCGCAGACCGGCCTTCCGCGTGCCCGGATCAGGCCCATGGCAGTGAAAACACGCATCTGCGAGGATGGGGCGGATGTCCTTGTTGAACTCGACGCCGGCAAACGCCGCGGCGGGCACGAGAAGGGTGATGGAGAGGGTTTTGAGCATGATATGAAAGTGCTGGTGGCCGGTATGATTGTGCTTACGTGGTTTGAACAGGATTTTTTGCGGCGAAATTGGCTCTCTTTGCCGCGGATGTTGGCTTCAAACCATCGCGCTGCGCAGGGCGAGGCGCTCGGCCTCCGGCAGGCTGCTGGCGGAAATCGCCCGCCAGGCGGCATTGATGTCGATGCGGCTCCAAAGTGCCGCGAGGCAGTTTCCGAGGCTCTGACGCTCTTTCGGCGTCTTCACATGCGTGAGCAGCACGAGCGCCAGATCTGGCCGGTGATGCCTCACGACCAAAATGAGGTCCTTCAGCGCCTCGTCGTCGAAGGAACGGACGAGCTCCGAGTCCGCCAGCGGCTCGTCTAGGTATGGAACAGCGCCTTTGTCACCCCGACCGAGGCGGGAAACCAGACGCTGGAGGCGCTCGCGGCGTTGGGGGAGGGGAAGGGAGGGTTTCATGGTATTCGAGTGGCCTTGGCGGATACTATTGTGCTTACGATGGCGAGCCGAAAACTCTACAAGCCAACTCATGCCGCTTCCGGCAAAAGATGTGTCGGATCGTGCAAGAGACCCTTACGCCACGACCCGCGATGCCGTCTTGCACGCCCGTGCCTTCCTTGTGTAAATTCAGCCCACCATGGCGGCGATTTCACCACAGGCCTTTTTGCATCAAACCCGCGGCAGCGAGCTCGTGAGGCTCTTTGACCTGCTGCCGGACGTGAACTTTTTCATCAAAGACCGCGCCGGACGCTTCATGGCGCTGAACCGCTGCGGCTGGGAATACTGCGGCGTGCAGCGTGAGAAGGACGCCATCGGCAAAACCGACCTCGACTTCTTCCCGCGACGTCGCGCCGCCGAGTATCGCAAAGACGACGAGGCCGTGATGCGCAGCGGCAAAGCCATCGTGAACCGCGTCGAGAGCGCTCCCGAGGCCGAGGGCTCCCCGCGCCTCGTGATGACGAGCAAACTCCCGCTGCGAAACGCCCAAGGCGACATCATCGGCATCGCCGGCATCAGCCGCCGGCTCGATCAAGTCCGCAGCCGTGCCAGTGGCGAGGCCCGTTTTGCCAAAGTGATCGAGCAGATGCATCGCGAGCCCGAAACCGCCCTCCGCAGCGCCGAGATGGCCAGAATGTGCGGCCTCTCGCAAAGCCAGTTCGACCGCAGCTTCCGCACCGTCTTCGGCACCTCCGCGAGGCAATACCTCCTCAAAGTCCGCATCGAAGCCGCCTGCCGCAAACTCGCCGAAACCGAAGACACCGTCGCCGCCCTCGCTGTCGAGCTCGGCTTCTTTGATCATGCCCACTTCACAAGATGCTTCCGCGGACTCATGGGCATGACGCCCGCGGCTTACCGGGCGCAAATGAGGAGGCCGCGGCCTGCGAAGCGCCCCTAGACTTGTAAGTGGTCTATTTCGTCTGCGGAGGCTCTGGCTGTGCGGCTGTCGGAACGGCTTTGACGATCGTTTCGGTGGGACTGGGCTTGGTGGCCGGTTTGGGATCGGGTGGCGTGCTTGGCACGGCGATGAATTTGGCCTTCTCAGGGTCCATTCGAGGCAGCTTGCCTTGCAGTTCCTTCAAGTCTTCGGGTGTGTCGACCGCAGGTGGAAGCTCCTTTTTCGTGGGTGAATCGGCCACCGGAGCTGTTTGAGCCGCTGTGGGCGGTTCAGAGGCTTTGGCGGGCTCGGTCTTCTCGCATGAGGCGACCGTGAAAAGAAGACTGAGGGCTAGAAGAGACTGTTTCATGGCATGAAAAATAGTGAGTCACTTCTTCTTCAGCAGACGCACGCGATGCGATTCGCTGTCGCCGATGAGGACGGTGCCATCGGCATCGCAGAAGACACCATGCGGGCGGGCCATTTTGCAGCCAAGGGGATCGCCATCGGGGCCATCGCCCTTTTGATTGAGGCCAGCGATGAGTTCGAGGTTGCCAGTCTTCATGTTCACCATGCGAATGGAATGGCTCTCGCAGTCGGCGAGCCACACATTGCCTTCCGCGTCGATGGAAATGCCTTTCGGGCCGCTGAGCGTGGCGTCCTTGGCCGGGCCGCCGTTGCCAGTGAAGCCGCTTTTGCCGGTGCCGGCGATGTGGAAGATCTTCCCAGCCTTGAGGTCGAACTTGAAGACCTGGTTCCCCTCCCGCGTGGCGAGCCAGAGATTGCCCTGCTTGTCGAAATCGAGCGAGCGAGGCCCTTTGAGCGGCGTGCCACTGATGGGCGAGCCATCGGGCGTCGGTCCGGCCGTTCCAGTGCCGGCGAAGGTGCTGATCGTGCCGGTCTTCATGTCGATCTTTCGGATGACGTGGTTGCCGATGTCGCAGACGTAAAGATCGCCCTCGGGGCCAAATTGGATGCTGTGCGGTTGTTTGAACTGCGCGTCCTTCGCCGGACCTCCATCGCCGCTGTAGCCTGGTTTGCCGTTGCCAGCGATCGTCGTGATGATTTGGGTCTTCAGGTCGATCTTTCTCACGGCGTGGTTGGTCATGTCCACGATGTAAAGATCACCCTTCGCATCGAAACGAAGCTCATGCGGCAGGTTGAAGGTCGCCTGCAAGGCCGGGCCGCCATCGCCGCTGTAACCTTTGGCTCCGGTGCCCGCGATGGTGCTGATGGTTCCGTCGGGTGCCACGCGGCGGATGCGCTGGCCGGTGTATTCGCAGAACCAAATCGCTCCGTCCGGGCCGCGCACGACGCCGAAGGGATTGTCGATCGTGGCCTTCGTCGCCGG
>CALMTT010000494.1 GCA_937872615.1 uncultured Verrucomicrobiaceae bacterium | reverse complement strand
ACTACAATTAGACTCAAAGAGAAAAAAATTTTTGAAGCAAACATTTGACATTTACTGAATCCTTGGAAAAAATTTTAGGATTGTCTTTACAACCCCATCTTAACTTGAAATGGTACAAACATGGATGTCCATCTCTCGGTCAAGAATCAAGTTATTTTTTTAGCTTTAATTATCCATAAAATGCCTAGGAGCTGGGTGCGACGACGAGACATCACCTCTTCGCGCATGCCAGTGGCGGGTGCTCTCGGCGGGTGGTTTGGAGACGGTTTCCAGCTCGATTCGGACTTCGGGGTTGGCGGGATCACCGGTTTGGATGAGGAGCGCATTGCTCTCGATGCGCCAGGCGGCGGGGAGCGTGGAATTGTCCGTGTAGATTTCCTTGAGCACGGCCTCGAGTTCGGGGCGGGTCATGGTTTTCGCGAAGGCCTGGAGCTTCGACCAGTCCGGCGAATCGCCGAGCGGGCTGAGTTTCGCGAAACGCAGGATGGGATTCGGCGTGGCGGCGGTGCCAGGGATGACGTTGCCAGCGTTGAGCGTGGCGGTGGGCGCTGGTGCGGGAGGCGGAGCAGGAGTCGGAGATTGGGCGGCCACGCTGCCGACCAGGAGGGCGGCTGAGAGCAGGACGCGGAATATTTTCTCGATCATGGCGGCGATCCTAGCTTGAACCGGACGGGCATCATCTACTAAATGCCGACACAATGAACGAAGCGACGAACGACACGGCGGCACAGACGGATGACGGGCTTTTCAGGCTGCTTTTCCTGGGAGACATCGTGGGCGAGCCGGGCCGCAAGGCGGTCTCCCTTCTGCTGCCTTTGCTCAAACAAGAACTGAACCTCGATTTCATCGTCGTGAACGGCGAGAACTCCGCCGGCGGGCGTGGCATCACGCCAAAGATCGCCATCGGCCTCATGCGGGCCGGTGCGGCGGTGGTCACGACAGGGGATCACATTTGGGATCAGAAAGAAATCGTGCCCTACATGATCGACGAGCCACGTCTGCTGCGTCCGCTGAACTATCGCGAGGGCGCTCCGGGGCAGGGCTACGTCGTTTTGGACACGAAGAAGGGCAAAGTGGCCGTGGTGAACCTCCAGGGCCGCACGTTCATGGGGCAGCAGCTCGAAAATCCGTTTCCGGTGATCACCGAGTGCGTGGAAAAGCTGCGCGAGGAGACGCCGATCATCTTTGTGGACTTCCACGCCGAGGCCACGAGCGAGAAGGTGGCGATGGGCTGGCATCTCGATGGCAAGGTGAGCGCCGTGGTGGGCACTCACACGCATGTTCCGACAGCCGATGAGCGTGTTTTGCCGAAGGGAACGGCCTTTCAAAGCGATGCCGGCATGTGCGGTCCGATGGACAGCGTGATCGGCAGCCAGATCGAGCCGGTGCTTGAGCGCTTTCACACGCAGATGCCCACCCGCTTTGGCGTGGGCACCGGTGCCGTCAGGGTGAATGGTGCTCTCATCACCCTCGATCCGAAGACGGGCCGCGCCCTGAAGATCGAGCGCATCACCCGGACGTGGCACGAGTGAGGGATTGCAATCGTCCACCGAATCTGATTGGATGCCGCCGATGAAATCCCTCCTCCACGCTGTTTTTGCCGCCACGATGTGTTTTGCGCTGTCGAGTTGCGATTTGCTGCGAAGCTTCGACAAACCGAGGTATCAAATCTCCGTCCACGTGCAGGGCAGTCCCACGGACATGCAGCGTGACATCATTCAGTTCCCCTACCAAGGGCAGCAGTTCATCTTCAAGAAGGTGGCGGAGTTCTCGCAACGATCCATCGCGGCCTTCGAGTCATTCCCTTCTGATGACGGCGTGGGCAACGGCCTCGTGTTGAAACTCGACACGCACGGCCGCAACCAGCTCGACACCGTCACCCGCACGCACCAGGGCGAACTGCTCCTGACCATCGTCAACGGCGTGCCGGTGGACATCATCCAGATCGACCAGCCCATCGCGGACGGCAAATTTGTGGTATGGCGCGGTGTGTCCGATGAGACCGTGGCCGAGATGGGAAAGAGGTTGGCGCACATCTCCGCGATCAAGTCCTCCGGCAAGTATCTCGACATGCTCCCCTCCACAGACAAGGAGAAGAAGGACGCCCGCAAAGCCGAGATCGAGGAGAAAAAATACCTCGATGAGATGGCTCGCCGTGCCGAGCGCGGCGAGGACATCACCCAGCCGCCGCGCACGAAGGAAATCCCGCTCGAATAACCCTGATGAAGGCTTTCACCTGCCTCCTGCTGCTGGCGGCGCCGCTCTCGATTCAGGCTCAACTGGGTCTCGTGCTGCCGACGGAGAACACCGCCTTGCTCTCAAAGGAACCGGCTGGCTATTTCCAGTTCGTGGACCGCACCTTCGAAGGTGAAAAGACCACGCCGTGGGAGGGCGGGCAATTCGGTTTTGTGCGCGATCCTCGTCGCGTGGGATCGAGGATCGCTTTTGCGAGGTTTCACGAAGGTCTCGATGTGAAGCCGGTGCGCCGTGACGCACGCGGCGAGCCGCTCGACGAGGTGCGAGCCGATGAAGCCGGCGCCGCCGGTGATGAGGA
>CALMTT010000493.1 GCA_937872615.1 uncultured Verrucomicrobiaceae bacterium | reverse complement strand
CGGTTCCCGCCGGCACTGCGGGCCATCGCTTCGTGCGACTTCGCATGACCCGACTCTGAACGACTTCATCACCTGCGAACTCCCACGGCCCGGTGATGCCAGCAACACGGGCACCATGACCATCAACGGTGGCCTGGACTTGCAGGCAGGCTCCGCGCTGAAGCTGGAACTCCGCGGCCTGACACAGGGCGGCATGTAGGATTTCCTCACCGTGAGTGGAATGGCGTATGCCCTGCGCACCCTGTCGGCGATGGGCTAGTTGCAGCTTTTCAAAACGTCGGGGCATCACCGCTTGCGAGTTTAGCCGGAGTCAACGCCTCGGCCTTCTCGCTCTCCGGAACCGTGCCGATATCGCTTGCGCCCAGTGCCAGCACGCAGGTCAGCGTCACCTTCCATCCGCAAGAGCAAGGCGCGCACGGGGTATGGCTCCATATTCACAGCAATGATCCCGACGAAGAGACCTTCACCATCGGCATCTACGGCACCGGCGGCGTCCCCATCACCAGTTGGCGTCAAACCCATTTCGGCACCACCAGCAACACCGGCAACGCCGCTGACGATGCGGACGCCGACAACGACGGCGTGCCCAACCTCCTCGAATTCGCCACCAACGGCACGCCTGGCACCTCTGACTCCGAACCCGGCGAAATGGCACCAGTGGACGACTCTGGCTTCATCTACTTCACCTACACCCGGAACAAGCAGGCCATGGCCGAACTCACCTTCCAAGTGGAGTGTACGGATGACCTCACCACGATTTGGAGTAGCCTTGGCGTGACCGAGAGCATCGTTACCGACAACGGCCTAGTTCAGCATGTTACCGCCACACTCCCCGCAGGCACCAGTGGGCATCGTTTTGTGCGCTTGAGAGTTTCGCGATGAACCAGCGATACCTTGGACAAAGTCCGCTTGACGGCCAGAATGCACTTCATGGCATCCACACCGCATGATTTGACCGAAACGACCGTCGACGGGCCGAAAACGCGGCGCTGGGTGGTGGAGGCATCGGAATGTGCGGAGATGGGCACGCATCGCATCGCTCGGCTGGGCATGGATGAGGCCTCCTCGCCGTATCGACGGGTGCGGATGAGCCCCGCGGGCAGTTTTGTGCTGGCCTGCGTGAGCGGCGAAGGCTCGATCTTGCTCGATGGACGATGGCAGCGGGTGAAGCCGGGCATGGTGTGCCTCGCACCGCCGCGGGTGCTGAATGCGTTTGAGGCAAAAGGGCGTGAAAAGTGGTGTTTCGCCTGGGTGCGGTATGATGAGCCGAGTTTTGTCACGCCGGTGGTCGGTGCGGCGTCGCCGGTGATGCCGGTGGCGCAGGCAGAGGAAATCGGGCGCATCGTGAACGGCTTGCGGAGCGAGTGGGAGGGCGAAAAGGAGCCGCGCATGCTGCATCACTGGCTGGAACTGCTTCACGGCACGATTCGCCGGATCGCGCAGCCGTGGCGGAGTAAGGAGCCGCGGGTGGCCAAGCTGTGGGCGGATGTGGAGCAGGATCTGCGGCGCGATTGGACGCTGGCGGAGTTGGCGCATCGAAGCCATTGCAGCCCGGAGCATTTGAGGCGGCTGTGCATGCGTGAGCTCGGTCGCAGCCCGATGCAGCATCTCACGTGCCTGCGGATGGAGCTCGCAAGACAGCTTTTGGAGCATGAAAACGACAAGCTGGAGGTCGTGGCCGCCAGCGTGGGTTACGCGAACGCAGCGATTTTTTCCCGAGTCTTTAAACGCTGGGTGGGTGTGGCTCCCGGTGAATACCGCGATGGGGAAGGGGGAGGCAAACAGCCTCTCAAAAGCACAAAAAGGCTTTGACAGGTGGGGCGAGCCCCCTACTCTCCGGCCACTTTTTCCATTCGCAGGCCGGGGTGTATTGTCCCTTGACGCCAAGTCAAGGTTCACCATGCCCCGGTTTTCTTATCGAAAGAGGAGGAGGTTTTCTTCCAGAAAGCCGCCGCTAGATCAAGCTGTTATAGCTCAGTGGTAGAGCACGTCCTTGGTAAGGACGAGGTCGAGGGTTCAAATCCCTCTAACAGCTCCAGCGGCCGCTTTTGGCAGGGAGCCTTCGACAAACCACAAACGAACACAAGCGCACCCCCTCATCCACCCTCATGGCCAAAGAAGCATTCCAACGCAACAAGCCGCACGTCAACATCGGCACCATCGGCCACGTTGACCACGGCAAGACCACCCTCACCGCCGCCATCACCACCGTCCTTTCCAAGAAAGGCTTCGCCCAGGCCCGCGCCTACGACCAGATCGACGCGGCCCCCGAAGAAAAAGAACGCGGCATCACCATCAACACCGCCCACGTCGAATACGAAACCGACAAGCGTCACTACGCTCACGTGGACTGCCCCGGCCATGCTGACTATGTGAAGAACATGATCACTGGCGCCGCCCAGATGGACGGAGCCATCCTCGTGGTGTCCGCCGCTGACGGCCCGATGCCCCAGACCCGTGAGCATATTCTGCTCGCCCGTCAGGTCGGCGTGCCTGCCCTTTGCGTGTTCATGAACAAGGTGGACATGGTGGACGATCCTGAACTCCTCGACCTCGTCGAGATGGAAGTTCGTGACCTCCTTTCCAAGTATGACTTCCCGGGTGACGACATTCCGATCGTCAAGGGTTCCGCCCTCAAGGCCCTCGAAGGCGACGCCACTCACGAAGCCAACATTCACAAGCTCATGGAAGCTGTGGACAGCTACATCCCGCTTCCTGAGCGTCCGATCGACAAGGATTTCCTCATGCCCGTCGAAGACGTGTTCGCGATTGAAGGTCGTGGCACCGTCTGCACCGGCCGTGTCGAGCGTGGCATCATCAAGAAGATGTCCGAAGTCGAAATCGTCGGCATCCGTCCGACCGCCAAGACCACCGTCACGGACATCGAAATGTTCCGCAAGCTGCTCGACGAAGGTCGTGCCGGCGACAACGTGGGTCTCCTCCTTCGCGGCACCAAGAAGACCGACATCGAGCGTGGTCAGGTCATCGCCAAGCCCGGCTCTGTTACTCCTCACAAGAAGTTCAAGGCTGAGGTGTACGTCCTCTCCAAGGACGAAGGCGGCCGTCACACGCCGTTCTACGACAACTAC
>CALMTT010000492.1 GCA_937872615.1 uncultured Verrucomicrobiaceae bacterium | reverse complement strand
CAATACGAATATTTCGAGAGCCATTGTCACTGGGTATCGTTCCGGTAGTGCCCGACTCTCCCACAAATGCCCACTCGGTAGACCCCGTAAAGCCATTCAAAAAGCTCCCAGCGTTGAAGCCGAGAACATAGAAACGAGTGCCAACCACGAGATTTGTTGCAGAGGCAGAACCAACGGTTGAAACGTTAGCACTTATTTGTCCGCTAATATCGTAGAGGTTACCTGAATTGATTCCCCCGAAATCCCAATCGAATCCACCAGTCTGACCGGTAACTGACTGAAGTGCTGCTCCCGAAACGTTTCTCAAATCGATATAATTGTAGAGACTCACAAGTTGAGAGTAGGCTGTCGAGGGATTGCTACTCAAAGCTTGAACCTGGGCCAGTGTTGGCGCTGTGTTGTTCAAGAAATAACCAATTGAAACACCGCCGGTTGTCACGGCTGACCCTGCTTCGGAGAGAAACGCTGCCTGAGAACCAGCCGCTCCGATGTCAGCGGCATTTTGATAGTGTGCCAAAGTTACCGCTCCTCGCACAGAAGTTGAAGCGAGAACAAGTATGCCAAGACCGCAAAAAAGAAGAGAACAAACAGATTTCATGACGATTAAAAAATTGGTTGCGACGACTTTATGGATTCAATGGAGACCTAACAATCCAGGTTAAAGGATCTGCCACCGTGATCACGGCACCGGAATTCAATGGAATCGCATCAGTGGCGCTAGGCGCTAGAGGACCACCACTATTTCCAATCGCTGCGCCGTTTGTGGTATAATTGGATGGCACCATTTGACCATTTGTTGAATAAACAGTGATCACATCGTCCCCCGGGGCCAACAGAGTAGCGAGTGAATTTCCGTATAGTAACGTTCCCGAGGCCGGGTTCATCGGCCCAACCACATTGGTTCCTGTCGACCAGAGAGCCACTTGAGTTTTCGTGGGCTTTACCTCTCCCATAAAGTTCAGGGTGACAGTGTCTGTGGCATTAAAGATAACTCCGTTTCCAGGATACACAGGGGTGTGATTTGCACTGAGACCGCTCGCAGAGAAATTTGTGCCACCCACATATGTGAAGTCACGACGACCGCCGGTACTAGCATCGAAAATTGTCACGACATCATCTCCGGGAGCTAGTCCAGTGGAGCCTTCGACAATTTTACTCAGGGTTATGTGCGGGCGAATCGCAATCTGCTGGGTGGTGTTCCAAACCACCGAAGGCGCAGCAATCACAAGAGAAAGAGCAGTTGTCGAGTTCGAGGAAATATCCAGAAGCAACCCTTCATGCGTCCCCGAGACGATTTCCGCATAGTGTGTCGGGTAATTTGGAGTTGGCGCACTGAATGTGGTCGCACGATACGCATTGGCGGTCCATCCGGGCGCAGAAGATGGCGTTATGGTGAGACCATCAGAACTAATTGTCACACTTCCCTGAAACACACTCGCATTCACCAAAGTAGGCACAACGATTGAAGTGCCCGGTGAAACGGTTTTTGTGGAAAAACCGACAACCCCGGAAGTGGCCTGACCGAAAACGGCAGGAGCGGCCAGCAGGGCGACGCCGAGGAGAGTGAGATAAAGATTGGATTTCATGGAAGGATGGACTGGGTTTCGATCAATAAATCCCCGAATTTGGGAAAGTGTTACAGGATTTCAGCAGCGATGTCGATATTTTTTTGAAAGGAGGTGATGGCGGGTCGTGTGACATCCACGAAAGGACGACTGCTCAATCACCATTGGGCCAAAGTAGTATTTGCCCCACCCTCGCCAAGCCCTGCACAGGAGTGTTTCCCCATCCCAGCCCCAGACGTGCCCGGCAACCTGACAAAGCCCCTCGCGCCCCCCTCTGGCAGCGCTCTCTGCTTGATCGCGGCGTGTTTCACGAGCAAGAGGCGGCGGCATGATCGGCGATGACTATTTCACCCTGCGTTCCCGCATCGGCACGGAGCTGCTGGCGCTGGGCGCGGCGCTGCGGGAGGCTCCCGGTGCCGAGGGCGCGGCGGAATCGGCGGCGATCCTGAACAACTTGCTGGCCAGCCTGAAGGAGCCCTTCGTGTTTGTGGTGGTGGGGGAGGTGAACACGGGGAAATCGACCTTTTTGAACGCCCTTTTCGGCCAGGACTTCTCAAAGACGGGGGTGATGCCGACGACGGACAAGGTGCTCTACTTCAAGCACGGCCCGGAGACCCTGATCAACCCAATCACGCCAACGCTGGTGGAGGTGCAGGCCCCGGCGGACTTTCTGCGCGATTTCCACATCGTGGACACGCCGGGGACGAACTCGATCGAGAGCGAGCACCAGGTGATCACGGAGCGCTTCGTGCCGGTGGCGGACCTGGTGATCTTCGTTTTCTCGGCGATGAACCCCTGGGGAGCCTCGGCGTGGCAGTTCCTGGAGAAAGTACACCGGGAGTGGATGCGGAACGTGGTCTTTGTGCTCCAGCAGAGCGATCTGCGCAGCCCGGAGGAGATCCAGGTGATCTCGGATTACATGGCCGAGCTGTGCCGGGCGCGATTTGGGAGGGAGTTTCCGCTTTTCCCGATCTCGGGCAAAAAAGCCTATCTGGCCCGCAGCGGGGGTGCGATCGGCGCGGACACGCTGCTGGAGGAAAGCGGCTTCCTGAAGCTGGAGGCGCACCTCAACCGCCTCGTGCAGGCCCAGCCGGCCCGGCAGAAGAAGCTGGCGAGCACCCTGCAGATCGCCCGCCAACTGCTGGACCAGCTCCGCGAGCGCAGCGTGGCGGCCACGCGGAACATCCAGCGCCGCTCGGGCCTGCTGGCGGAGCTTCTCACCGAGCGCGAAATGGAGGTGGACCGCACGCTGAAGAAGCTGCTCCCCGCCCTGGAAGCCACAGAACGCGACTACCACGAGAGCGTGCTGCGGGTGGCGGGCCTGACGAACGACCTGCTGGCGACCCGACGTGCCTTTCAGCGGCCGCCTTCCCCCGAGGACGAGCCAGTGCGCCAGCAAAGCCTCGACCATCGCCTCCTCCATGAGCTGCATCACCGCACCGGCGACCGCTGGCGCCAGATGAGCCTGGTGCTGGAGGAGGATGTGCGGCAATACGACCGCTATGTGCGCTCCCAAGGCCGCCAGGTGCTGCCGCTGCCGGAGGGCTTTGGGGAGAATGACGACCGGTCCGGCGCGGAAAGCGAGCTGCGCCGGCGCTTCACGACGCGGATCGACTCGGCGCTGCGCCGCTTTGTGCTGGCCCTCCGGCTGGATGACGACATCGATCCAGGCATTCAACGGGCACGGCAAACCGCCCGCTGGCTGCCGATCCTGATCCCCATCGTGGCGGTGCTGGCCGGGGTGGCTGGCTGGCTGGGCGGCTGGCAGGCCGCGGCGATCGTGACAGGCTCCGGCGCGATGCTGGTGGCCGTGGTTTATCTCATCACGCAGATGCGCCTGGCCTCCGCCCGCAATGCCATCCTCGACAAGCTGGAGGAATCGACCGGCACCCTGCGCGAAATGCTGGCCGAACAGCTCCGCGAGGAAACAAATCACGCCTTCAGCAAGGCCCGCGAGCTGCTGGAGCCTCTGCAAAACGAAACCGCGACCGTGGAACAAGACGCCGCCCAACGCATGGAGCGCCTCCGCCGCCTCGGCGACTCTCTCGAAACCCTGGCCACCGATGCGGCCCGGCTGGGACAAGGCGGGTGAAAATGGATACCTCCGAATCCGGCATCAGTTCGCCATTGTCTCACGTATCCGAAAACAGGCCCTCAAGGTGTCCGGGGTAATCCATCGCTTCATGCAAAACACGGCCGATCTCGACCTGGCCGTCACGCACCCGAAAAAGAATCGCGTGTTTTCCAGCAAAGCAAATCCTGCACTCTGGGTGCAGTTCTGGTCGAAGCCGCCAGCGCTCTGGCTTCAGCGCGATCTGCTCAAACGTATCCCAGAGCATTGCGACATAACGGTCTGCCTGCTCCGCGCCCCACTTGCTCGCGGTGTAATCGTCAATGTCCTCCAAATCGCCCAACGCAGAGGATGAAAGGCGGATTTTCATGCAGCCTGACGACGTGAGCGGAAGTGATTCATGAAGCCTTCTCGATCCAGCTCGACGGCCTCACCCCGGTCAAGTTCATCAAAACCCTCCGCCGCTTCTTTGCGAAGCCATTCGATGGCCGAATCCCGCTCGCTCATCTGCCGCAACGCCTCGCGAACAACCTCGGAGGCATCGCTGTAGAGCCCAGTGGACATCTTTCGAGCCAGCAAGGCTTCAAAAGCGGATGGCAAAGTGATCGTCATGCCACACCCGTATGCCACATCGCCCCATTTTCCGCAACCTCACAAAGACTTCACCATCTCCAGCGCCTCTTCGAGCTGCTTGTGGCCCGGACCGCTGGCAAGGCGCGGGAACTTGCCCTGCACCATCACGAGCTTGCCATTCCGCGTCAGGATGAGCTTCCGCTCTTTGATTTCGACATCGGTGATGCCGGCGTGAGCGGCGGCGAGGCGGATGCTGGCGCAGGTGAGGAGGTTGGTGACGGCGTGGGGAAGCTTTTCGCCGAATTGATCCCGCCACTGGCCTTCGAGCTCGTCGAGTTCCTTGCGCGTCATGATCTCGCCGAGCTGGCGGTAGGCGGTGATGCGCATCTTGGCGTCTTCGATGAAGGTGGAGGGCAAAAACGCGGGCGTGGCACCTTTCGCGGCCTGCAGCATCAGCGCCTCGCTCATGACGAGGAAGTCAGCACGCAAGCCCACCTCGACCGGACGGGCGACGCGGCGGCCCTGCATCCTCGCGACGCTTTGTTTGAGCATCTGGCAGTACAAATCGAAGCCGATGGCGGCGATGTGCCCGCTTTGCTCGGTGCCGAGGAGATTGCCCGCGCCACGAATCTCCAGGTCGCGCAGGGCGATTTTGAAGCCGCTACCGAGGCCGGCGTATTGCTTGATGGCGTTCACGCGTTTGCGGGCATCGCCTGCCGTGACGGCATCGCGTGGAAGAAGCAGATACGCGTGAGCTTGCACGCCGCCACGGCCCACACGGCCGCGAAGCTGATACAAATCA
Source organism: uncultured Verrucomicrobiaceae bacterium (assembly GCA_937872615.1). Lineage (GTDB taxonomy): Bacteria > Verrucomicrobiota > Verrucomicrobiia > Verrucomicrobiales > Verrucomicrobiaceae > Prosthecobacter. The sequence goes on along the minus strand of CALMTT010000492.1, from coordinate 9,396 downwards.
GCCAAACCGAAGCGGTCAGCGCGGTCGATGATGATGGTGTTCGCGTTGGGGATATCGACACCGCTTTCGATGATCGTCGTGCAGACGAGCACGTCCGCCTCGCCATCGACGAAGGTGTGCATGATGTCCTCCAGCAGCTCGCTATCCATCTGGCCATGGCCGACGAGCACGCGGGCCTTCGGGCATAGCTCGCGGATGCGTTGCGCGACCTTTTCGATGGTGGCGACACGGTTGTGGAGGAAGAAAACCTGCCCGCCACGCTCGATTTCGGTGTCGATGGCCTGTTTGATAACGCGTTCGTCATAAGGGCAGATTTGTGTCTGCACCGCCTGCTTGTTCGGCGGCGGCGTTTCGATGGTGCTCATGTCACGCATGCCCATGAGCGCGAGGTAAAGCGTGCGCGGAATGGGCGTGGCGCTCAGCGTGAGCACATCGACGAGCCGAAAGAGGTCTTTAAACTTCTCTTTGTGCTTCACGCCGAAGCGCTGCTCCTCGTCGATCACCGCGAGGCCGAGATTTTTGAAGCGCACGTCCTTCGAGATCACGCGATGCGTTCCCACGACGATATCGACCGTGCCTTCGCTGATGCCCTTCACGATCTCGCGTTCCTTGTTCGCCGGCGTGAGGCGGCAGAGCATTTCGACGGTCACGGGGAACTCGCTCATGCGCTGGCGGATGTTTTCCCAGTGCTGACGGGCCAAAACAGTCGTCGGCACCAAGATCGCGACCTGCCGGCCTCCCATGACCGCTTTGAACGCGGCGCGGATGGCCACCTCGGTCTTCCCAAAGCCCACATCGGCACAAAGAAGGCGGTCCATCGGCTTCTCGGCCTCCATATCGCGTTTGATCTCCTCCGCGCTGCGGAGCTGATCGGGTGTTTCGCGATACAAAAACGACTCCTCGAACTCCACCTGCCATTTCGTGTCCGGCTGATGCGAAAAGGCCTTCAACGTCTGCCGCTCCGCTGCGACGCTGAGCATGCGCTTCGCGAAGTCCTCGACGCTCTTCTCGGCCGTGGCGCGAGTTTTCTTCCAACGCGTCTCGGTGAGCTTGCTGAGCGACGGCGCCTTGCCACCGACGCCGACATAACGCGACACCAGATGCACATGCGCCAGCGGCACGAAGAGCTTCGCGCTGTCCGCATAGTGCAAGACGAGCACCTCCTCTTTTTTGCCGCCTTCGCGCACCTCGATGCCCGCGTAGCGGCCGATGCCGTGCTCGGCGTGCACGACGAGATCGCCCTCGCGCAGCTCGCTGAGCACATCGCGGGCTTTTCGCAGCGTTTCGGCCTCGTCGAGCTTCGAACCGCGCACGCGGCGGATGTGCTGATGACGGCCAAAAATCTCCGCGCCGGTCAAAACGGCCAGTTTGGCCGCTGGAACGGTGAAACCGCGATACAGCAGCCCCAGCTTCGTCTCGACGGACGACGGCAGCTTGCTCTGCAACTCATTGAAGCGCTCCCGCTCGGCCTCGTTGTGGAAGAAGATGACCGTGCGCCAGCCCGCTTTGTGCCACTCGGTGATCTGCTTCGCAAAAAGCTCCCGCCGCGCCTCATGCAGCACGAAATCCGACGCATCGAAAACGCCGAGCGGATTCTCATGAATGGCCGCCGTGAAGTCTTCGAGCCCTTCAACCTCCGCCGCGCCGCTGAGGATGCGTGCGTGAGGTGATGCAGACACTCCTGTCTGCTCCGAGAAAATGCAGACAGGAGTGTCTGCATCACACTCGATCTGGATGATGAAATCGTCTTTGCGCAGGTGATGGCTGACGAGTCCGGTTTCATCAGAACCGTCGTTCATCGTCAAAATGACGCCTGCGCTGTCGAGCCGGCGAATCGACGATTGATTATGCAGATCGAAGGCGCGGATGGACTCCAGTTCGTCGTCAAAAAACTCCAGGCGCAGCGGTTCCTCCGCCTGCCAGGAGAAAAAGTCCACGATGCCGCCGCGACGCGCAAACTGACCGCGCTCGGTGACGACGGGCACACGCTCGTAACCGGCCTCCGTCAGCTCTTTGAGCAGGATTTCGACATCCAGCTTCTCGCCGACCTTGAGCACGCGTTTCTGGTCGGTAATCTCCTCCAGATTGGGTGCCGGTTCGTCGAGACTGTCCGCGCAGAGCACCAGCACGGGCGATTCGCCGTCCAACATGCGACTGAGCACGGCGGTGCGCTCCGCGAGCACCTCCGGGTCCGCGAGCGCCCCTTCGACGATGTGGCCGAGACGCGGAAAATACAGCGCCGGGCACTGCCACACGCCGAGCTCGGCATGCACATGGTCCTGCGTCTTCACATCCGGGCAGAGAATCCAAACGCGGCGTTTTTCCTTCTCCACGCGCCGCACGAGCAGCGCCGCCGCAAAGCCAAAGGCCTGCGGCGCGATGTGATCGAGCACCGAGCGCGTCTTGAACTCCTTTTTCGAGAGCACCAGATCGACAAGGCCGAGTGCATCCCCCCGCGCACGGCTGGTGGGCGGTTTGGACAGACGTGAGGCAGCTCGTTTGGCGGAGTGCAAAAGAAACGCCGGGCCTATGCGGCCCGGCGTGGTGAAATTCAAGGCTGGAGTGAGCTGCTGCTACTTGGGAGACGAGGTGCTTTCAGCAGTCGATCCCCCTGCTTTTGGTTTGCCTACGGCGGCGGCCAGCAGGTCGTCCTTTGTGGCAAACTTGAAGACTTCGCGGTCGTTTTTGTCGTAGATGCGCAGCACAATACCGCCCACGGCGTCTGAATAGTTCTGACGTGAGCCGTCAGCGTAGTAATAGCCGCCGTCGAGCTTGGTCTTGCTGATTTCAACGGGGGAGGTTTCGAAAGACGTCGCGGTGGAACCCTTGACCTCGGCAAGTTTTTGCGAACCGGAGGTCTGTATGCGTGCCACGCCTTTCCCTTTGCCCTCATCGGCCTTCATAAAGAGCCAGTAATCCACGCGCAGATCGTTGTGCTCAGTGGTGGTGCGGTTCTTGAGATCGATTCTGTAGGACCAACGCTCGGAGATCAAGGTCTCCGGGCCGCTGCGCTGCTTGGTGGAGTCGAGCTTCTTCTTCGTGTAGGTCACATCAAAGCTGTACTTGGTATTCGCCACCGCCCATTCACGGATGAACTTCTGGTCCGCGTCAGAGAACAACGCGATCTTCGCGCCGATCGGCCGCTTCTCACCTGGCCGGAGGAGCGCCACCATGTCGCCAGTCACGCTGACGATCTCGGCTTCGAGCTTGCGCCCTTGGGTGTCGGTGAATTCGCGGGCAGAGAGGCCGGTGACGGCCAGGAGCACGCAGACGGGGATGAAGAAGCGTGTTTTCATGGGAGGGGTGAGGTGCGTTGAACGACGCGAGGCTAGGTGAATCCGCCCTGCGGCGTCAAGAAGGTTTTGGAGCCATCGGTTTGATCAAACGGCACAGCAGCACCGTTTCTACGCTCTCACTATGAGCTCGCCGACCACCTCACGCCGCCGTTTTCTCCATCACTGCACCGCCGCTGGAGCCGCACTCGGTTTCCCCACCATCATCCCGTCCTCCGCCCTTGGCAAAGACGGTGCCATCGCGCCCTCAAACCGCACCACACTGGCGCTCATCGGCTGTGGTGGCCGTGGCACGGATGTGTTGAAGAATTTCCTTCAGGACGAGCGCGTGCAGGTCATTGCCGTGTGTGATGTCGAACGGGAATCGGATCGCTACAACAAAGGCCTCATCAAAAAAGCGGGGGCTTTCGGCCGCGAGCCCGCACGGCGACTGGTGGACAAAACCTACGGCACCACCGGCTGCGCCGTGCATGAGGACTTCCGCGAGGTGCTAGCACGTGGTGATGTCGATGCCGTGCAGATCGCCACGCCGGATCATTGGCATGCCTTGCAGGCCGTCGCTGCCGCACGAGCCAAAAAACACATCTACTGCGAAAAGCCGCTCAGCCTCACCATCGCGCAGGGGCGCTTCATGAGCGATGTCGTGCGGAAAAGCGGGGTCGTTTGGCAAACGGGCAGCCAGCAGCGCAGCGATGTCCACTTTCGCATGGCCGCTGAATACGTCCGCAACGGCAAGATCGGCAAGCTGAAGCAAATCCGCGTCGGCCTGGCCAGCGACAACCGCGACAACAACGGCTGCGCCTCGCAAACCGAGCCCACACCCGTGCCTGAAGGCTTGAACTACGACCTGTGGCTCGGCCCCGCGCCCGAGGCCCCGTTTTGCCCCGCGCGACTGCACTCGAACTGGCGCTGGTTCTACGATTACTCCGGCGGCAACATCACCGACTTCGGTGCCCACCATCTCGACATCGTGCAATGGGCGCTCGGCATGGATGAGAGCGGTCCCGTCGAATTCTTTGACCTCCACGCCGAATGGCCCGCGCCCGGCAGCCTCTACACCACCGCGCCAAAGTTCGACTTCGCCTACCGTTATGCCGATGGCACCACCGTCCGCGTGAAGGACAAGCAGGACTTCGGCGCCGGCATCGCCTTCGAAGGCGAACTCGGCACCATCCTCTGCAATCGCGGCAAGCTCGACATCAAGCCCGCCGAACTCCGCAAACCACTCGGCCAGAGCGACGTCCGCCTCTACGAGAGCAAAGACCACTTCCGCAATTTCATCGACGGCATCCAAACCGGTGCAAAAACCGCCGCGCCCATCGAATACGCCCACCGCAGCATCACCATCGCCCATCTCGCGAACATCGCCCTGCGCCTGCATCGCGAAAAACTCCGCTGGGACCCCGCCAAGGAGCAAATCCTCAACGACCCCGAGGCCAACGCCATGCTCACCCGCCCCATGCGCGGCCCCTGGCAGCTCGTGTGAGCCTCTCCATGACTCCTTCGCTCCAAGTTCTCCAAGCCGACATCACCCAGCTAGACGTCGATGCGATCGTGAACGCGGCCAATTCCTCGCTGCTCGGTGGCGGAGGTGTGGATGGGACGATTCATAGCGCGGCGGGGCCTGAATTGCTCGCCGAGTGTCGCACGCTGAACGGCTGCCGCACCGGCGGGGCAAAGATCACGAAGGGGTATCGGCTCAAAGCCCGCCATGTCATCCACACCGTCGGCCCCATCTGGAACGGCGGTAAAAGCGACGAGCGCGAGAAGCTCTGTGCCTGCTACACAAACTCCCTGCGCCTCGCCGCGGAGAACGGGCTGCAAAGCATCGCCTTCCCCTGCATCTCGACCGGTGTCTATCGTTTCCCCGCTGATGAAGCCGCGAAAATCGCCGTAGAATGCGTGCGGGCGTTTTTGGAGACGCCGTGTTCGATCCAGAAAGTCGTCTTCTGCTGCTTCAGCGAGGCGGACCGGACGCGGTATGAACGTCTTTTGGAGGCTTGAAGGCATGAACAGCACTTCCCGAGTTCGAAAGCATGGTTTTCGCGTTTCGGCCTTGGACGGAGCCATTTTGCTACTCGGGGCTGTGCTGACCATCTGGCTGCGAAACGAGTCGTTTCCGCTTTGGTGGATCGTTCCGATGGCGCTGGGGCATTTCTTCCTCTTCTGCAATGTCTTCCTCGTCTGGCGGAGGCTCGAACTGGCGTGGGCAGCCGGGTTTGTGATCCTTGTTGGCATTCATCTCTCGGTTGGTTACACCGACTGGCTCGCTCCGTTGCTGTTTCAGACGCCCATCACGGTGTTTGTGATCTGGCTGCAAATGCGTTCACCGTGGTATCACGGCATCTTTGCCCGGCGCATCAATCCCAGGCTCGACGACTATCTGGCCGGGCGCTTGAGTCATTGAAGGTCTCACGCAAAGGCGCAAAGCCGCAAAGAAAGGCTGGCTTTCTGAACTTTTGCGGCTTTGCGCCTTTGCGTGAGAATGGATCGGACCTCGCAGAGACTCACTCCACCGCACTGACATCCAGCTTCACGAAGTCGAGGAGTTCCTCGGTGCTCATGTCGGTGAGGAGTTTCTCCGCGCCGGAGCCGTCGCCGATGAGGTCTTGGGCGAGGGCGAGTTTGTCTTCGATGAGGGAATCGATGCGCTGCTCGATGGTGCCTTGGCAGACGAATTTGTGGACGATGACGTTCTTCTGCTGGCCAATGCGGAAGGCGCGGTCGGTGGCCTGGTTTTCGACGGCGGGGTTCCACCAGCGGTCGAAGTGGATGACGTGGCTGGCGGCGGTGAGGTTGAGGCCGGTGCCGCCGGCTTTGACGCTGATGACCATGAAAGGCGGGCCGCCGGGCTGTTGGAAGGCTTCGACGAGTTGGGGGCGCTTCTTCACGCTGGTGCCGCCGTGCAGGATGAGGCCTTCGCGACCAAAAACGGTGGCGAGGAAGCGCGCGAGCGGGTCGCAGGTCTCGGCGAACTGGGTGAAGATGAGGGCGCGTTCGCGTTTCTCGGCCAGCTCGGTGCAGATCTCGGCGAGGCGGGCGAATTTGCCGCTATCGGCGGGAGCCCAGGCACCATCGCCATTCCAGTGGCTGGGGTGGTTGCAGACTTGCTTGAACTTGAGCAGGAACCCGAGAACAAGGCCCTGACGCTTGATGGGCTCCATCTCTTTGTCGGCGAGCATCTTGGCGACTTGATCGACGAGCTTCGCGTAGATGGTGGCCTGGCGTTTGGTGAGGCCGCAGAAGGCTTTGAGCTCAATTTTATCCGGTAGATCGGTAATGATGCGGCGATCCGTTTTCATGCGGCGCAGGATGTAGGGCTTCACAAGCCGACGCAGAGGCGCGAAGCCTTCGCTGGACTTCGCACAGCGTTTCACGGCCTCGGCAAACGACGCGCTGCCACCGAGCAGGCCGGGATTGAGGAAATCGAAGAGGCTCCAGAGATCGCCGGGGCGGTTCTCGACCGGTGTGCCGGTCAAAGCGATGCGGGCGGGGGCTTGCAGGCGCTTCACGGCCTTTGCGGAGCTGCTGCCGCTGTTTTTGATGGCCTGCGCTTCATCGAGAATGACGAGGCTCCAAGGATGCATCTGCCAGGACTCGGTGCGCTGGAGGAACTGGTAGGTCGTGAGCATCACATCGTAGCCGCGTAGAGCCTCGGCGGGATGTTGAACGGCGAGATCGAGCTGCTCGCGAGTGGTCTGGGAAGGATGCGCGATGAAGAGTCTCAAATCGGGCGCGAACTTCGCGACTTCGGCCTTCCAGTTTCCGACGAGTGAGGCGGGGACGATGAGCAGCGCGGGGGATTTGGTTTCACGTTGGCGACTCAGCAGCAACGCAATCACCTGAATCGTCTTCCCGAGGCCCATGTCATCGGCTAGGCAGGCGCCGAGGCCGAGTTGCATCATGAACTTCAACCACGCGAAACCTTGTCGCTGATACGGGCGCAGTGTGGCACGCAGATTTTCGGGCGGAGGGGCTTCGGAGGGCTGGGTGAGCTTTTCGAGCACTTCGGCGAGTTGCTTGCCCGCGATGACATCGCTCCACTCGCTTACGGTTTCGAGCTGCTCGGCCTCGGCGGCCGTTTTGGCCTCGCCAAAGCCCGCGAGGAGACGCATGCCATCGAGAAAGCCGATGCCGCCTTCGCCCGTGGCGTTTTGCACGCGTCGCCAATGCTCCATCACTTGGTGGAGTCGCTCGCCATTCACCTCGACCCATTTGCCGCGGAGCGAAACGAGGCCGGTGTCGGCGCTGAGGAGCTTTTCGAGTTCGGCAGGTGTGAGCGGCTCGCCATCGAGGCTTTGCTCGATTTTGAAGCTCAGCAACGTGCCTGCGTGCAACGAGGTCTTCTTCGGCGCGTCGATGGTGACGGCGACGGTGGGACGCGTGGTCTTGCCGGCCTTCCACCAGTCCGGCAGCTTCATGATGATGCCGCAGGCCTGAAACACGGCGGTCTCGCGCAGCACGCGATACGCTTCCTGAGGCGACATCGCCATCGGTTGGAAGAGTCGCTTCGACTCCAGCCACTCGCGCAGCAGTTTGGATTGCTCCGCAGCGAGCCGCACCGGCTCCAGCAGTGCATTGAGCGCCGTTTGATCCTTCTGCCCGGCATAAAGCTGAAGCGCCCGAGCCAGCGGGAGATGCTGCGGCTGGCCGGTGGCACTGAGTTTCTCCGTGAACGTCGCCAGAAACGCAAAAGGCCGCTGCGTGTCCGTCTTGTTCTCCGCGAGATGAAAGCTCACGCGCCCGACGACATGCCACGCCGGGCATTCCTCGCGCAGCCACGCCTCGACCCCCTGCGTGGCGATCTGCGCGATATGCGCCGCGAGATCGAGCCACCAGCGTTCCAGGACCTCCGCCGTGACATGCTCCGCGCCGATGAAGGGCGGCATCGCGGCAAGAAAAGCCGCGCGTTCCTCCAACGAAGGCACCGGAAGCTGCTTGGTGCTTTTTGTCTGGCACAGCCGCGTGAAAAGCCGCTGCGCCCACTCTCGCAGCCATCGAAACGGCGGCTCCAGCTCCGCTTCGTGCAATTCCGCCGCCAGCAACCGCAGCAGCGAGGCCGCGCCATCACACGCACTCATCTTCCGCTCCACCGACGACTCCGCGACGCCTTCCAGCGTGAGGATTCCTTCGGGAGTGATGACGGGGGTGAGCATGGGGCAGGTCAAAGCGGAGCTTTGAGCCCCTCAGCACGGGCCAGCTCGGACTGTGCATCATCAAAGGTCAGCAGGAGGTCGCAACGCATGTCCAGAGCACTGGCCACATGCAGAATGTCCATCGCTCCATAGCTCTTGATCTTGTTGTGGTGCAGGCTGAGCCGGCGCGCATCGGGATAGAGGCGGCGCACCGGCACCTCCCAGAGTTCGATGAAGCCTTCAAGCAAGCCTCGCCTCATCGACTCCAGCGCATGGTGCTCTTCGTCTGCCGTGATTTTTTGCGCGACGCGCATGCGACGGATGGTGTTTTCGGCTTCAAACAACGCAAGACGCGATGTTCGCATGGGCTGCCGGTTGTTTCTCCACCAGCGCTCCGCCTTCTTGCTATGCTCGTCCGTCGCAAAGAACGAGACAAGAAAACTAGCGTCTGCGAACGGCTTCATGCTTCCCGGCGTGACTTGATCAAGAAATCCACGGCTCCGGTGCTCGGCTTGCCTTTCCAGAAACCGCGGACGTCATCAAAGAATGCCTCCAAGCGTTTGTTCCGCTCTTCTGCAGGCAATTCACGGAAGCGCTGAGCAGCGCTTTTGCGTTTCGCAACCTTACGGACGGACTTGGCGGCCTTGGAACGTGGATGAGAAGTCTTGAGCATGCCGGATCATGCCATCCCGGTCTCGAAGATGCAATCTTCATCCCCTGCCCGGCGATTTTTGAACATTTCCCCGCCCTCTCAGCGCTGCGTCGCGAAAAAACAACCTCGCGGGGCTTTCCAAGAGGGTTTCGCCTGCTAGCGTGCGGGTTCGCTCGCGGCGGTTCTGGACCTCGCGGGCGGCCCAACCGCATGCCCGCCCTCACCGAAGAAATCCCCACGCTGCTCAAGCAGTTCGACCCACGCCTGCGCCAGGAGGCGGAGCGGCTCGTCGATGATGATGCGGTCATCGGGATCG
>CALMTT010000491.1 GCA_937872615.1 uncultured Verrucomicrobiaceae bacterium | reverse complement strand
GAGCCATTCTGGGCATGGGAACGCGCCCACACCCTCGGCGATCCGGTCAACCGGTTCCATTTTATCCTCAATCCCGTCCAAGTGTCTGCGGGTTCAAAATTCCGGCTCCGATTTGAACTCCCGACCGCCGGCACCGCTGTCAATGGTGTCGGTGTATCAGGTTATGGCACGCACGATTTCCTGGTTCGTTTCCGAAATGGAGCGGGAGTGGCCACCACGTTGTATTCTCAACGGTTAACACAGCCCACCGATGCGACGCTGGAGTTTTTCGCGACGGACGTGGGGGCGACGGCAGGGCCAAATACGATCGAATTGACCCGTACGGGCCCCGCGGCTACCGGAACCTCCTATTGGCTCGAATACGACGTAGTCCGATTGGAATCATTGGGAGGTGCCGCCAACACCGCGCCGACGTTCGCTCCCCTGGATACTCAAACGATTCCGGAACTTTCTCCATGGTCCACGACCCTTCAGGCCTATGACGCCGACGTCCCGGCAAACCTGCTGACCTATTCGCTTGTCAGTGGCCCCGACGGAATGACGGTAGGCCCCTTCAGCGGGGTGCTTTCGTGGATTCCCAGCGAGACTCAGGGACCCTCCACCAATCTTGTCACGGTCAAGGTGACCGACAACGGGACTCCTCCGCTGAGTGCGACCCTTCAATTCACGGTGATTGTTCTCGAGGTCGCGGATCAACCGGGAGCGGCCCGTAATGTGTGGAAGATCGGCGAGGATGCTCCGCCCTCGGCGAGCATTTATTCCAATTATTCGGAGTTTTCCCCACCTAACTATCGAAACGATGCGCGTCCGGGCGCAGTGACCCGCCTCCCGGGAGACCCTCTCTATGTGGCGGCGACGAATCCAACTGCGGACGATGACTTTTATTTCAAGGGCGATTACCCCATTGGATTCAACGGGCTGACCGTCCCCCTCGTTGTTCCGAACGACGAACCGACCTCCGCATGGGAATACGACCATGCCCTCGGTGACTCGACGAACCGGTTCCATTTTATTCTGAGCGCGGATCAGGTGGCCGCGAATGCACGGTTACGGCTCAGCTTTGAATTTCCAACCGGGGGAACGATGTCCGCGGGCAAGATCATCCCCGGCTTCGGCACCCACGACATGGTGGCGCGCTTCCGCAACGGCGCCGGACAACAAACCGTGATTTATTCGGGACGCCTCACTCAACGCACCAACATTTGGGCGGAATTCGCCGCCACCGACGTCGGTGCAAACGCCGGGGCGATCAGCATCGAAATCGTCCGCGCGGGACCATGGGATACTGGGGTGCAACCTTGGATCACCTATGACTATGTCCGCCTGGAGTCGCTCGCCACACCCGGCGCACCGGTGATCCCGGCCTCAAATGTCTCGACCTTCAGCGTGCGGGCGCTGGGCGTTCCGCCGGCCGAGACCATCGGGCGGCCTCCAGCCCTGGCTCCGGGTCATGCCGCCGTGGAGAACGCCGAGTATCTGACCCTGACCTACACCCAACCCTCAGGTTCGAACTGCACCGTCGAGGTCAGCGAAGATCTCGTGACCTGGACCCCGGCATCAGTGGTGCCGGTCAGGGAAGAGAAGGTGGACGGACTGACGACCGTCACGGTCCGGGACACCGTCGCCATCGGCGAGGGACGCCATCGCTTCCTTCGACTGCGGCTATCGACGCGTTCCTCCCAGATCTCGGAGTAGCCTCACGTTTTCCGGTATCGGGAATCATGAGCCGGGAGGATCAAGGTGATTCTGACAACAATTCCTCGACCAGTCGGGACACTTCGACTGTAGCCGGCCCCACTCTACGCTCGGTGAATTCCCGGGTAATACCCGTGGAATCCAAATTAATTTCGATCCGACGACGACAACCGGCTTCGGCGGCAATCCGCACGAATCCGGCCGCCGGGTAAACCAGGCCACTCGTTCCGACGCAGATGAAATGGTCCGCCTCCTGAAGCGCCTCCGCCACGACGTCCAGATGAAGCGGCGTCTCCCCAAACCAGACGATGTCAGGTCGGAGCACCCCGGATCGCCCGCACTTTTCGCAACAGCTGCTGGAATGCAGATCCCCTTCCCATCTCGATCCCCAGGTACAGGCGACACAGCGCACCCGGAGCAGTTCTCCATGCAAATGCAGAAGCCGATGAGAACCGGCGCGTTCGCAGAGGTCATCCACATTCTGCGTCACATGGAGGAAGCTTCCGGACCACGCACATTCCAATCGCGCGAGCGCAAGGTGGGCCGCGTTGGGTTGCACCGTCTTCAATGCCGCTCGCCGAAGATTGTAGAAGCGGTGTACCAATTCGGGAGATCGTTGGAACGCGCCGGGGGTCGCCACCTCTTCGATCCGGTACCCCTCCCATAATCCGTCCGCGCCACGAAAGGTGGGAACGCCGGATTCCGCCGACAAACCTGCACCGGAAAGAACCACGATACGGGGAGGTGCGACGGCCGGCATGGGTAAGCACTACGAATTCAAACCCGGGGTGACAAATCCAAACCTCGAGCCCGGCCAGCACCCCGCCGACCCGGATCCCGCCCCGAACTTCGAATCGACACCAGCTGGAATTTGAGGGCCAATCCTCCGTCCCTCGCATGAAACGATATCCGGTTTCCCTAGCCCTATTCCTCGCGGCAGCCGCCTTTCTGGCGGGCTGCGGAAAGTCCGCCGAATCCACCGGCACCCCGGCAGGCAATTCCCCTTCGCCGGCTATGAACCGGGGCACCGTTGGCGTCTCCCTGCTGACCCTTGACAATCCCTTCTTCAAGGTCATTGGCGACAGCCTCACGGCGGAGGCGGCGAAGAGTGGCTACGAGGCGGTGGTGCTGAGTGCGGATCAAGATGTGGGGCGGCAGAGCAATCAGGTGAAGGATTTCATCGTGAAGAAGGTGGCGGCCATTGTGCTGAGCCCGTGTGATTCGAAGGGCATCGTGCCGGTGATCCAGGAGGCGAATGCGGCGGGCATTCCAGTCTTCACCGTGGACGTGCCGTGCAACGAACCCGGCGTGCAGATCGTGACGCAGGTGGCCACGGACAACTTCGGCGGCGGCAAAGAAGCGGCGAAGGCGATGATCGAGGCGCTCGCAGGACGCGGTGGGAAAATCGGCGTGCTCGATTTGAAGCAGGTGGAGTCCTGCATCCTGCGCGTGAAGGGCTTCAAGGAGGTCATTGAGGCCCACAACGCCTCCGCGGGTGCCGCGAAGATCGAAATCGTGAGCGAGCTCGATGGCGGCGGCGCGAAGGACAAGGGCTACAAGGTCGCCGAGGATATGCTGCAGGCCTTTCCAGACCTCGTGGGTCTTTTCGCGATCAATGATCCCTCGGCGCTCGGGGCTCGTGGAGCCCTCGAAAAGGCCGGGAAGGCGGACAAGGTGGTCATCATCGGCTTTGATGGGCAACCGGAGGGCAAGCAGGCTATCAAGGACGGCAAGATCTACGCCGATCCGATCCAGTTCCCCGATCAGATGGGCGTGGAGGTGGTGAAGGCCTTCCTGCGCTACTCGAAGGGCGATGACCTACCGCCGCAGATGCTCATCCCGACGAAGTTGTATCGCCAAGCCGATGGCGCAGCCGATCCCGAGCTGAAATGAACTTCTGGAAGGAACAGCTCTCCCGTCTCGCGGCGCTGCTCGTGCTGGCGGTGTTTTTCAGCGTCATGACACGGCGTGAGGAATTCCCGCAGGATGCCGCGGCGGCACGTGAACTCGTCTCGAGCATCGCCAAGGACGCCAAAGTCATGATCGCCGTGCGTGGTGTGGCGGAGGACAAGGCCTTCGCGGAAGCGTTGAAAGCCGAACTCGGCCCGCGAGCCGTGGAAGTCGTCACTGGCGAGCCTCGCGATGCGCGGAAGGCTCTCGATCGCGTCGCTGCGACAGGTCTCGATGTGATCATCGGCACGCAGGTGACATCCGAGTGGCTTGTTTTCAGCGATTTGAAGGGCGTCACCATTTTGAAGCCCTCCAGCCGCACCTGGCCGGTGTTTTTGACACGGGACAATCTTCTCAACATCGCCAGCCAGATCGCCGTGATCGCCATTCTGGCCATCGGGATGACCGTGGTGATCATCGCCGGTGGCATTGATTTGAGCGTGGGCAGCCTGCTGGCGCTTTCGGCGGTGGTGACGACGTTGCTGATTCAAGAATACTACGGCGGTTCCGAGAAAGCAGGCCCAGCTCAAATGGTGATGGCTTCGATTTGCGGCATGATGGTCTGCGCCTGCTCGGGATTGCTTGCTGGCGGCATCATCACGCGGCTGCGCATGCCGCCCTTCATTGTCACGCTCGCGATGATGCTCGTGGGCAGCGGCCTGGCCTATCGACTGGCGGACAATCAGAGCGTTTATCAGGTGCCGGAGAGCTTCATCTGGCTGGGACGCGGCGCGGACCTCATGAATGTGCCAAACGCCGTGGTGCTCATGCTGCTGCTGTATGCCGTGGCGCATGTGATGATGACGCAGACGGCCTTTGGCAGGCATTTGTATGCTGTGGGCGGCAATGCGGAGGCCGCGCTGGTTTCCGGTGTGCCGGTGAAGCGTGTCACGGTGATGGCCTATGCGCTTTGCGGACTACTCGCCGGTCTCGGCGGCGTGGTCATGGCCTCGCAGCTCAAGAGCGGATCGGGCACCTTTGGGGCCAAATACGAGCTGTATGCCATCGCCGCCGCCGTGGTGGGCGGCACCAGCCTCAGCGGCGGTCGCGGCACGATGCCCGGCACGCTCATTGGAGCCTTCATCATCGCCGTGATTCAAAACGGCATGAACCTGACCAACGTGGAAAGCAACACGCAGAACATCGTCCTCGGCCTCGTCATCCTCGCCGCGGTGGCGATGGAGCGACGGAAGTGAGGCGCACGATCAGCGGAAGAACTTTTTCGCTTTCTCGAAGAAGGACTCTTCCATCGGCGAGGTCGTCTCACCGAGAGATTTGGCGTAGTCTTCGAGTTTGGCACGCTGCTCGGCGCTGAGCTTTGTGGGCACGGCGATTTGCACGTGCACATAAAGGTCGCCGTGATGGTCGGAGCCAAGGGTTTTCATGCCTTTGCCACGAAGACGGAAGGTGGTGCCGTTTTGCGTGCCTGCGGGCACTTTGACGGTGGCCTTCGCACCCATGGTGGGGACGGTGATCTCGCCACCAAGAGCGGCGGCGGTGAAGGACAGTGGCATCTGGCAGTGCAGGTCATCGCCCTCACGTTCGAAGATCTCGTGCTGCTTCACCTGGATGACGACATACAAATCTCCGGCGGGTCCATTCTTGGTGCCTGCATTGCCATTGCCGCTGGAGCGAAGGCGGGAGCCGTCCTCGATGCCGGCGGGGATGTTGATGCGGACGCGGGCGGATTCCTTCGCCATGCCGGTGCCGCGGCAGTCGCGGCAGGGATCGGTCACCGTCTCGCCTGCTCCATGGCAGTCCGGGCAAGCCTGCTGCACCTGGAAGATGCCACGCGACATGATGACCTGGCCGACGCCGCCGCAGGTGCGGCAGGGTTTTTTGCCGGAGCCGCTGGTGGACCCGGAGCCACGGCAGGTTTTGCAACCGACCTGACGCTCGTAGTCGATCTCACGCTGCGCACCATGAGCGGCCTCTTCGAGAGTGATCTCGAGACCATAGCGAAGATCGGCTCCGCGTTGCGGGCCATCGGCACGACGGGAACGACCACCGCCACCGCCGCCGAAGAAGGTCTCGAAGATGCCGCCGGCTCCACCGCCACCGCCGAAGACTTCGTTGAAGATGTCGAAGGGATTATGGAAGCCGCCACCACCGCCGGCGGGGCCGCCCATGCCACCGGAGAAGGCGGCGTGACCGTAGCGGTCGTAGGCGGCGCGTTTGTCGGCGTCGTTGAGGATGTCGTAAGCCTCGCTGACCTCCTTGAATTTTTCTTCTGCCGCCTTGTCACCCGGGTTTTTGTCCGGGTGATACTTCACCGCGAGCTTGCGGTAGGCTTTTTTCAAATCGTCCGGCGTGGCGTCACGCGAGACGCCGAGGACTTCGTAGTAGTCGCGTTTGTCGGCCATGTGTTGTGCGATGAGAGATCAGAGATAAAGGGATCAAGCGGCCGGAGTGCCGGCGACGATGACGCTGACAGGACGCAGGAGGCGGTCCTTGAGCTTGAAGCCGCGGCGAGTGACGCGAAGGACGGTGCCCTCGGCGTGGTCGGCACTGGCCTCGGTGGAGACAGCGTCGTGCAGATTCGGATCGAAAGGCTTGCCGAGCGCCTCGACCTCGGTGACGCCCACGTCGCGGAGGAAATCGGCGATCTGGCGCTGCACCATGCTCATGCCCATGAAGATCATCGACTTCTCGGATTCGGCGCGGGCGGCCTCGAGGCCCATTTCGAAATTGTCCATGATGGGCAGGATGCCACGAAGGAGGTCGGCATTGGCATAAGCGCGGGTCTCCTGCGCTTCGCGGGCGCTGCGCTTGCGGAAGTTGTCGAGCTCCGCCTGGGAGCGGTAGGCGAGGTCCTTCCACTTTTCGACTTCAGCGGATAGGAGGGCGAGGGGGTCCTGCGGAACCTCGGGGGCGGTTTCGGGAGGCATATCGGTGGCAGGTGGGGCTTCAGCGGCGTTTTCGACGGCTGGAGCGGGGGATTCGGGAATGGATTGGGTCGCGGAATCGGGACTCGGCTCGGTCATGGCGGCTTCAGGTGGTTTTGGGGGGCCGCGACTATGCCGTCTTCTGCAAAACGATCAAGGTGATGTCGTCGTGGGAGCGTTTGCCGCCGGTGAAGGCGGTGACCTCCTCCAAAATCCCATCGATGATGCTGCGCGGGGCGGCTTTGGAGGCGACAGCGAGGCGGGCGAGAGCGTTTTGGACGCGTTCATCGCCAAATTCCTCGCCTTGGGCATTTTCGGCCTCGTTCACGCCATCGGTGTAGAGCAGGAGGAAGTCGCCGGGCTGCATGTCGAAGGCGGTGTCCTTCGTGACACGCTCGAAAACCGCGCCGGTATCGATGCCGACGCCGAGGCCGGGAGGATGGATGGCCTCGATTTTGCCGCTGGCATACCGCCAGAGCAGCGCGGCATTATGCCCGGCCCGGGCGAGGGTGACGGAGCTGGTCCCCGGCCGCAGCGTGAAGTAGGTCATTGTGATGAACATGTCCTCCTTGATGTCCGGGGCGATGGCGCGGTTCACCACGCCCAAGGCCGCGCTAGGGCTGGCACCGGCGGGCGCGGCGGAGCGTAGCAGTGAGCGGCACATGACGGTGATGAGCGCAGCGGGCATGCCTTTGCCAGACACATCGGCGATGACGGCTCCAAAACGGCCATCCGGCAGCGGCATGAAGTCGAAGTAATCGCCGCTCAGACGCCGTGCGGGGATGTTTTTGCCAGCGATGGCAAAGCCCTCGATCTGCGGGTCGCGGTCGGGAAGGAGCACTTTTTGAATTTCACCGGCGGTGTCGATCTCACGTTGGTCAGCACGAGCACGAGCGGCCTCCTGCTGGGCGAGGGCATTGGCGAGAGCGACGGCGGATTGCTCGGCGATGGAGGAGAAGACCTCGAAATCGTTCGCGTTGAAGCGGCGGGCGTCTTTCGATGCTGTGAGCACGAGGATGCCGAGACGTCGCGAGCCAAAACTGAGCGGACCGACGAGGGCGGTGGCACCGCTTTCGAGGCCGAGATCCGGGACGAGCTCGCTTTTCTGCGCGGAGAAAATGCGGCCGAGCACGCCCTCTTCGGGAGAAATATCCGCTCGGCGGAAGAAGCTGAGCACGGCGCCGGGATTTTCCTTCGCCTGCATGCGCACGGTGTCCGGCACGGCATGCAAGGCGGCGCAAAACTCGCTGAAGTGGCGCGGGACAAGGCGCTTCGTGGGCACGTCGTAGGTGTAAATGGCTCCACCGGTGCTTTGGGTGACACGCATGGCTCCTTCGACAATGAGGCGGTGCATGACCAGCTGCTGATCCTCCCGCCAGATGGCCTCGCCGAGTTCGTGGAGAAACCCGAACAAGCGGCGTTCCTCGGCCACGATGGCCTCCTCCTCGGCGCGGAGATCGGTAAGCTGGCGTTTCTGGCTCCGCGAGAGGCGGGCGAGGTAGAAAACCGCGGCCGCCATGAGCAGCACGAGGAGGATGAGAAGGAAGGTGGTCATGGGGCGTGCGGCGCGGCCCGGCACCTCCGGGCAGGCGCCATCAGGCAGGCACAGGCGCGGGAGCCTCCGCGGGGGATGTCTGGGCCTGGAGTTCCTTTTCGAGGAACTCGATGACATCATGGAAGCGGATTTCATTCTCCGCATTGATGCCGGAAAGGGTCTTGTGGGAGTCGAGGATATGCATCGTCTGCACGTCCTTCGTGCAGGGCTGGGCCTCATCACACTGCTGGAGGGCGGCACAGGCCCTCTCACGCTCGGCGGCCCACATTTTGCCGTCGGTGTCGAGGTTCAGGATGTTGTCGAGGCCCAGGCTGGTGAGCAGTTGCACGTTGCGCTGGTTGGCGTTCACGACGCTGAGGCCCTCTGTGTCGGAGAGCGGCGGGCTGGAGGTCTTCACGCTCAAGGCAGCACCGGTGAGCATGCCAAGGAATGTCGAATCCATCATCGGGCAGCGGTCGAGATCGACGACGAGACTGCGCACGCCGCGGGCCATGATGCCCTGGAAGGCGGACTTGGCCTGCATGCTGTTTTGAAAGGTGCCCTTTCCTTCCACGCGCATCCAGAACACACGGCCAATCATGCCGACAAGGATGCGAGACGAGGGTGTGTTCATGAAATCGAGTGCGGGGTTCTTGGCGGTAGCAGGATCAATTCCACAGATACGACTGCTGGCTCACGAGCTCTTCTTTGCCACGAAGAACGCTCACCTTCCACATCGTGACACGGCCGTTGTTTTGATACTCGTGGCCGTTGACCTCGAAGCGGGAGATGTTGCTGCGGCGGATGTCATCGACGACCTGCTCCTGCACGAAATCTTTGAGGCCAGTGTTGGCCATGCGGTATTCAAAACGCACCGTGACCGGGCCGCTGCGGTCATCGAGCTTCCAGAAGACCGTGTAGTAGTGGCCAAAGCGGTTGCGGATCTCCTCGGCGGTGACGGCACCGAACAAGTGATAGTCACGCTCGAACAGGATGGCCGGGTTTTGCGTGCGTGGCGGCTGGCCGGGGAAAAGATGATATTGCTTCACCTTCGTGATGCGCCCGCCAGGCCCGGTCACGGACGAGGAGCAGGCACCGAGCGTCAACGCCGTCAGAACAGCCAACGTGAGTCGAAGAAAAGCGGGGAAAGACGCCGGAATCATGGAAGGGCATATATGAAGCGATGCACGGACTGTCAACGCCGCCTTCGCACGAGCTTCAGAAGCACCGCTACGAAGGAAGAATCAGCGAAGACGCACCGGCTGCGGCCGCTGATAGACGATCGAGTCCATCGCGGCCTCCAAATCGAGGCCGCTGAGCACGGGCTCGAGGTCGGGATGACGCGCAGCCTCCTCCACCTGCTTCAATTGCATCAAGCCGGCGAAATCCTGCTTATCGATCAGCTTGCGCACCGTGAGATCACTGCCGAGTTCCACGATCCGCGGATGATTCAGCGCGTTGGCGGTCTTCGGGCTCTGCGCGGCGAGGCGCTGCCACATCGTGCCTTCCGGCCAGAGGATCAGCAGGCGGGAGAGATTCGCCGTGGCCTTGAGATCGTAGGGATCAAATTTCTGCGCGATGGCTCCGATGAAGCTGTTGTCCAGCCGCTGGCTGAGGCTGGTCCAGATCGATTGCGCCTGCGATTGGATGTCCACGCCCTTTTTCGCCACCTCCGCGGCGCTTTCCATGCCATCAATGCTTCCCAGCAGCCGCAGCGCCATCGTGGCCACCCACATCAGAAAGCTGGAAGGCAGGGCGCTAAGCAAAACGCCCTTCCAGCCGTTCAAACCGCCGAGCAGGTTGATGAAACCAAACGCGGTCAGCAGGTAAACGCCCGCTTTGCAGAGGAAATAGGTCAGAAGACCCGCCGCGGCCGAAAGGAACAGCAGGCGGTCCGTGCTCATCCCGGCCGCCGAGGAGCCGAAAATCTCCATGCGATGCCGGAAGACATACCAGCCCACCCCAACCGAGATGGCGAGCGTGCACATGCCCACGAGTTGACGCACCACCCCACGCGAAAACGCCAGCCCGGCAGCGAAGGCGATGAAGCCTACGCCGCCCGCGGTCACCCACAGGCTGGAGGGCACCTTCTGCACAGTCTCAAGGACTTCGCTGGGATTTGGAAGAGGCACGATGCTCTAATTTAACACATGTTAAGCATGTTTGCCAAGCCAGAGGTTTGCCGACGGGCTCACGGCAACACAAAGCCCCGGACCACACGCGGCGGTCACGGGGCTCTGAAACGGTGTCAGACAGGTCAGGAAGAGGCGAATTAGGCCACCTTCTTGTGATACTGCTGCTGATAGATGCTGTCGTTAAGCTTCAGCTTCGCACGAGCGGCATCGACGGCAGCGGGAGCGCCTTCGCAATGGAAGTTGATGAAGGTGCCGGCCTCGACGTGGCGCGGATTGAAGGGGAACTTGCGCTTACCGAGGTTGTCGATCTGCGTGATCTTGAGGCCGGCGGCTTCGAGATCCTTGCTGACGGTGCTGACGAGCTGCTCGACGGACTCTTCTTTGCCTTTCGTGTCGAGGACGATGAGGGCTTCGTATTGGCGTTTCATGTTCTTGGTGTGGTTTGGGGTTAAACGGCAGGTTGCTGCTGGTTGAAAACGTTCATCGCCTGCTCGAGGCCGCGTTGCAGGGACATCAGCACCGCATCGGCGGCACGCTGGATGATGATTTGGAGGGCGGGCTGTTCGTCCGGGCGGAATTTGCCGAGCACATGTCCTACCATGCGCTCTCCGACAGGGCGGCCTTCCTGCGGCGCGATGCCCACTTTGAGACGAGGAAAGTCCTGCGTGCCCAAGTGGCTGATCAGGGAGCGAATGCCGTTGTGACCGGCGGCGCTGCCATTCCCGCGGAAGCGCAGGCGGCCCAGCGGCAGGTCCACATCGTCATAAACAACGAGCGTGCGGGCGGCGGGAGCCTTGAAAAAGTGACCCACGGCCTGCACGGAGCGACCGCTGTCGTTCATGAAGGTCTGCGGCTTGAGCAGGTGACCTCCATCGAACTTCGCAAGCAAACCGCTCCAGCGCTTTTCCTCGCGGAAAGGGGCTCGTAAGCGGTTGGCGAGTTCGTCCAGCACCATAAATCCGACGTTGTGACGTGTGTCGCGGTAGGTTTCTCCGGGGTTTCCGAGGCCAACGATGAGCAGGGGTGGCAAATTCAGGCCACGGCCCGTGCTGTCGGTGGTCTCGGCCACATCGCGGGGAGGGTGCGGGGTTTACTTCTTGGCCGGAGCGGCCTTGGCGGCAGCTGCAGGAGCGGCGGCAGCACCAGCGGCGGGTTTCGCAGCGCCAGCGGCAGGAGCGGCGGCAGCAGCGGCAGGCTCGGGCTCGGCCTCGACCTTCGGCTCACTGCAATGCACGACGACAACGTCAGCAGCGAGGCGGGTGCGAACACCTTCCGGCAGCTTGATTTCACCGACGTGGATGGATTCGTTCAGGTTCAGGGCGCTCACGTCGATCGTGATGGCCTCAGGAAGATCCTTCGGAAGGCAGCGCACTTCGAGATCGTGGTGGATGGCCTCGACCAGACCGCCAAATTTCACGCCAGCCGCGTCGCCGACGAGCTGCACGGGCACATGGGCGTGAATTTCTTCGTCGTGAGCCACCGCGTGGAAGTCGATGTGAAGGATGCCACCCTTGAGGTAGTCATGCTGCACTTCCTGCACGAGAGCGAGCTGGTCAGCGGCACCACCGGCGATCTTCAGGGAGACGAGGATGTTGTCCGAGGCAGAGCTTTCGAGGAGCTTCGAGAAGGTCTTGCCGTGCACCTGAAGCTGTGCCGGAGCGGTCTTGCGGCCGTAGAGAGCAGCGGGGACGTTGCCAGCCTTGCGCAGGCGGTTGACGGCACGGAAACCGGCGGCGGTGCGAGGTTCGGCGTTGAGATCGAGGATTTTGGCCATGACAGGTGTCTCCGGGTAGGGTGGTTCTGGAAAAAGGGCGCGGAGACTACCCGCCTATCCCCGGATGTCAAACAGCGATGTCACGGACTCATTGCCGTGGATGCGCCGGATGGCGTCCGCCAGCAGCGGAGCGATGTCCAAAGCGGTCACTTTTTCCCCGGTCGCCTGCGGCGTGGAATTCGTCGCCAGCAGCTCCTCGATGGGCGATGCGGCGATGCGGGCGCGGCCCTTGTCTCCCAGCACGCCGTGGGTGACACCAGCGTAGATTCTCTTCGCGCCGTGCTCCAAAAGCAGCTTCGCAGCGGCCGTCAGGGTGCCGGCGGTCTCGGTCAGGTCGTCCACGAGCAGCACATTTTTGCCCTTCACATCCCCGATGACGCTGTGCGCCTCGACTTCCTCGGCACTGACGCGGTTTTTCGCCACGATGGCCATCGGAGCCTTCAGCGCCTTCGCAAAGGCGTGCGTCATCTTAATGCCGCCCACGTCCGGGGAGACCACCACGAGGTCCTGGTCGATGCCACGCTCGCGGATCGCTTTCATCAAAACTGGCGCCGCGTAAAGATGATCGACCGGAATATCAAAGAAGCCCTGAATCTGCCCCGCGTGAAGATCGACGGTGAGCACGCGGTTCACGCCAGCAGCCACGAGAAGGTTGGCGACCAATTTGGCCGTGATCGGCACCCGCGGGCGGTCTTTGCGATCCTGGCGGGCATAGCCAAAGAAGGGCAAAACGGCCGTGATCCGGGCCGCGCTGGCACGACGCACGGCATCCACCATGATCAGCAGCTCCATCAGGTTTTGATTCGTCGGCGGACAGGTCGGCTGAACGATGAAAATATCGCTCCCGCGGATGTTTTCGTGGATTTGCACGAAAGTCTCACCGTCGGGGAAAGTCGTCAGTTCGGCGGCGCAGAGCTCGGTGCCGAGGTTTTGGGCGATCAGGCGTGCGAGCGTGGGGTGCGCGGAGCCACTGAGGATCTTCAGGCTTTCAATCATGGGGCGGCGAGTTAGACGAGTCCGTCACATAAATCAACCCGCCCGGCTTTTTGGGTCATTTTTTGCCAGCGCGGGCCTCAATTCAGCCACTCCATCTCATTCGAGAGCATCGTGTCGTCATCAAAGGTGAAGCGCCCGATGAAATGGCGCCGCCCCACGAGCATGTCCTCCAGCCAGAAGCGGTCATCCGCCCACATCTCGTCCAGCGGCAGCGCCGTCAGCGGCGTCCAAAGCGGGATGGCCTCGTCCGTCTCGATCGCCGTGCCCTCGTGCACCGTGAAGGCGATGCCCTGCTCGGCGACGCGGCGGCGCTCCTGCTGGATCTTCTTGCGCTTCTCGCGCTGCAGGCGCGCGAGCAGGGCGTCGAAGTCGGGCAGGGGGTTCGCCTCGTCCTGCGTCCAGTGGAACTGCACGCGTGACCTCAAGACCGGACGCGTCGAGCTCATCGTCAATCTCGAAGGGATGCCGTACGACGGCTGGCCGGTGGCGCGGCTAATCGAACGCGAGCTGGCGGATCCGCAGTTGCCGGCGTTTGTCCGCGCACATGCGCATCCCGCGCTGGTGACCGCGCAGTGGATCCGCGACTGCTGGCAGGGTGGCATCCGCCTGAAGATCGTTGAGGCCGACATCGCGCCGATGCCGCTCACGCTGGACCTGCTGACCGATGATGCCTGGCGCAGCGCGCTCGAAGCC
>CALMTT010000490.1 GCA_937872615.1 uncultured Verrucomicrobiaceae bacterium | reverse complement strand
GATCGAGCGCGATGAGCGTGTTTGTGCTGCCAGAGTAGCCGATGATGTCATCGGACTCTGGCGCTGTCTGCATCACCTGGCCGAGCGCGATGCCAGAGGCGTCCTTCACCATCCAAAAACCATCGCCAGCCTCCAGCGTGGCCGCCGCGGGAAAAAAGTCCCGCACGCGCTCCACCGCGATGCTTTGCAAACCGGTCGGCTGCCGCCGCTGAATCACAACCACTGCCAGAACCAGCAGCGAGAGCCGCCAGGCACGCAGGAGCAGTGATCGTAAAGACGCCTTCACAGCCTCTCAATCGCCATCGCGATGCCCATGCCGCCGCCAATGCAGAGGCTGGCGATGCCGCGGCGGTGGTTTTTGTCTTCCATGAGATGCAGCAGCGTGACGAGCACCCGAGCGCCGCTGGCTCCAATGGGATGGCCGAGCGCGATGGCACCACCACGCTGGTTCAAACGAGTCACATCGAGGCCCAGCTCCTTCACGCAGCCGAGTGTCTGCACGGCAAAGGCTTCATTGATCTCGATGGCATCGACCTCATCCAGCCTCCATCCAGCCTTCATCAAAACCGAACGGATGGCTCCCACGGGTCCCAAACCCATCAAAGCCGGATCACAGCCCACCGCCGCAGTGGCGACGATGCGTGCGCGAGGTGTTTTGCCGGATGTTTCCGTGCCAAGCAGCACCAACGCGGCTCCGTCATTGATGCCGGAGGCATTGCCTGCGGTCACCGTGCCGTCCTTGCGAAAGGCGGGCTTTAGCTTCGCGAGCGATTCGGCTGTCGTGTCTGCTCGCGGATGCTCGTCACGGCTCACGTCGGCCACGGAGATGATCTCGCGGCTGAAATCGGCCTCGCTGACACGCTTCTGACTCAACGCGGCAAAAGCATCCTGCTCCGCGCGAGTGATGCCGTGCTTGTCGGCGATGCGTTCCGCGGTCTCGCCCATGCCAATGCCGAGCAGTGGATCGCTCAGGCCATCGACGAACATCGCGTCTTTGAGTGATGAATCGCCGAGCTTTTTGCCCCAGCGCAGATCCATCGCGTAATGCGGTGCTCGACTCATCACCTCGACACCACCGGCGAGCACGAAGTCGCTTTCGCCGCTCGCGATGGCATCCGCGCCGAGCGCCACGGCCTTCAAGGACGAGCCGCAGGCCATGTTCACGGTGTAGCCGGGCACCTCCTGCGGCAGCCCGAGCTTCAATCCGGCCTGTCGCGCCACATTCATGCCGCTGCCCGCTTGCAGCACCTGGCCGAGGATGACCTGGTCGATGCGTTCGCCGAGCTTCATGCTTTTGCCGAGCAAGGTCGCCAGTTCGGCGGAAGCCAGGTCTTTGAAGCCACCGCCGAATCGGCCGATGGCGGTACGCTGCGCTTCGAGGATGTAAACAGGTCTCATAAATCAACGCAGCACGGGCAGGCCTGCACGAAATGCCCCGGCGATAGCTCTTTGAGGCTCAGGTCCATTTTCGTGCTCTCCTCCCACTTCGGGTGCTTCATCCGATGGCCGAAGGCGCAACCCGCGGGCGGATTGATCGGCGAAGGCACATCGCCACGCAGCAATTGACGCTCGCGGCGCTTCGTTGGGTCGGCGATGGGGATCGCATCGAGCAAGGCCTTCGTGTAAGCGTGGCGCGGGTTTTTATAAAGTTCGGCCGCCGGGGCCATCTCGACGATTTTGCCGAGGTACATCACCGCCACGCGGTCGCTCATGTGCTGCACGACACTCAAATCATGCGCGATGAAGAGATACGCGAGCCCAAAGTCCCGCTGAAGCTCCAGCAAGAGGTTCAAGACCTGCGCCTGCACGCTGACATCGAGCGCGGAGACCGGTTCGTCGCACACGATGAGCTTCGGCTTCAACGCGAGCGCTCTTGCGATGCCGATGCGCTGCCGCTGACCGCCGCTGAACTCGAAGGGATACTTGTGCACGCCATCTGCTGGCAGGCCGACACGTTTCAGCAACTCTGCCGCCCATTCGCTGCGCTCGGCCCGTGTGCCCATCTTTTGAATGATGAACGGCTCTTCCAAGATCTGCCCGATGGTGTGACGCGGGTTGAGCGACTCCGCCGGATCTTGAAACACCATCTGCAATTCCCGCCGCAGCTCGCGAAGCTGCCCCTGCGACTTCGTGGAGATGTCGTGGCCATTGAATTGAATGCTCCCCGCCGTCGGTTTGAGCAACCGCACGACTGATTTCGCCACCGTGGACTTCCCGCAGCCGCTCTCACCCACCAGGCCGAGCGTCTCGCCGGCTTTCAGCTCAAAGCTCACGCCATCCACCGCCTTGCACGTGGCCTTCGTCGTGTAAAACACGCCGCCACGCACCGGAAAGTGCATCTTGAGGTTCTGGACGGTGAGGAGGCTCATGAGTCGTACAGGCTTTCCGGCGAAGGGTGAGAAAAAGGATCGTCGGGAGAAAATCCATGCTGTTGAAGCAGCTTCAGAGCTTCGGGTGTGTGCTCACGAAATGGCAATGGATGCAGTCCAAGTTTTCTGCACACAGCACCGTAGATGCTCAAGTTCGAAGGGTAGCCTCGAGATACAATCTCTGTCTTATGGCGAGCGATTTGCGCACGCGCCTGCTCGGAAGTTTGATGCGGCTGGTTCATGCGAGCCTGGCGCATTTTCTCAGCCATTGTCTTTGTATCTGTCATGGCTTGGCGAGGTTTAGAGTTGCAGCAAAGCATGTGCAAGCCTCGACGCCGTGGCCGCTGCCGCATTCTTTCCAGGGCTGGCGCTGGCTCAAAACATCGTCGCTGTGCTTGTTGGGGCAGCGGGGGGCGAAGCGGCAGCCTTTGGGCATATCCTTGAGGCTTGGGACCATGCCAGGGATGACGGGGAGAGGTGTCTTCGGCGGGTGATCGAGCTTCGGCAGGCACTGGATGAGGCCCTGCGTGTAAGGATGGAGCGGCTTGGCGAAGATTTCGCTCACGGGGCCGCGTTCGACGATGCGGCCGGCATACATGACGATGACTTCATCACACACTTCAGCGATCACGCCGAGGTCGTGCGTGATCAAGATGACGCTCATGCCGAGGTCCTGCTGCATGTCGCGGATCAGCTCGAGAATTTGCGCCTGCACAGTCACATCGAGCGCGGTGGTGGGCTCGTCGGCGATGAGGAGCTTCGGCGTGTTGATGAGCGCCATCGCGATCATCACTCGCTGACGCATGCCGCCGCTGAGTTGATGCGGATATTCGTTCAGACGCTGCTCTGCGGCGGGAATGCGCACTTTGTTCAGCATGTCGAGACTGCGCGCCAAAGCCTCGCGCGGCTCAATTTCGGGGTGATGGAGCAAAACAGCCTCGCAGAGCTGTTTGCCGATGGTTTGCACCGGATTGAGCGCGGTCATCGGCTCTTGGAAAATCATCGAGATGTCGTTCCCGCGCACCTTGCGCATCTCCTCGGGCGAAATGGCCGTCAGATCGCGATTTTCGAAGCGGATGCTGCCGCCGAGGATTTTGCCGTGAGGCTGCGGAAGCAGGCGTGTGATCGAAAAAGCCGTCACGCTCTTCCCGCAGCCGCTTTCGCCGACAATGCCGAGCGTCTTGCCGTGTGGCACCGTGAAGCTCACGCCATCGACAGCCACCACGCGTCCGGCATCGGTATCGAAGCCAGTGATGAGATTTTCGACCTGGAGGATGGGTTCGCTCATTTGATCTGATACTGGTCAAAGATTCGATACACCTCGCCGAAAGAGCGGCCCTCGCGAATCGCCTGCTGCGTCTCCTTGCGGGCATCCTCGTCGATCCAGTGCACGTGAGTATCGAGCGGGAGCTGGCTCTTCTTGAGGTTGCCGTCGCGAGGCCATTTGATCCAGCGCCAGTGACCGAAGCGGTAGGCGGGGCTTTCCCACGCCGGAATGGAGATGCATTTGTCCTCGACCATCTGTTGGAGCTGCCAGCCGAGACGCTGCACCTCCTCCTCAGTCTGTGCCTTGCGATACTGGTCGATGAGCGGGTCCATGGCCGGATCGGCGTTCATGGTGACGTTGTTGGTATCAGGCACCACCTTGCGCGTGCCATCGGGCTGCAACTTCCACGCGTTGTCACTATGGTAGTATTCCCAAAGGCGCGGAAACGGCGGCTGCGCGGCCCATCCGGCCATCACCATCTCGTGGTTCTTCTGGTCCATCTTTTTGAAGAGCACGGTGAGATCGAGCTCTTCGAGGTTGATCTCCAACCCGGCCTTCATCGCCTCCTCCTTCAGCCGCAGCGCCATCGGCACAAACGGACCCTGCGGCAGGGAAAGGGTGACCGCGAGACGCTTGCCAGCACCATTGATGAGCACACCGTCCTTGCCCGCCGTTGTGAAGCCCGCCTTGGCAAAGTGCTCGCGGGCCTTCGCGACGTCAAAGGGCCGCGCTTTGACATTTGGATTCGTGAAGCGCCCGAAGCCGGCAAAGGTGCTTTGCATGCGCGTGTAGTCGCCGCGGAAGTCCACATCGATGACTTTTTGGAAGTTCAAAGCGTGCGCGATGCCGATGCGCACATCGAGCGTGTCGAGCAGGGGCTTGCTCTGGTTGATGTAGATGCCGCGCGAGATGCGGGGGAAGTCGTTGAAAAACTTCTGCCGCTCGATGTAGCCGTTGTAGAACTCCGGCACCTCCGACTTGTCATACCAGTAGCGCGGCAGGCCGAGCGCGAACCAGTCGATCTGCCCCTGGCGGAACATCTCCCAGGTCTTGTCCATGCTGCCGACGACCTTGTACTCGATGAAGTCGGGATTGAAGCGGTAGCGGTAGTGTTTCTTGTCGCGAGCCCACCAGTTCTTCAGGCGCGTCAGCGTGATGGAGCGGCCTTTTTTGATGCCTTCGGGGAAAATGTCATAGGCGCCCGTGGTGGGGAATTTCCGCCACTGGTAGCGGGCGGGATAGTCATCGGTGAACTCCTTGAAAAAGTGCCGTGCAAGCGGCTGGAGGTCATAGACGATGTACATGCGGTCCGGTTTGCTCTCCGGCATGTGGAAAGCGAACGTGCGCTCATCGTAGCGGGTGACGCCGGTGAACTCCTTCGTGTAGTAATCATTGTACCAGGGGTCCTTCAAATAGGGCGACTGCATGACGTAGAAAGTCATGAAGTAGTCGTCGCTCTCGATCTTCACGCCGTCGGCAAAGGTCGCGTCTGGATCGATGCGGAAGTACATTGTCTTGCCGTCCGGCGACACCGCCCACTCCTTCGCGATGCCCGGCACCCAGCCATCCACATTTAAATGCGGCTGGATGAGATTCACGTTGATGTAGTCCCAGTGCTCCGAGCGGAAGGAACCGTTCGCATCCGGTCCCACGAAGCGGAACGTGGCGGGAAACGAGTCGATTTGATCGTGGAAGACGCCGCCCTTCTTCGCGTCGGGATCGCCCATCTCCGGCAGATCGCCGCCGTTTTCCCATTTCAGGTCGGTGGGCAGATCCGCGGGCGTCTTGAAGCGGAAGAAGTCCGGCTTCGACTTGTAGTAGGCCTGCACCTCCGCGGTGTTGTCATAAGGTGGAAAGCGGTCGTCGGCATCACAGCGAAGCGCCGCGAGCACGGAACAGAGCGCCAGAAGCGCCGCGAAAGTGAATCGCGCACGACTTGGCTCTCCGCCCATGGCTGCTGGCTTCCGGCTCATTTGTAGGTGGTGAATTTTTTCGGATCAAAGGCCTCGCGCACGGCCTCGCCCACGAAGGTGACGAGCACGAGCACGACGACCATGGCAGCGAAGGCACCGCTGACGATCCAGGGGTAGTTGAAGTTCTCCGTGCCTTCGTGCAGCAGGCGGCCCCAGCTTGGCTCCGCGGGCGGCAGGCCAAAGCCGAGGAAGTCCAATGAAGCGAGCGCGGTGATGATGCCGGCCACTTTGAACGGCGCAAGCGTGACGAGGATGGCGATCGTGTTCGGCAGGATGTGCTTGAACATCACTCGCAGCGGCCCCGCGCCGAGCAGGCGGGCGGCGGAGACATAGTCACGCTCCTTCTCGCGATACGTCGCCGTGCGCAGATAGGTGGCGGTCTCCATCCAGCCAAACACACCGATGATGCCGACGAGGATGACCATGGTCGGCTCGACCAGCGAGCTCACGATCATCACGACAAAGAGAAACGGCAGCACGGACCAGATTTCGATGAAACGCTGCCCGAGTAGGTCCACCAAGCCGCCAAAGTAGCCGAGCACGCCGCCGATGGTCACGCCGGCGGCGAAGACGAAGGTCAAAAACAGCGCAGAGGCGATCAGCGCCTGCTGCCAGCCGCCGTAGAGCACGGCGAGGATGTCACCGCCCTGCGAATTCGTGCCCAGCCAGTGTCCCTGCCGCCAAGACGGCGGCGAAGGCGGATAGATGACGGTGAACAGCGTCTCGCCGCCTTGCGACTTCAATGCTGCCGCCTTGCCGCCGGTGAAGTCATCGTATTTCACCTGCTGGCCTTCTTTATAAGACGCCTTCTCCACCTGCTCGCCGTTCACATCCCAGCCCATCATGTCGCCATTCAGCACGCCATGACGGAAGGTGAACTCCTGGCGCTTCTGCGCCGGCTTTTCGCGGAAGACGTTGTAGGCGCGGCCATTGAAGGGCTGCGATCCGCCGGGCGCGAGCACCTTGCCGGAGGCATCGCGCACGAGCTGCTCGATGATCTCGTCGGAGTCGAGCTTCGGCGCATACGGGATGAGCGGCATGAGCACCCAATCACCCTTACCAGCCTCGCGGAACTTCTTTTGCAGCTCGCGGTAGTTCGTCTCGCTCTCGTAATCGAGGCCGAAGGTCTTGCCGGGGATCACATCGCCGCGCAGGAAGGGAAACGACCATTTTCCAGCATGGCTGACGACGAGCGCCTGCTTGCCCACGAGCGCGTTGTCGAGCATCGCGAGGGCGGCGAGGGCCAGCAAGATAAGGAAAGACAGCCAGCCGCGCTTCAACGAGCGAAAACGGCGGAGCTGCTTTAAGGTGAGCGGACTGAACTGCCACTCGCGTTTGCCTCGAAGCTGCAAAAACAGCCCGCAGACCAAAAAAACGGCCAGCAGCACCCAGCCAGGCACCGAACCGGCCAGAAACGGAATCTTCAGCACCGGCACACGCAGGCCCGCGAGCTGCTGCGCGGCGGCGAGCAGCGTGAAAAGCGTGAGCGTGTGACCGAGGGCGCGGGGTGACATGGTTTACTCAAATCGAATGCGCGGGTCCATGCAGGCCACGAGGTAGTCGGAGAGGATGTTTCCCAGCATGATGAGAAACACATCGATGGTCAGGATGCCCATCATCAGCGGCACATCGCGGTCCAGCACGGCCTGGAAGCTCAGCATGCCGAAGCCATTGATGTCGAACACCCGCTCCACCAGGATGGAACCGGCCACAAAGATCGTCACGATGCCGCCGAGCGTGGTGGCGATGGGGATGAGCGAATTCCGCAGCGCATGGCCCACCACAGCGAGACGGAAGCTCGCGCCCTTCGCCACCGCGGTGCGCACATAGTCAGATGCCAGGTTGTCCATGAGGTTGTTCTTCATCAGCATGGTGATGAAGGCGAAGCTGCCCACCATGTAGCATACCAGCGGCAGCACCCCGTGATGCACGAGGTCCCAGACCTTCTGCATGAAGCTCATGTCGGCAAAGTTTTCGCTCGTGAAGCCGCCAGTGGGGAACCAACCCATGCGGGCGGCGAGATACACCACCAGAATGCTTCCCAGCACGAATCCCGGCACGGCGTAGCCGATGAAGATCAGGATCGAGCTGGCATTGTCGAGGAAGCTGCGGTGCTTGATGGCCTTCACCACGCCCAGCGGGATGCAGACGATGTAAGTGAGCACAAACGAGATCAGGCCATAGAAGATCGAAACCGGCATGCGCTCCAGCATCATGCCGCCCACCGGGTCATTGTAGCGGGTGGAGATGCCCAGATTGCCCTGCAGCAGCCCGTTGAACTCCGGGCGGAAGACCACAAAACGCAGTTTCTTCCACTCCAAGCGTGCCTTCCATTCAGGCAGGAGTTTTCCATTCATGTCTCGCACTTCGCCATTTTCGTAAACGGTCGCCTCGATCACCTCATAGGCGTTATTTGGCTTCCATTCAGCTCTGGGCAGCAGACGTTTGAGAGTGCATCTGCCGTCCATTTTGCCTTCGTCAAACTTGATCACCTGGCGACTCTCCTCGCTCGGCAGAGCTCCGAGCCACATGAGATAACCGATCAGGTAAGGTTTATCGAATTTGAAGTGCACGAGGAGCTGCTCTTTCTGCTCCTCACTCAGCGATCCACCGGCATCTCGCTGACTGCTCTTCGCGTTCAAAGCCATCGCCTGCCGCATCATCGCCTCCACCGGCCCGCCCGGCGCCATGCGCACGATGAAATACACCGCCATCGTCGCCCCGACGAGCGTCGGCAGGATGAGCAAAAAGCGGCGGATGAAGTAGGCGGTCATTCAGCGGGGGAGAGGTCGGCGGCGGAAAATTTGAGACAGTACGACTCCGGGCACAAGAGTTTGTGAGCGATTGACAGAAAATCATGGCTCGCGGATGGACCGGGCATGCTTCGATCTGTTTTGACCGGCTTTTTGACCGCCTGCGTGCTGGCGGGATGCGGCGTGAGCCATGGGCCGGTCTCCGGCGGCACGCTGGCGAGGCTGAACGCCCTCGCGGTGACGCCGGAACAAGGCGCCCGCATGATGAACGGCAAAAAAATCGCCACGCGCAGCTACCATCCGCCGGGCGGCGTGGTGCGTGTGCCGATGAAAATGGACGGCGCAGGCCTGCCGACAGTGAAAGTGAGCCTCAACGGTCGCCGCACCGAGGACATCCTGCTCGACACGGGCGCGACAGTGACCGTGCTGGATGCCGCCCTGGCTGTGCGCAATCGCATCGCCACCGTGCCGAGCTTGAGGCCGGAGATGGCGGGCGTAATGGGCAGCGAGTCCGGCATGGGCGCCGTGATCGAGACGATGCAAATCGGCCCCTGGAGGCTGGACAACATGCCCTGCGTGGTGCGCCTGCAACGCAGCAGCGGCGGCCTGGACTTCCTGAGCAGTGATTTCGCCATTTCTGTGCTCGGCTTTCATCTGGCGCAGAAGCATTGCAGCCATCTCACGCTCGATTATCCGCGTCGCGTGGTCGAATTCGGCTTCGGCGGCTTTCGCGGCCCGGCGAGCCGGAATCACACAAAGGCCTCGTTTCGCCTCAAATATGGCGTGCCGATGGTGCGGGTCAGCACAGGCAAGGTGTCGTGGGAGGCCATCGTGGACACCGGCTCGTGTTTCGGCGTCGAGATCGATCAAAAACTGGCCCAACGGCTCGGCCAGGGCACGGGCGGCCAGGCGGTTTCGGGGAATTTTGTCATGATCGGCGTCGGCGGCACCACCACGCCTGAAAAGGCCGGTGTGCGGGTGATCACCGTGCCGCGGATGTCATTGATGGGCTCGACCTTTTCGAACGCGCAGATCGATGTCATGCCGGGCCCGGCCCGCATCGGGAGCTACTTTTTGCAAAACTACCGCGTGACCTTCGATTTCCGCCGTCAGGTGATCTGGCTAGAGTGGTGAGCGAACGGCAACTGGCGATAGCCACGGCCCGTTTTTTGCGTTTCTAAAGCACCCCCAATGAAAACGTCCCTTTCCCATCATGCTCCGAGTCTGGAGCATGCGTTCCTGACGCGCCGTCAGATGCTCAACCGTGTCGGCATGGGCTTCGGCGGGCTCGCGCTCGGCTCGCTCTTTTCCGACAACGCCTCCGCAGCCTCGACGCTGAACCCGCTGGCACTCAAAAAGCCGCACTTCGAGCCGAAGGCGAAGCGCATGGTGCATTTCTTCATGAACGGCGGCCCCTCGCAGGTCGATACCTTCGACCCGAAGCCGATGCTGGACAAATACGACGGCAAGCCGCTGCCGAACGTGCTCAAAACCGAGCGTCCGACCGGCGCGGGCTTCAAATCGCCCTTCCAGTTCAAAAAGCATGGACAGTGCGGCACGGAGATCAGCGATCTGTTTCCCAAGTTGAGCGAATTCGCCGACGACCTGTGCGTGATCCGTTCGATGCACGCGGATGTGCCGAACCACGAGCCTTCACTCGGCCTGATGAACAGCGGTGAGAGCCGACTGAACCGCCCGACGATGGGTTCGTGGGTGACCTACGGCCTCGGCAGCGAGAATCAAAACCTGCCCGGCTACATCTCGATGTGCCCCGGCGGCATGCCCACACGCCGCACGAAGAACTGGCAGGCCGCCTTCCTGCCGAGCGCCTATCAAGGCGCCTACATCAACACCGAGGACACACGCGTGGAGAAGCTGGTGGAGTTCATCAAGAACGGTTCGCTCGATTTGAAGCAGCAGCGCCGCCAGCTCGACCTGCTGCTCGAATTGAACCAAAAGCACCTCGCCGACCGCGAGCGCGACCAGCAACTCGAGGCCCGCGTGCAGAGCTACGAGCTGGCCTACCGCATGCAGATGGAGGCCAGTGATGCTTTTGACATCATGAAGGAACCCGAATGGGTGCGCCAGATGTATGGCGACCATGCCTTCGGCCGCCAGTGCCTCATTGCACGGCGTTTGCTGGAGCGTGGCGTGCGCTTCATCCAGCTTTGGACCGGTGCCGGCCAGCCGTGGGACAGCCACGACGAGATCATGGAGCACAAGAAGCTCGCGAATCAGACCGACGGAGGAATCGCCGCCTTCATGAGCGATCTGAAGATGCGCGGCCTATGGGATGACACGCTTATGATGTGGGGCGGCGAATTCGGCCGCACCCCCGCGGTGGAGCTCCCCACGCCCGGCGCGAACGCCGGCAAACAGCACGGCCGCGATCACAACCACTACGGCTTCAGCATGTGGCTGGCCGGCGGCGGTGTGCGCGGCGGCTACGTGCACGGCGCGACGGATGAGTTCGGCTTCCAGGCCGTCGAGAAGCCGGTGCACGTGCATGACCTGCACGCCACCATCCTGCGCATCCTCGGCTTTGACCACGAACGCTTCACCTACCGCTACGCCGGCCTCGATTTCCGCCTCACCGGCGTGAACGACTGCAGCGTGGTTAAGGAATTGCTGGCGTGATGGCTCAGTGAGACGCGGAGGCCTTCTTCGGGCGTGTGACAAAGAACAGCCAGATGCCGAGGAGGGCCGCGAGGAAGGTGCCGAACGTCAACGCAGCGAGCACGTAGTCACGCACGTCCTTGTTCCGGATGAAGCCGAGCTTGTGAAACATCGTGAAGATGGTGGCCTCGAGCTGCCGCTCGCGATCCGTGTGCCGCGTGACGCTGCCGGTGGTGGTGGAGACATACACACGAGTGTCCAGGCCGTCGTTCGCATCGAAGCGATACACCGGCAGGACGCGGAAGATGTTCAGATACTCCATGTTGAAGGCGGTGAGGAAGTCCGTCTTCTTCACGTCCGCACCCGC
Source organism: uncultured Verrucomicrobiaceae bacterium (assembly GCA_937872615.1). Taxonomy (GTDB): domain Bacteria; phylum Verrucomicrobiota; class Verrucomicrobiia; order Verrucomicrobiales; family Verrucomicrobiaceae; genus Prosthecobacter. The sequence continues at coordinate 13,612 of CALMTT010000490.1, read as the reverse complement.
GAGGAAGTTTTTGGCGATCTCCGCAGCATACGCCTCGTCTTGCGAGGAATCGACACGGCCATCGACGGCGCTGACGTATTGCGGTCCTTTGGCATTCTTCGCGTAAATCTGATACCAAGGCTGGCCGCCAATACCACGCAGGTTCACCGCCTGCACTTCCGCGGCGTTGCCGAGCTTTGTCACCGCATCGGCGACGCTGATCTTGATGGCGTTCACATCCATGCCGCCGCCGGAGGGCTTTGCCTGAGGTGGCGGAGCCTGCGTGCGTGTCATGATCGTATGAATGACACCGCTGCCTGATGCCATGAGCACGGAGATGCTGAAGGCCAGACCGAGCCAGCGATGGAGTTTGCGGATGAGTTTGGGGGACATGAGCGGAGAGCGGAGAATGAAGACTGGTCAGAAAAAGGAGAGCGTGGAGCAGATGAAGGCTCCACGCTCTCCGTGTCACGAAGCGACTACCACTTGAACTCGACGCCCGCGTAGAAAGCGCGGCCGTCACCCGGGAGGAAGACCGCCGGGCTGGCGATGGCATTGGCCACGACGCCTGTGGTGGGGCTGTAGTTTTCGTCGGTGATGTTCCGCACCTCAGCGAAGAAGGAGACGCCTTTCTTGGTCTTGTAACCGAGCTTGAAGCCGAGCAGCGCATATGGATCGGCGAAGGTCGTGCGGGCAAGGTCCGCGGCATACTTGTGCGGAGACCACTCGACATTCGGGCCGGCGTAGAAGCCGCAAGGATGCTCAAACATCATCTCGCCGCGGTAGTAGAAGGGCGCGTAGCCCGGCAGGAGGCGGTCGCCATAGGTGGGATCGTTTTGGAAGCGGAAGTTGTTCCAGAAGAAGTTGTTGCGGAACACCAGGCGGTCAAAGCGCTTGTCATTCGCCGTGGTGATGTTGCGCAGCACATCGACGCTGAAGCCGAGCTCGATGCCTTGATGCACCGTTTTGCCCGCGTTGATGGTGTTTGCAGGCAGCGGAGGCACGCCGAGCGTGAGCAGCTCGCGATCGACCCATGCGTAATAGTAGCTGAAGTCCCACGAGATACGATCACGCTGGCCACGGGTGCCGATTTCGAGCGTGGTAGCACTCTGCGGCAGCAGCGGCACGATGCCGGCGGCACCGATGGGTGTGGCCTCGCCGAAGGTCGGCGGCTCAAAGCTGCGGCTGGCATTGAAGTAGATCTGCGTAAGCGGATCAAATTCGTAAATCAGGCCGAATTTCGGGCTGAAGCCCCAGGCTTCGAGGCGGTCGCTGTTGTCCGCGAGGTTCGGAAGGAAGGGGCCGGGTCCGGGGAAGAGGGTCTGCTCGTTCAAATCACGGCTCGCATACATCACCTGGGCTCCGAAAAGCGCGGAGAGGTGGTCGGTGAGGTAGAGGCGGTCATTGAAGTAGAGCGTCCAGTTGATGGCCTGAAGCTCGTAATCAGCCACCTTCACGCCACGCTGGCCGTTGGTGTTCTGAAAGCGCTGATCCTGCGTGAGGCCATACATGAAGCTGGTGCCAATGCTGAAGTCATTCCGCATGCCCGCGAGCGAGCCGCGGTGATCGTAGCGAAGGTCAAAGCCGAGGTCATTGCTGAGCTGGTCGATGACCTGGAAGATCGGATGATCGAGATCCTTCCAGCTCCAGAAGGTGGAGAAGGTCAGCGTGTTGTCGCCGTCCGAGTAGGTGAGCTTGTTCGCGAGACGAAGGAGTTGGTAGTCGCGACGCTGGTAGCCTGAACCGCCGGGCAAGAGCGGCACTTGGGCTCCTGGAGCGGCCTGTTGCGGATTGGCTTCCATCTGCGCCTTTGTCAGCGCACCGGGCAGCTGGCTCTTCGAATCGACCCACGTGATGTAGAAGCGGTTTTCGAGGTTCGAGTTGATCTTCGTGCCGATGTTTGCCATCACGCGGAGGCTTTCCTGCTCGCTCCAGTCACGGAAACCATCGGTGTGAGCCGCGGTGACGCTCACATAGCCATCCACATTCCCTGTCACGAAACCGGAGGAAACCTGCCCGCGGAAGGTGTTGAAGCTGCCAGCTTCAAAACGCGACTGAAAAGCAGGCGCGGTGTAGCCGGTGTTCGAGATGAAATTGATCGCACCGCCCAGCGTGGCCGCACCGTATTGCAGCGCGTTCGCTCCGCGGAAGGTCTCAACGTATTGTGCGGCCATCGGCTCGACGGCTTGCATGTCAAAACCGCCATCGGCGAGGTTCAGCGGCATGCCATCCTGCATGAGCCAGAGGCCACGGCCGTGAAACGTGCGTTGAATGCCGCTGCCACGAATGGCGATGCGGGCTTCTTCGGCACCGAAACGGCTCTGCACGAGCACGCCGGGGGTGAAATCGAGCGCGTCCTTCAGCGTAGCGGCACGGCCGGTTTTGTATTCCTCCGCGGAGGTCACGCTGGCACCACCCGGTGTGGTGGCGGCGATTTGCTGACGACGGGTTTCAATCGAAGGAACCGTCTTCGACGGGTCCTTCGTCGAGGTCACAACAACCTCGGGAAGGGTTTTGGGAGTGGTGGCGGGCTGCTGGGCTTGAGCCAGCCCGACGGAAAGGAGGGACGTGAGAAGTGAGAAGTAAGACGTGGAACGTTTCATACAAAATGGTTTGGCGACGCGACATGGCGCGGACGCAGGTTGAAGAGAATGGGGAACAGGTTTGCAACCTGTCCGGAAGAGGCCGCGCTGCTTAAACAGCGGGCAAATGGGGTGCGGCGGGGAGAACAGGCTGAAAACCTGTTCCACTTTTTTGGTCCTTAAACTCGCGGCGGCGGCATGGACGGCCTTTCAGACCATCCTTCGAAGCTGGAAACCAACCAAGGAAAGCTCCGAATCTGCGCAGAAGGTGCCATGAGCCTTGTTTCGACCACGAGCACTGCTTCAAACTTTTTGACCAACTTCACCGTGAGAGGCTTGGAGTCGTCTTTTTCCTTCTTTTGACCTTCTTTGACAGCGAGGCACAGCGGGCAGGGATGCTCACCATCGAAGGTTTTCTCCACCGCCTCGGTAACCGAGCCTTCTTTGAGGTTCGCGACGAACATGCCCGTCCACGCCACACCCTGCAAAACCGCCCAATGCATGCCCAGCGAGAAGCACACGAGCAGCACCACACATCGACGGGCGATGCGAAAGCAGAGTGCTGAAGGGGCGGGGTGAATCACGGGCGGCGATTATGGGAACCAGCCAGAGCCGTGTCAATTCCGATGAACGCTTACTTCGCCGCAACCGGCTTCAAATTGCGCACGTCATACATCTTCGCCTGCTCGCCGAGTGCCTTCACGCAGTCATCGCGGGTGATTTTGGCGTTCGTGGCGGTGATTTCGAGACGCGGGACGCCACCGTCCTTTGCCGGCAGCACGCTGACGCTCTGCACGCCTTCGATTTTCTTCAACGCGGCCTGCACATGCCCGCTGCAAGCACTGCACATCACGCCAGCGACCTCGCCCTCGTAACGATAAACAGGATCAGCGGCATGCGAGATGCCGACGAAGAGCAGGATGGCGATGAGGAGGTGTTTCATGAGGTGATGAAGTTTAGGACGAAGGATCATCGAGCAGGCGCTGCACATCACGTGTGAGCTTTTCCGCCATGTGCGTGGCGATCTCCGGCTGCGGATGAAAAACGGCGTAGTAGCCACGCACGCGGCCCTGCGGATCGAGCAGCACGATGCGCAGGTCGTGCTCATAAAAATCGAGCGGGTTCAGGCGCTTCTCCGGCGGGATGGGCCTCGGTGTGTCGAGCTTCAATTCCTTCGTGAGGTAGTCCCAGATCGGCTGTTGCTCCCCGGTGACGAACCACCACGGATCGCCGGGCTTCACGCCGATGCCATCGGCATACGATTTGAGAAAGCTGGCCGTGTCTCGATCCGGTGCGACGGCGAGTGACACCTGCTGAAACGCCGGATGCGACCGATGCGCCTCATTCAGCTTCTGCATCTGCTGCACGATGGCGGCACAGCCGTGCGGACAAACGGTGTAGAGGCAGGCCATCACGGTGACCTTGCCACGCAGTGCCGAGAGCTTGATCTTTTGTCCGCTGCGCTCAGTGAGCTCGATATCGCCCGTGGTTTGTGCCAGCGCGGGCAAGGGAGGCTGGGGCAGGGCTTTGTTGAGCCGCTGACCCAGCACGATCATTCCAACAATGGCGAGCACGATGCCCAGCCACATCCGCCACACGCTGCCAGAGCCGCTCGCGGGAGCAGGGTTCATCGCCGGAGCCGGCGTGTCTGGCAGCGGGCTGGTCATCAACTTACTCGACAGCGATCTTCTGCAATTCAGCCTCGGTCCACATGGCTGCGCGGGCTTTTTCGGCGTCGCGGATGGCTTTCACCTGATCTACCGTGACCTCAGAGGCACCACCACCGAACTCGGCACGGACATACGTGAGCACATCGGCGATCTGCTGATCGCTCAGAGCAGCGCCCTGCGGCGGCATGAGAGGGGCGGGAGTGGTGAAAGGCACGCCATTGACCTGCACGGGGCCATTGAGGCCGTGCAGCACGATGCGGATCAGGCGGTCGGCCTTTTTCGCCTTCACCCAATCGGAGCCGGCAAGCGGCGGAAACATGTTCGGCAGGCCCAAGCCGGTGGGCTGGTGGCAGGCAAAGCAAACGGCCATGTAGGTGGTCTTGCCGCGATCCTTGGCAGCACCACCTGCCGCAGGCGCGGCGGCAACAGGCGCAGCGGCCGTGGCAGGCGCTGCAGGAGCCGGTGCCGCAGCGGCGGCGGGAGCAGCAGGTGCGGCGGCAGCGGGAGCTGCGGCGGCCTTGGGCTCTTCTTTGGCTTTAGGAGTGAGTGTTTTCACACCACCAAGGAAAAAGGAGAGTGCGATGACACCGGTGGCGCCAGCGAGGCCAATGCCGAGAATGCGATTGAAGAGAGTGAAGAACGACGGGGAGTCGGGGGAGGGCTGCATGATCTAGTTTGGGGGATGAAGGAAGGCGGATTTTGCCGACAAGATGGCCGGGAGCAACTGCCAAGGCTGGTCATCTCTTGCCCGCGAGGCTGTTCAGCCGCCACACACCTTGCACGGGCGGCCTTCAGTGGCCTGGCATGGGTATTGGGCGTTGTAATACTGGCACTTCGAATTGTGGCGCACGCCGGTTTTGCTCAAGCTCCAGCCTGCGGGCGGGGGATCGCCGCCCGGCGGCATCGTCGCAGCAGGTGCGGCGACCTTCGGCGTGGTGATTTTTCGCGGTTTATTGATCTCAAACGTGGCCACGACGAGCACGCTCGCCGCGAGCAGGGCCTTGCCATTGGCTTCCATGTCCTCCGTGGCGGCTCCGGTGCGCAAAACACCTTGGCCGGGGATCTTTTCGAGCATGGCGGAGATGGCCTGGGTGCTCACGCAGGTGCCGAGACCGTCGACCGAGGGCTTGTCATCGGAACTGCTACGACGCCCGCTGCCGCCTGAAGTCTGCGTTTGGAAGAAAAAGCCAAACACATCGCCCTTTTCGCCCACGAGATACCCGCCGGGGTTTTCGGGTGAAAGCCGGGCGTCGTGCTGAAAACTGCCGTTCGATCCAAAACGACTCACGATGCCGCGAGTGACCGTCGCCTTGCTGTAGAAGCCTTTTTTGCCGGTGTTGAGCTCGTAGCTGATGGCGAAGACGTTCTGGCCAACCTCAGCGGCTTTTTTGGCGCCGATGCGAGCGGCTTCGAGCGGCACTTCACACGTCACGAGCTGCACATCGGGTGTTTTGATCTCGCCACCGTCCTTGTCTTTGGGCGAAAAAAGCGTCGCGGGATAGTCTTTGCCATCGTGATGGATGACGAGGCTCTTGAAGCCTTTTTTCACAATCGTGGGATCGATGGCCACGAGGCCGCCTTTGCCGATCACGACGCCAAAACCATGCTTCGTGGCAATCTCCACATCGGGCTCGAGCACGTTCGGCGCTTGCTTGGCGACATCGCCTCCACTCGCGGCCATGACATCACTCCAAACCTGTGTGGAATGCTCCGCATCGAGCGCAAAGGCACGCACCATCCCAGGATCACCCGCGAGCGGATGATACGTGCGGCCACCGGCACCGAAAAGGATCTGGTTTTCGATGCGCTGGCCTTTTTGATGCGCGAACGCGTCCTTTGTAACGAGGAAGAAAGCTTCACCGGTGAAGAGTTTCGGCCCGCCGGCATTCGGGTCCGTCTTCAAAGCAAGGCGGCAAATCCATCCGCTGCCATCATCGACCGGATGTGCGAACTCAAAGGACTGCGGTCCGAGCTTGGCAGCGCTCTCGGTGATGGCCTGCGCGTTCTTCGCGAACTGCTGATCATCCGCCGCGAAGGCCGTGATCGGAAAAATGGAGGTCTTCCCGGCGAGATTGAGCGCGAGCTTGTCCCCCTGCACGGCCACAAAGGCCGCTTCGATGGTTTTGCTGCCATCGGCGCTCTTCCACTCACGCGCGTGAATGGCACCGAAAGCCATGCCGATGAGCAAAAGAAGGCGCGTCTTCATGGGCGGCGAGACTAGACGCGCTTTGAAGCGCTGCAACCAACCATGCGTGTAACGAATCGCGTCTTCCGGTGATCTATCTTGTGACAACCACCTTCTCCCGAAGATGCACGCCCTGACCAACACTCCCGCTCACGACACGCCCAGCCCACGCATCCGCCGCAAACGCGTGCGCCATGACTGGTCGGAGGCCTCGAATCCGCAGGACATCCTCGTCGCGAGAGCCGGGTGGATCACCGCTGGCCTGATCCTGGTCCTGGCGGCATGGCTCGTCTTGACGCGGGCATGAAAAAAGCCGCGCGGATTGCTCCACACGGCTTCGAAATTCAAACGCGGGATTACTCCTCGCCACCGAGATCTTCGTCGACCTCGACTTCCGGCTCGGGCTCTTCCTGCTCCTTCTTCTTGCCGCGCTTCTTTTTGCCGCCGGCATTGCGCAGGGCCTTCGGAATCGGGTCTTCCTTCTTCTGGAGGGCACGGCGCAGTTTGCGCAGGGCGATGTTTTGAAGCTGGCGGATACGCTCGCGGGTGACGCCGAACTCCTGGCCGACTTCTTCAAGCGTGCGCGGCTTCTGGCCGGAGAGGCCGAAGCGGGCTTCGATGATCTTCAACTCACGAGCATCAAGCACGGTGAGCAGGCCATCGAGCTGGCCGTGCATGTTTTTGTGCGAGAGGAGCTCGAAAGGCGTGAGCGCGTTTTCATCGCCCACGATTTCGCCGAACTCGGTGCTGTCGTCCTCGCTAATCGGGGCATCGAGAGATGCCGGACGCATGGAGGCGACCTTGAGCTGGCTGAGCTTCGCGCGGTCGATGCCGATTTCCTCGGACAATTCGTCGTCGGTGGGCTCGCGGCCGAGCTCCTCGGACATGGCCATGGCCACGCGGCGCATCTTGCTGATCTTGTCCACCATGTGGACGGGCAGTCGGATGGTCTTGGACTGGTTGGCGAGAGCACGCTTGATGGACTGTTTAATCCACCAGGCGGCGTAAGTGGAAAGCTTGCCACCCTTGTTGGGGTCGAAGCGTTCCACCGCCTTCATGAGGCCAATGTTGCCTTCGGAGATGAGGTCCAGAAGGGGCAGGCCGTAGTTGGCATAATCTTGGGCGATCTTCACCACGAGGCGCAGGTTCGCGCGGATCATGTGGGAGCGTGCCTCGGGGTCGCCGCGCTTGATGCGCTCGGCGAGTTCGACCTCCTGCTCGGGAGTCAGCAAGTCAGTCTTGCCAATCTCCCGCAGGTAGATCTTGATTCCTCCATCGAGTTCCATGTTGAGCATTCTATCGGTTAACGGTGCAAAGGTATGAATCTTTGCCCTCCCGCCAGACGCGGGGGGCAAGCAGTCTAAGTGAGGATGCGGGTGTCTGCGCGAACTTTTTGAGCAATTTGCGTGCTGGAAACAGCGGAAGATGCGGCGCAGGCCGGAAACTCACCTTGGTTCAACAAAACTTTACGCCTTCCGTCAATCATCATTTCTGAAAAATATCAGGAATTCTTAATAAAAGCTTCTTTTCGAGCCTTCCGGGACGGTTTTGGCCCGATTTCCGCGTTTCGCGAAGCTTCTCCCATCCTCCCCGCCCCTCGGCTTGACACCGCCCCCGGTCTCCCCGACTTACTGCCCCCTCAAAATCCGCCATGCCCCGCCGAATCACCTACCGCGACGCCATCCGTGAAGCCCTCGACGAAGAAATCGCCCGTGATCCCATGGTCGTGGTGATGGGGGAGGAAGTCGCCCAATACAATGGTGCCTACAAAGTCACCCAAGGCCTGTGGGACAAGTGGGGTGACAAGCGCCTCGTCGACACTCCGATCAGCGAAGCCGGCTTCATTGGCATGGGCATCGGCGCCAGCATGCTAGGCGTGCGTCCGGTGATGGAGCTCATGTTCTGGAGCTTTTACACCGTCGCCTGGGACCAAATCGTGAACAACGGCGCGATGGTCCGCTACATGTCCGGCGGCAAGATCAACTGCCCCATCGTCATCCGCGGTCCTGCCAATGGCGGCACCAGCGTCGGCGCGACCCATTCCCACACGCCGGAAAACATCATGGCGAACTTCCCCGGCATGAAGTGCGTGTGCCCCAGCAACGCCTACGATGCCAAGGGCCTCATGAAGGCCGCCATCCGTGACAATGACCCCGTCATGTTCATGGAGAGCACAAAGCTTTACGGCGAGGAGTGGGACGTGCCCTCGAATGATGAAATCCCCGGCGGCGACCTCGTCATCCCGCTCGGCCTCGCCGATGTAAAACGCGTGGGCACCGACATCAGCCTCATCGCCCATGGCAAGGCCGTCATCACCTGCCTCGAGGCCGCCCGCATCCTCGAAGAAGAGCACGGCATCAACGCCGAAGTCGTCGATCTCCGCACGATCCGCCCGCTGGACGAGGACACCATCCTCGAATCCGTCGCGAAAACGCATCGCGCCGTTTATGTCGAGGAAAACAAGCCCTACTGCGGCATCGGTGCCCAGATCGCCTACATGATCCAGGAGCGCATCTTCGACGAACTCGACGCCCCCGTGCAGCGCGTGTGCAGCCTCGACTCCCCCGCCATCTACAGCCCGCCTCTCGAGGCGATCCAGCTTCCGACCGCGGATGTCGTGGTGGCGAAGGCGCTTGGCATTTGCTGATCGCGATCAGCGATCTTCGACGCGCATCCAAAGATGCCCGGTGGCGGTTTCGCCGCGGTCGTTGGTGTGTTCGACTTTCACGAGGTGGTCGCCGGGCTTGGAGAAGGTGTGTTGCGTGATGGCGTAGCCGTCTTTGGCGAGGGCTTTGGCGTTGCCGTCGGACTTCACGGTGACTTTCGGTGAGCCGTCGCCGAAGTCCCAGGTCTCGCCGCCGGTGGTGCGGAAGGTGCGGACTTTGAAGGTGATCTCGGTGCCGGGCTTGAGGCCGGTGGTGGGCCAGAAGGTCGGGTGAATGGTTGGTGGCAGGTTTTTGTCGTCGCTGCCCATGACTTGGACGATGGCGAAGTCGTAGCTGACATTTCCGGCGGTGTCGGAGACTTGAAGGATCTCGCTGTAGGCACCAGGCTTGGTGTAGGTGCGCTCGATTTTCGCGCCGGAGGCGGTTTGGCCATCGGTGAAGGTCCAAGCGTAGGATTTGATGCTGGAGGCGGCCCAGGACTTCGACGCGTCGAGCGTGATCGTTTCGCCAGCGCGGATGAAATGATGCGGACGGGCCACAGCGATGATGGCGGGCTTGTTCTCGCGTTGGTAGGCCTCCCACGCGAAGGCGTAGGCCTCCTGCGTGCCCCATTTGCCGGAGGGTTGGCGGCTTTTGATGCCGAAGTGCAGATGCGTCCAGCCGCCGCTGGCACCTTCCTTGCCGAGGAGGCCGATGCGCTGGCCCATTTTCACGCGGGCGCCCATTTGAATGGCGGGATCAATCGTGTGCAGGTGGCTGTAGCGGTAATACCAGCCGCGTTCGTCGAGCAGATAGACCACGTCGTAACGCGGACGCACGGGCGTGAGCGAGTAACCGGGCAGCGTCTTCTCCGAAACGCTCACGACGAGGCCGTCGGTGGCGGCGATGACCTCGGTGAGGCCTTCGCAGCCGCCGAAGTCGAGGTCGTTGTGATAATAAATCTTCTTCCGGTCCGGCTTGTCGCCGCCATCGACGTAGGTCGGTTCGTTCGAGAATTGCGTGGAGGTGGCGAACCAGCGTTGTTTGAGCGGATAGACAAAGGTGCCCGGCTCGATCCACGGAGCGTTTTTCGGCCAAAGACGCAGTCGCGCATCTTTTTCGAGGCTCCACGAGTCCTCGCCGCTGTTGGCGTTGTAGCCGCGGGTGATGGGGCAGTCGATTTGCACGCCGCCGACGAGTTGCGGGAGATTGTAGTTTGCGCTCGTGAGCCACTTTTGCTCGCCATTGACCTCGACGAGCACGTTGGCCTCGCGAACGGCCTTGGCCATCGAGTCAGTCTTTTCGTCGAGTTTCAGCAGTTTGACCTTCGCGATGCTTTGGTCGGCCAAAGTGACCTCCACGGCCTCCCCAAGGCTCAAATCGACCGCGCGGAGCGTGGGTGTCAGCGTCGGCTCCGGCGGTGCGGCGAAGGCAAACGACGAAACAAGCAGGAAGAGTAGAAGAAGGGGCCTCATGCCATGACTACGAAGCCTGAGATGAGGCTGTTGCGAGGCTCAATTCCCACCACCCATCGCTTTGTAGATGCGGACCCAAGCGGCGGTGGCGCGGGTGCGGCTGAGGACGATGTCGTTTTGGGCGGCCAGGGCGACGCGTTCGGCGTCGAGGACGGTGAGGAAGTCGGCGACGCCGTCTTGATAGCGTTGTCGGGCCAAGGTGGCGGCTTCGCGGGCGCTGGCGGCGCTTGCTTCGAGGTGGCGGAGGCGCTGGCGCTCGCGGTCGTAGCTGGTGAGGGCGTTTTCGACTTCTTCGAGAGCAAGCAAGACGGTCTGTTCGTAGGTCGAGAGTGCGGCGTCGGCGCGATGACCGGCGGCTTTGATCTGCTGACGCACGCGACCGAGGTTCAGAAAGGCCCAGCTAATGCGTGGGCCGAAGCTGTAAGCCGGTGAGCCGTATTGATTGAGGCTGGCGAGGGTTTGGCCTTCGAGGTTGAGGCGTCCGCCGAAGGTGATGCGTGGGAAGAGATCGGCAGTGGCGATGCCGACTCGTGCGGTGGCGGCGGCGAGGTTGTTTTCGGCCATGCCGATGTCGGGGCGCAGGCGGAGCAACTCGGCCGGTTTGGCGATGGCGATGCTGGAGGGCACGGCGGGCTGTTTGAGGGCTTTTTGGAGCTGCGGGCGCAGTTCGGAGGGATTGCGGCCGCAGAGCACGGCGATGCGGTGGATGGCTTTGGCGACGCTTTCCTCGTAGGTGGGGATTTGCGCCTGCGTGGCGTTCAAGAGGGCGTTCGCACGCGCGACATCGAGCTGGGTGCCGCGTCCGCCTTTGAGCGAGGCTTCGGCGATGCGCAGGGCTTCGCTTTGATTGCCGGCGTTTTCTTGCGCGACGGCGAGTTGGGCCTGGGCACCACGGAGTTCGAGGTAATTGATGGTGACCTCGGCTTGCAGCGTGATGAGCAAATCCTGCACGCTGGCCTCGGCGGCAGCGCTGGTGGCTTTGGCGGCTTTGACGCTGTTTCGGACGCGCCCGAAGAAATCGAGCTCGTAGTCAGCATCGAAGCCGGTGCGCCAGGTATCGACGGTGCGACCGCGGAAGGCGGCGTTCATCGAGGCACCGAGCTGGGTGGTTTCATAAGTGCTGCCGGAGGTGACGGTGGGCGCGAAGTCGAATTGGGATTCTCTCCAAAGCGCACGGGCTTCGAGCAGTCGCGATTTGGCGACGGCGAGGTCTTTGTTTTGATCGGTGGCTTGCGCGATGAGGCCGTTGAGCGTGCTGTCGTTGAGCTTGCGCCACCAGGTGGGTTCGGCGCGAAGGTTGTTCGCGGCTTTCGAAGCATAGTCCGAAGGCATCTTCGGCTGCGGCTGGAGGAATTTGGGGCCGACGGTGCAGCTGGAGAGCACGCAAAGCAGCAGAGTGGTCCGCACAGTCCTCTGTGCGGCTCGGGAGCTTGGCGACGTTCGTTCCGCACAGGGGACTGTGCGGACTACTTTATGAATGAGCTGCATGATATGCGGGAAGGTTGGGGGCTTGGCGTCGCTCGACGATGGCGCGGAGGATGACGTAGAAGACGGGGGTGAAGAGCAGGCCGAAAATGGTGACGCCGATCATGCCGAAGAAGACGGCGGTGCCGAGGGCCTGGCGCATTTCGGCACCGGCGCCGGTGGCGAGGACGAGCGGCAGCACGCCGAGGATGAAGGCGAAGCTGGTCATCAAAATCGGTCGCAAACGCAGTCGGCAGGCTTCGACGGCGGCTTTGACGCGGTCCATGCCTTCGTCTTGAAGTTGTTTGGCGAATTCGACGATGAGGATGGCGTTTTTCGCGGCGAGACCGACGAGCACGACGAGGCCGATCTGCGTGAAGATGTTGTTGTCGAGCCCGCGCAGCCACACGCCGCCGATGGCGGAGAGCAGGCACATGGGCACGATGAGGATGATGGCCATGGGCATGCTCCAGCTCTCGTATTGCGCGGCGAGCACGAGGAAGACGAAAATGACGCAAAGCGGGAAGATGTAGATGAGCGTGTCGCCAGCGAGGATCTGCTGATAGGTCAGATCGGTCCACTCGATGGCAAAACCGGAGGGCAGGTGCTCCTTCGCGAGGCGCTCGATCTTTTCGATCATCTGGCTGGAGCTGATGCCGGGGAGCGTGTTGCCATTGATGTCGGCGGAGTAGTAGAGGTTGTAGCGCTGCACGCGGTCGGCACCGCCGGTTTTGACGACTTTCACGAGGGCACCGAGCGGCACCATGTCGCCGTTTTGATTGCGGATTTTGATGCGTGAGACATCGGCGGGGTCTTTTCGGAATTCGTGATCGGCCTGCGCGGTGACTTGATAGGTGCGGCCGAACAAATTGAAGTCGTTCACATAGACGGAGCCGAGATAGACTTGCAGCGCTTCGTTCAAATCAGCGAGCGAGACACCCATGGTCTTGGCCTGGGCGCGGTTGATTTCGAGTTTGAATTGCGGTGTTCGGGCGCGGAAGCCAGTGACGAGTGAGATGAGGCCCGGCTCGTTCTGCGCGGCGGCAAGGAGCTTCTGCGTGGCGGCTTCGAGTGCGTCGAGTCCGGCGTTGTTGAGGTCCTGCACCTGGATTTTGAAGCCGCCGGCATTGCCGATATGACCACTCATCGCGGTGAAGCCCGCGCTGAACAGCAGATAGAGGACCCCGACGAGCAGGAAAGTGCCCGGCACTCCGGGCCCGTTCCCGAGCATGAATGCAGCCGGCGTGACTCCGACGACCGCCGTAAGAGGCGCCGCTGCCGCAATCACGAAGAAGACGATGTGGGGAACACCGAGCGCATCCCTGCGCAATTCACCGGCACTGCTTGTACTTGTATCGATCGACATGCCGGCCCAATTCAGCACGGATCGCCGAGTCGATACAACGAGATCGCTATCTCTTCGTGAACGTGAAGGTGCAGGTCCGGCCTGCCGTACGCGTGCCCGTACCCTTGGCGCCGGAAAACTTGGCAGTCACGGGAAACGTGAAGGAACTCCCCGGCTGCTGGTAGCCCAGGACATGATCGGGGTTGCCATTCAGCCCCGTGGCCAGCAACCGGGCGGAGCCGTCGGCGCCGATCGCGCGCAGCACCA
>CALMTT010000489.1 GCA_937872615.1 uncultured Verrucomicrobiaceae bacterium | reverse complement strand
GGCCATCTCGCTTGGGCCGACGATTTCGGAGGAGAACGCGGGCGACCACGAGCGTATCATTGGCGTGGGTGTTTCGCTTCCGCTGCCCCTGTGGAATCGCAACAAAGGGAACATCCAAACGGCGATGGCGCGGCAGATGCAGGCCGAGGTTTCGCTGAATGTTACAGCGCGCGAAGTGGAGCGAAAGGTGATCGAGGCGGCGCTGACTTACAAAACGAAGCTCCGCCAGATGGCATCATGGCGACCGGATTCCGTGGAGCATTTCCGCGAAGCTGCCGAAGTCGCTGACCGCCACTATCGACTTGGCGCGGTGGAGATCAGCGTCTATGTCGAATTGCAGAAGCAGTATCTCGAAGCGGTTGAAAGTTTGCTCGACACGAAGAAGGAGGCTCTGGAGGCGGCGCAAAATCTTGAACTGCTCACCGGGCTGAATCCACCGTTGTCGAGCACTGCAACGAAGGAGGAAGCGAAATGAAAATCGCTATTGTGATTTTGCCGCTGTGCTTGGCGATGGCCGGCTGCGGGCGCGAAGCATCAAAAAAGGAAGCAGGCGAGATGGCCGGAAAGGATTTGCCGAGTTTCAAGGAAGGCAAGGGCTTGTCGCTGTCAGAAGAAACGCGCCGGTTCATCGGATTGGAAATTGCCGAAGTGAGCGAACGCAAACTTGCCGGTCAGGTCATAACCGAGGTTCAAGTTTATCAGAGCGAATCCAACTCGGTTCACGCCATTGGCCTCATCAGCCGCGAGCAGACCAAGCTCTTGCAATCTGGCCAATCCGTGTCTCTGGCGACCAAGGACGGCAAATCCAGCGACGGCAAATTGCTTCGCGTGGATGCGCAAATCCAATCGGCCAGCGGCCAGGTGGAACTGATTGTCCAGATTCCGGGAACGGAAAAGGAATACGCCCGCGGAATCTCTCTCACGGCGACATTCAACGCCGCTAAAGAGGAAAATGTCACCGTGATTCCCCGCTCTGCGCTGCTACGGGCGGCGGAAGGAGATTTTGTCTATGCGGTGAACGGCGACCACCTGACCCGCACGGCCGTAAAAGTCGGCGCTGAGTCAGGCGACTTTATTGAAATCACCGACGGCCTTTATTCCGGCGACAAAGTTGCGGTCAAACCCGTGCAAACATTGTGGCTGACGGAATTGCGGTTCGTGAAAGGCGGCGCGGCCTGTTCGGATTAAGGGAGAACCAGAATGATTAACCGCATTTTAGAATTTTCGCTTCGCCAACGCGCGTTTGTCCTCATTGCCACAGCAGGACTGATTGCCGTCGGCATCTGGTCCATGTTGCGGCTGCCGATTGATGCCGTGCCGGACATCACCAATGTTCAGGTGCAGATCAACACCGAAGTGCCCGCGTTCGCGCCGGAGGAAATCGAAAAGCTCGTCACCTTTCCCATCGAAACCGAAATGGCCGGGATTCAAAACCTCGTCGAGTTGCGTTCCATTTCAAAGTTTGGCCTGTCGCAACTGACGCTGGTGTTCGAGGACGGCACGGACATTTATCGCGCCCGTCAACTCGTCACCGAGCGGCTGCAAAACACGCTGGACGAATTGCCCCCCGGCATTCAGCCCCGGCTCGCGCCGATTACAACCGGCCTCGGCGAGATTTATCACTACGTCGTGGATTACAAGCCCGGCGCAACGAACAAACCCGCTACCCGCTACGAGCAGTTGCTGCAACTTAAATTGATTCAGGATTGGACCATCAAACCACTGCTGCGCAGCGTGCCGGGCATCGCGGAAATCAGTCCGTCGGGCGGTTACGAAAAGCAGATCGTCGTCCAGCCCGATCCGCAAAAGATGATGAACGCTGGAATCGGCTTCGACGAATTGACAGCGGTCATCAGCGGGAACGTGGAGAACGCGGGCGGCGGCGTGATTCAACAGGCCGGCGAACAGATTTCTATTCGCGGTATCAGCCGGGTGCAGACGGTGGATGAAATCGCGAACCTGCCGATCAAATTCGGCTTCGGCAAAGAACCCATCAAGGTCAAAGACGTGGCGGAAGTGGGCATCGGTTCAAAGGTCCGCACGGGCGCTTCCTTGGTGAACGGCGAAGAAACCGTATCGGGCATCACCCTCATGCTGGCCGGCGGCAACAGCCGCCTCATTGCGCGGAGCGTTGACGAGCGGCTCAAGGAGATTCAAAAAAAACTGCCGGAAGGAGTCGAGATTCGAACCACCTACGACCGCAGCGATTTGGTCAACCGCACGATCTCCACCGTGAAAAAGAATCTTTTTGAAGGCGCGGTTCTCGTGGTTGCCATCCTGCTGCTGTTGCTCGGAAATGTCCGCGCGGCGCTCATCGTGGCGGCTGCGATTCCGTTGGCCATGCTCTTTGCCCTGACCGGCATGGTGAAGGGCGGCGTTTCGGGCAACCTCATGAGTTTGGGCGCAATTGATTTTGGCCTCATCATTGATGGCGCAGTCGTCATCGTTGAAAACATTGTCCGACAGCTTGGCGAGAAGCAGCATCACCTCGGACGACGCTTGAATCGCGAGGAACGGCTTCACGTTGTCTTGGCCGCCTCCAAACAAGTCGGCTCACCGATGTTTTTCGGTGTGGCGATCATCACCATTGTCTATCTGCCCATTCTCGCGCTGACCGGCATTGAAGGGAAAATGTTTCACCCGATGGCCCTCACCGTGATGTTCGCCTTGGGTGGCGCGCTCGTGCTGACGCTCACGCTGATGCCTGCGCTTTGCTCGTTCCTCCTCACGGGCGACGTGAAGGAGGGTGACAATTGGGCGATTCGCGTTGCGAAGCAAATCTATGCCCCCGTCCTGCATTGGGCGCGGCGTCGCCGCTGGCTCACGATGTCGGGCGCAGTCGGATTATTCGTGCTCTCGGTTTTCATCTTCTCCCGGCTTGGCGCGGTATTTGTACCAAAACTGGATGAAGGGAGTTTTCTGATTCAAATGGTTCGCACCACCAGCATAGGCTTGGACGCGGCCATTGACATGCAGAAGAAAACCGAAGGCGTTTTGCGAGACGATTTCCCGGAAGTCGCCCGCACGTATTCCCGCATCGGCACGGCGGAAGTGGCGACCGATCCCATGGGTGTGAACGTCGCTGACACGTACGTCTTTTTCACACCGCAAGACAAGTGGCGCAAGATCAATGGACGCACGATCACCAAGGAAGAACTGGCCAACCTGATAAGCGAAGTGCTGGGCAGGAAAGTTCCGGGGCAGGCGGCTCTGTTTATGCAACCGATCGAAATGCGTCTCAATGAACTGCTCGAAGGCACGCGCGCCGACGTGGCGGTAAAAGTCTTTGGCTCGGATTACGACATCCTCGAAAAGTCCGCCAAGGAAATCCGCGACATTCTCGCCGGAATTCGTGGCGCGGCGGACGTGGACTTCGATGCCCTCGGCAAAGCGCCGGTGCTGGATATTACGTTGAACCGGACGAACTTGAGCAAATTCAACTTTCGCGCGGAAGAGGTAAATAACGCCATTGCGACAGGTCTTGGCGGTAAGACCGTGGGCACGATTGTCGAGGGCAACCAGCGCTTCAACATCGTCGTGCGGATGCCCGAGGCTTCGCGGTCGAGAATTGAAGGCTTGAAGTATCTTCCCGTGGATAGCCGGGATGGCGGCTTGGTGACGTTGGGACAACTCGCCGATTTCAAAATGGCGGAGCAAGTGAACACCATCAATCGCGAGTCGGGCCAGCGACGACTGGCGATTGTGCTCAACTTACGGGGTCGCGACGTGGAGAGCTTCGTGAAGGAGGCGCAGGAGAAGATCCAACAGGTGAAACTTCCGGAAGGTTACTACGTTGAATTCGGCGGACAGTTCAAGAATCTCCAGCAAGCCCGGGTGCGGCTCATGATCGTTGTCCCGGTCGCTTTGATTTTGATTTTCCTGCTGGTCTTCGCCGCGTTCGGCAGCATCCGCCAGGCCTTGCTCATCTATTCCGGCATTCCACTTGCCGTGACGGGCGGCGTGTTCGCCCTCGCGCTACGCGGACTCCCCTTCAGCATCTCGGCTGGCGTTGGCTTCATTGCCTTGAGTGGTGTTGCGGTCCTCAACGGCCTCGTCATGATCAGTTATTTCAACCAATTGCGCGAGGAAGGCAAAAGCGTGCAAGACTCCGTTCTCGAAGGCTCGTTGACCCGCCTGCGTCCGGTGCTCATGACGGCGCTGGTCGCCAGCTTCGGTTTTGTGCCCATGGCGTTGGCCCACGGCGCGGGAGCGGAAGTTCAACGTCCGCTGGCCACCGTCGTCATCGGCGGTATCTTAAGTTCCACTTTTCTGACCCTGGTATTGCTTCCGACGCTTTACGAATGGGTCGAGAACAAACAAGAAGCAAAACAACAAAACGAAAGGAAGAAAGAATGAAAAAGCTAAGTCAAATGATGGCCGTCGCTGCGCTGGTTTTTGGGATCACCCAGGCTCACGCCGAGAAAATCACCCCCGGACCAAAAGGCGGACGGCTCTTGGAAAACGAAAGTCCGCGCGCGGAATTTTTCGTTGAAACAAACAAGACCGTGACCATCACGTTTTACGACAAAGACCTGAAAGCCATATCGCCCGGCGAGCAAGTTGTGACCGCAATTGCCGAAGCGAAAGGCGGCAAGGTCAAAATCGAGTTTGAAAAGAAAGGCGACGCGTTGGTTTCCAAAACGCCCCTGCCGGAAGGCAACGACTACAACGTGGTGGTGCAACTCCGATCCAAGGCCGACGCCAAGCCGCAAAATTTTCGCATCAAGTATAACATGACCCCCTGCGGCAAGTGCAAACGCGCGGAGTATGCGTGCATTTGCGATGAGTGAGCGTTGAAGCAGATTCGTAAACCTCCAATCATCGAATGAAACCCGCGCGACATCCTGACAGCCTGCACAGTCTGCTAGGATTACAGCCGTTATCCTCAGCCTGATTCATGAGTGATGAACACAAACACGGTGGTTGTAGCGATTGTTGTAGCGGACACGACCACGAAGCTCCAAAGGAATCGCGCGTCCTCAACGCTGACGTGAAGGCGGCGAGCCAGACCACGCTTAAGGTCGCCGGGATGGATTGTCCCGATGAAATCGCGGCCATTGAGCGCGCGCTCAAACCGATGGCGGGGATTGCCGAGATCAAGGTCAACCTCATGGCGGGCACAGCAAGCATTGCGCACGACAAACGCATCACGCCGCAGCAACTCATCGAAGCTATCGGCACGGCGGGATTGAAGGCTTCGTTGCAGGGCGATGGCGAAGCGGAGGATGAACACGGCGACGGCTCGCGCAAAGCGCAACTCGTTTCCGTGATTGTCTCCGGCGTCTTCACTGGAATCTCACTTATGATTCAGTGGCAGAATCTTCTTCCGCCTTACGGGAAGGCCGCCGCCGCTGTCATCGCCATCGTCGCCGGAGGTTGGTTGATTTTTCCAAAGGCAATCCGCGCCCTGCGTCACTTCTCGCTCGATATGAACGTGCTGATGAGCGTCGCCGTTATCGGCGCGGCGGCTATCGGCGAGTGGACGGAGGGTGCGGCAGTTGTGTTCCTGTTCGCGCTGTCTGAATTGTTGGAAGGTTTCAGCGTGGCCCGCGCCCGCCGTGCAATCCAATCGCTGCTCGAACTCACACCCGACACCGCGCTGGTGAAACGCGGCGACCAGATTCAGGAATTGCGCGTTGCAGAAGTGAAGGTGGATGAAACTGTCGTGATCAAATCCGGGGCGCGCGTGCCGCTCGATGGCGTCGTCACTTCCGGGGAATCCGCCATTAACCAAGCTCCCATCACCGGCGAATCCATGCCGGTGGAAAAGAAACCCGGCGACACGGTGTTCGCGGGAACAATCAATGGCGAAGGCTCGCTGGAAGTGAAAGTGACAAAAGGCCACACCGACACGACGCTGGCGAAAATCATCAAGCTCGTGGGTGAGGCGCAGGGACAGAAAGCGCCGTCGCAACGGTTCGTGGACCGCTTCGCGAAGATTTACACACCGGTGGTTTTTGTCGTCGCCATATTGGTTCTGCTGTCCGGCCCGCTGCTGTTTCACGGCGAATGGATGACTTGGATTTACCGCTCACTGGTGCTGCTGGTCATCGCGTGTCCGTGCGCGCTCGTCATCTCGACGCCGGTTTCAATCGTCTCCGGCCTGACTGCGATGGCGCGGCGCGGCGTGCTCATCAAGGGCGGAGTATTCCTTGAAGAAATCGGAAAGCTGAAAGCTCTCGCCGTGGACAAGACCGGCACGATCACCGAAGGCAAGCCGCGTGTGCAACAAGTGATTCCGTGGAATGGAAAATCCGAGGAAGAAATCTTGCGTGTGGCTGCTGCCATTGACACGCATTCGGAACATCCGCTCGCGCAAGCCGTCGTGAAGTATGCTGAGGAAAGGAAAATCCAATTCCCCCGCAGCGAAAATTATCAGTCAAAAACCGGACGCGGCGCGGAAGCGCATCTCGACGGGCATCTGTATTTCGTCGGCAACCACCGCTTTGCGCACGAATCCGCCGTCTGTTCGGACGATTTAGAAAAGAAGCTTGCCGAGATTGAAGCGCAAGCGATGTCGGTTGTGATCGTCGGGCACAAGCCGCATGAAGGTTGCAAGGGGGAAGTGCTGGGGATTCTGGCGGTGGGGGACACGGTTCGCCCGAACGCCAGCGAAGCGATCAAAGCCCTGCACGCCGCCGGAGTGGAAAAGGTTGCCATGTTGAGCGGCGACAATCAACGAACGGTGGATGCCATCTCCAAACAGGTCGGCATTGACGAAGCGAAGGGAGATTTGCTGCCGGACCAGAAGATCGAGCGCGTCCGCGAACTACTCGCGCAGCACAAACACGTCGGCATGATCGGCGACGGCGTGAACGACGCGCCCGCGATGGCCGCAGCCAGCATCGGCATCGCGATGGGCGGCGCGGGCACGGACACCGCGATTGAAACGGCGGACATCGCGCTGATGCAGGATGATTTGAGCAAAGTTGCCGAAGCCATTCAGCTTGGCCGACGAACCGTCCGCATCATTCAAACGAACATTGCCTTTGCGCTGATTGTGAAGGCCATT
>CALMTT010000488.1 GCA_937872615.1 uncultured Verrucomicrobiaceae bacterium | reverse complement strand
CCATCATGGGCCGCGCCGCCATGCACATGGGCCGCACCGTGACGTGGGATGAGGCGATGGCGTCCCAATTCCAGTGGTTCCCCGGCATCGACAAGCTCACGCCCGGCGGCGAGTCCCCGCTCAAATCCGACGCCCAAGGCCGCTACCCCGCGCCCGTGCCGGGCCAGTGGGTGGAGCTTTGAATCAACCAACAGCAGCCTTCAAGAGCCCAATCGATCTCAATAATTGATGGCTTTTACTTCGCGGCAGGAGCGGGTTTCCATTCCCAGGCCTCGCCGAAGAATCCGGCATCGGCGATGCCGCCGGGAGCCTGCGAGGTCTTGGGCTGGTTGAGGTCGATCACGGCCCAATCGGGCAGTTTGGGGATCTGGCGGGCGTTGTTGAGGTAATCGTATTCGCGGTAGGTGAAGCTGCTGTTGAGCACGACATACTTCGCGGGGTTCAGCGGGTTCGGGAAGATCAAAACGGGCGCGTGCGTGGTGGCGTCGTAGTCTTTGCCGTTCGCGGTAAGCTTCGTCTGCGACCACTGCACGGGCAGCTTGTCGGCGATTTTGGCGAGCACAGCATTGCTGGAGGGATCACCCCAGAGCACGAGGTTGTTCGCGGCGATGTCGGCATCGGTGATGGCGGTGTCATCCTTCACTGGCGCATCTCCGCGGAACTGGCGACGCCACTCAAACTGGGCGCGTTCGAGCTCGGCCTTGCTCCAGGCATCCACTTTGGCATTCCACGCTGGCTTGGTGGGCTTCACGAAGAGGAACTTGTCCATGAAGGCATCGTCGATGGGTCCGCAGAGGCCGTGTTTTTTCACCAGCTTGCCCTGGTCTTCCAGCTCGGGGCTGAGAGCTTGCTTCCATTGATTGCCTTTGAGGCGGAAATGCACGCGCCAGGAACGGTCGGAGCGAGGACGGGAGACCTGGAGCTGCTGGCCTTCGATGGTCACGTTCACCTTGTCGAGCGGCCAGAGCTTCGAGTGGCCGGCGGGCATGTCGAAGGTGAAGGCGCTGATGTTCTGGGCACGCACGGCCACCTCGGTGGGGCTCATCACGCGGGCATGGATGCGGCCGCGGTCCCAGTGCTCCTCCAGTGCATCGACGACGACCCAGTGCATGCGGTTGTAGCGCAGGTGCCAGGTGGAGAGATGCACGTCCTGCGGGTTGCGGTCACGACCGAGGGCGCAGATGTCAGCGAGGCGTTTTTCGATCTCGACGAGCGAGTCGGGATGGATCTTGTGCGCGGTCTGCGGGCCGATGATGTGCGTCAGATCGACCTGCTCACCGCGGAGGGCCAGCTCCATGATGTCGGCGGCCTGCTTTTGTTTGTCGATTTCCCCGCTGTAAGCGATCGTGGGGCACATTTCGAGGTTCAGGGCGTTGTCCGTGGCATCATACCAGTGCCAGAGCTTCTTCTGAAACCACGAGGCTTTCGAGACATCCTCGGCCTGGAAGCCGCCGAGGAATTCCGCGGTCTCGGCAAAGCCCGCGCCGGGATTCGCGGCGCACCATTTGTCGGCGTAATGCACGGCGAACTGCCACGCGGCCGCACCGCCCATGCTGAAGCCACGCATCACGACCCGGTCTTCGTCGATGGCGTAGAATTTCTTCGCGTGGTCGAGGGCTTCGAGCAGGTCGATCTCGCCGGCGAACTTGTTCGCGCAGCAGTAGCGGCCATACGGATGCAGCACGATGGCACCTTTCGGCTGCACATTGCCGACCTGCTTGCTGCGTTGATCGATGAAGGCGAGCTCGCTGAGCGTCTCGCCGCGGCCGTGGCACCAGATGTCCGTGCGAACGGGAGCACCGACATACGACTCGGGAATGACGAGGCCGTAAGGCTGCACGCTGCCGTCAATCTTTGAGCGGTAGGCGCGGACGACGAGGCCCTTTTGCTGCGTCCACGGTGCTTTGCCTTCTTTGAGAGCCGCGGCGCGTTTCAGACCCTCGGCGAGCGCTTCATCGGCGGATTTCACCTCGGGCTGTTTGTGGACCTCGCCGTAACGCAGCGCCCAATCGACGGCCTTGTGATAAATCTCCACGTCGGGCAGCAAGTCGGCGAGCAGCGGATTTTTGGCCTGTGCCTTCGCGGCTTCATCGATGGCGGCGCGGAGTTTTTTCAGGCCTTCGGTCAGGCGGGCCTTGTCGGGCTCCGGCACGGCGACGCCTGGAGGCGGGATGGGGCGCACGTCAGCGACTTGGTTGTCTTTCGGGCCGTCAGCCAGCACGGCGGAGGTGATGAAGAGGGCAAAGAGGGCGTGGTTGGGCTTCATGGGAGCGGGGAAGTGGTCAAGGGCGTCAAGAAGGTCAAGAAGAAGGCCGTTGTGGAAGGCGGAAGTCTCCTGTCATTGATTACAACGCATGCGTTTTGCCATCGCCATCCTGTTTTTACCGCTCGCCGCCACCGCGGCGGAGAAGCTGCGCTTCAACCGCGACATTCGGCCGATCCTCTCGGACAAGTGTTTTCACTGCCATGGCCCGGACTCGAAGAAGCGCGAGGCGGATCTTCGGCTCGATGATCGCGCCGCAGCGATCAAGGAAGGTCACATCGTGCCGGGAAAGCCGGAGAAGAGCCTCATCCTCGAACGCATCCTGACCACCGATCCCGATGAACTGATGCCGCCGCCGAAGTCGAAGCTCGGCCAGCTCACGAAGGCGGAGGTGGAAACGCTGCGCCGCTGGATCAGCGAAGGTGCGGAATATGAGGCGCATTGGAGTTTTGTGCCGGTTCCGGTGCCTGCGGGCAATGTTTCGATTCACGACGCTGCCAAGCGCATCGACGAGATCGTGAGCGCGGGGCTGCAACCGCGCGGCTTGAAGCTCCAGCCGAAGGCGGAGGCATCCATTTTGAGGCGGAGGCTGCATTTTGATTTGATCGGGCTTCCGCCGTCGGACTGGTCGGACAAGTCCGACGTGTCGGACCTGATACCGAAGCTCCTCCAATCACCCGCCTTCGGCGAAAAGTGGGCTTCGGACTGGCTCGATGTCTCGCGGTATGCGGACTCGTATGGCTTTCAGGTGGATCGGGAGCGGGACGTGTGGCCTTGGCGGGACTGGGTGGTGAAGGCGCTGAACGACAACCTGCCATTCGACCAGTTTGTGACGTGGCAGATCGCTGGTGATCTGCTGCCAAAGGCCACGGATGAGCAGATTCTCGCCACGGCTTTCAATCGGCTTCATCAGCAGGAGGCGGAAGGCGGCAGTGTGGAGGAAGAATACCGCGTGGAGTATGTGGCAGACCGGGTGCAGACCTTTGCGACGGCGTTTCTCGGCCTCACGTTTGAGTGCGCCCGCTGTCACGACCACAAATACGATCCCATCGCGCAGAAGGAGTATTACGGGCTGTTCTCGATGTTCCAAAACATCGACGAAGCGGGCCTCTACTCGTTCTTCACTCCCTCGCCGCCGACACCGACGCTGATGATGATGGACGAGCCGACCAAGGCAAAGCTCGTCGAGGCCAAGGCGAAGGTGGCAGCGTTGGAGAAGAAGCTGCCGAAGCCTCTCGCGAAGCCCGATTTGGAGCACGGTGAGATCGCTCGATTCAGCTTCGACAAGCTGGAGAAGAACACGCTTGCGAATGAGATCGATCCAAAGAGCCCCGCGACGCTGAAAGGCGAAAACAAGCTCGCGCCGGGGCATGAGGGCCAGGCTGTTCAATTCACTGGCGATGACTCAGTCGATACCAAAGTGGGCAATTTCCAGCGTCACGAGCCTTTCAGCGTGTCGCTCTGGATGCAGACGCCGGATGTGAAGGAGCGTGCGGTGGTGTTTCATCGCTCGCGGGCCTGGACGGATGCTGCGAGCCGCGGTTACGAGCTGCTGATCGAGGAAGGAAAGCTCAAATGGTCGCTCATTCACTTCTGGCCGGGCAATGCGATCTCGATCCGCACGAAGCAAACCATCCCGCTGAAGCAGTGGCTGCATGTCGTCGTGACCAATGACGGCTCCAGCCGGGCCGATGGCCTGCGCATCTTCATCAATGGCAAACTGGCCGCCGTGGACGTGATTCGTGACAACCTCACGAAAAATATCCTCGGTGGCGGTGGAGACACCATTTCGCTCGGCGAGCGGTTTCGCGATCGCGGCTTCAAAGGCGGCTTGATCGATGATTTTCGCGTTTTCAGCCGCGATGTGACCTTGTCACACGATTTGAAGCTCGATGAACTCACCGCCGCACGTGCGGAGGTCACGAAGCTGGTCGAAGCGCAAAAGGAGATGATGGTCATGCGGGAGCTTCCGCAGCCGAAAAAGGCCTTCACGCTCATCCGCGGCGAATACGATAAACGCGGCGAGGAGGTCGCGGCGGTCACACCGGCCGTTTTGCCGCCGATGAAGCCTGAATGGCCGAAGAATCGTCTGGGCCTCGCGAAGTGGCTCACGGCTCCGAATCATCCGCTGCTGGCCCGCGTGACGGTGAATCGCATCTGGGCGAGCTTGTTTGGTCGAGGCCTGGTGAAGACCTCGGAGGACTTCGGCAGCCAGGGGGAGCGTCCGCTGTATCCCGAGTTGCTCGATTTTCTCGCCGGGCAGTTCATTGCGAGCGGTTGGGATGTGAAAGGGCTCATCCACACCATCGTGTCGAGCCAGACCTACCAACAGCGCAGCATCGCCGATGCGGCGACGATGGCCGATGATCCCGACAACCAATGGCTGGCTCGCGGTCCACGGCATCGCCTCAGCGCCGAGATGATCCGCGACAATGCGCTGGCGATCTCCGGCCTGCTTCAAACGCAGATCGGCGGTCCGCCGGTGTATCCGTATGAGATGACGGAGGCCTTCAAGCCCATCGGCCCGAGTGCTGGCGATGCGGTCTTTCGTCGGAGCCTTTATACGACGTGGCGACGCACCAGTCCGCCGCCAGCCATGCTGGCCTTTGATGCGCCGCGTCGAGCAGTCTGCACGGCGAAACGCGAGCGCACGGACAGCCCGCTGCAGGCGCTGATTTTGCTGAACGGCCCTCAATTCGTCGAAGCGGCCCGTGTGCTGGCTGAGAAGCTCCTCGCGGAGTCGAAGGGCGATACGTCGAAGCTTATCGAAAGCGCCTTCCTGCACTGCCTGAGCCGCAAACCGGACGCGAAGGAGCTTTCCATCTGCCAGCAGCTTCACGCGGAGCAGCTCGCGCACTTCGCCAAGGATGCCGCGGCCACGAAGAAGCTGCTCGAGGTCGGCACGAAGAAGCCGAAGGCACCTTCAGCGGAGCTTGCGGCTGCCGCAGTGCTCGCGCAGGCGCTCATGAATCACGA
The DNA here is from genome assembly GCA_937872615.1 of uncultured Verrucomicrobiaceae bacterium. Lineage (GTDB taxonomy): Bacteria > Verrucomicrobiota > Verrucomicrobiia > Verrucomicrobiales > Verrucomicrobiaceae > Prosthecobacter. Next base: position 3,902 of record CALMTT010000488.1, on the reverse strand, counting down.
CGAGTGCGTGGTGAAGCGCTGACATCGTGCTGGCACGCACGCGAAGTTTCGACAAGATGCGGTCGTCACGCCCATGAGTGTTCCGATTCTCGATCCCTATGCTTTCCAGCTCGCCGGCTACTCCGAGTCCGATGTGGAGGAGATCCTGGCGGACCTCGATTACCTGCACCGGAACTCGCGCTGGACGCACCGGCGTGATCAGATCGAGCGCATGATCGTGGAGTCACCCGTCATCATGACGGATTTCCTCCGCAGCGTGGCACCGGATGTGGTGCGGAATGCGATGATCCCGCGCCGTGTGAAGGACATTGTGCTGCGCAAGTAGCGCCGCCCGGCTCACGCCATGGCCTCGGCCACCGATTTGAACATGTAATAGCCCCAGCCGTGGCTGGCATCACCATTCCAGTCCGGATCGTAGTGCTGACCGCGGAAGAGGAAGCGCTCCGGATGCGGCATAAGGCCAAAGACGCGGCCGGTGTCGTCTTGCAGACCGGCGATGGCCTGCGTGGAGCCGTTCACGTTGCTGGTGTAAAGCAGCGCGGCATGGCCTGACTTCACGTATTTCACAGCGTCATCGCCTTCGCAGACCAGACGGCCTTCGGCATGGGCGATGGGCAGCTCGAACTGCTCCGGCAGCTTCGCGAGGTAAGGGCTGGGCTTGCCCGCGGTCTTCTTCAGGCCCACCCACTGGCACATGAAACGGCCGCTGGTGTTGTGGATGAGGCTGCCCTTGGGCAGGAGATCGAGCTGGGTGAGGATTTGGAAGCCGTTGCAGATGCCGAGCGCATAGCCGCCGCCGGCGACGAAGGCCTTGAGCTTGTCGCCGAGCTTCGATTTCGTGATGAGCTGGGCGATGCGGCCGGACATGACGTAGTCGCCGTAGCTGAAGCCGCCGGAAAACACGATCATCTGCGCCTTGTCGATGGAGCCGGTCTCCAGCAGGGCCACGGGGAGCACCTCCGTGGTGAACCCGGCTGCCTCGAGGGCGCGGGCGGTTTCGGCGTCGCAGTTCGTTCCGGGGAATTTGATCAGCAGGGCGTGGGGCATGGGGAAGGAGAGGCGGCCATCATGGCGATGCACGGGGGAGGGTCAAGGAGCGGGTCGGCATGAGGGCGAGAAGGCTCGCACGGGGCGGCTCCGGGATCGCGATTCCGGCATTCGACAGCGGCGAAATCGCATGCTAAGCACCCCGCCCCATGCCAGCCCCTGCCAACCGCATCGACGCCCGTTTTGCCGCCCTTCGTGACGCGAAGAAGAAGGCCTTCGTCGCCTATGTCTGCGCCGGTGATCCCACGCTCGATGCTACGATCGACATCGTTTTGGGCCTGGAACGTGCCGGGGTGGACATCGTGGAGCTCGGCGTGCCCTTCTCCGATCCGCTGGCCGATGGCGTGGTGAATCAAATGGCCGCCGACCGCGCCCTGAAGGCTGGTGCCTCGACGCCCGGCGTGCTTGAGATGATCCGCAAGCTGCGCACGAAGAGCCAGATCCCGCTCGTGCTCTTCACCTACCTGAATCCCATTTACACCTATGGCTACGACCGCTTCCACCACGATGCGGCTGCCGCCGGGGCGGATGGCGTGCTCGTGCTCGACCTGCCGCCGGATGAGGCTGCGCAGAATGCCGAGCTGAAGCCCGCGCCGGACCTCCGCCACATCCAGCTCATCGCGCCCACCTCGCCCGCGGACCGCATCGCCAGCATCGCGAAGAGCGCCGAGGGTTTTGTGTATTATGTGAGCCGCCTCGGCGTCACCGGAGCCCAGGCGGAGATCGCCACCGGCATCGCCGAGCAGGTTGCTGTGATCAAAGCGGCCACCGAGGTGCCCGTGTGCGTCGGTTTCGGCGTCTCGAATCCCTCCCAAGCTGCTGAAATCGCCAGCAAGGCGGATGGCGTCGTCGTCGGCAGTGCCATCGTGAAGCTCATCGAGCAAAACGGCACCTCGCCCGATTGCGCCGCGAAGGTCGAGGCCTTCGTGAAGCCGCTCGTCGATGCGGTGCATGCGCTGTGAAGTAGGCTCGTTCGCCAGAACGAGGGGATCGGGGGCATTTGAGAGCCAGGAGATGCCCGTTCCGCACTCTTGCGAGTGCGCCTACGAAGCTTGACCGCCGCTCCGCCCTCGCTTTGAATCCGCCCCCTTCCATGACCCTTCAATTCACCAAAATGAACGGTGCCGGCAATGACTTCGTCATGCTGGACAATCGCGACCTCAAGCTGGCTCTCACCAAGGAGCAGATCGAGAAGCTGTGCGACCGCCATCGCGGCATCGGCGCGGATGGATTGCTCTGCGTCGAGCCCGCGACCGAGGGCGGTGACTTCAAGATGCGCTACTACAACGCCGACGGCGGCGAGGCGGAGATGTGCGGCAATGGCGCCCGCTGCTTTGGCCGTTTCGTGAACCACCTGCACGGCGACTCGCTCACGAAAATCCGCTTTGAGACCCTGGCCGGTATGATCAGCGCCGAGTTCGAGGCCGGTCAGGTGCGCATCAACATGAGCGCTCCGCACAGCCTGAAGCTGGCGCAGACGCTGCCCGTCGCGGGCACCGATCTCACCGTGCACAGCGTGAACACTGGCGTGCCGCACGCGGTCGTTTTCGTCGAGGATCTCGACAATGTGCCCGTCCGCGAATGGGGCGCAGGTCTGCGCTACCACGAGGCCTTCAAGCCGAAGGGCACGAACGCGAACTTCGCCAAGGTGCTGGCCCCCGGCAGCATCGCCATCCGCACCTACGAGCGCGGCGTCGAGGATGAAACCCTCGCCTGCGGCACCGGCATGGTCGCCTGCGCCCTCATTCACCACGAACTCACCGGCTCCCCCAGCCCCGTGAGCGTGCTGGTGAAAGGTGGCGATACGCTGAAAGTCGGCTTCGAAGAGCCGAACAAGAGCGAATACACGAATGTGACGCTGTTTGGTCCCGCGGACTTTGTGTTTACGGGGAGCGTCACCATTTGAGGAGCCGCTCCGGCATGGAGAAACTGAAAACTGAGAATGGAGGAACTGAAAATGGAAAGCCGCATGACACCGTTGGAATGGGCGGATGCGATGGAAGACCGTTTCATCGAGTTCGCCGCCCGCGTTTGTGACGTAGTGGAGAATCTCCCGGACAATCGAAAGGGCAGGCACATCGCCGGTCAGATGATTCGTTCGGGCACCTCTCCAGCACCCAACTATGCCGAGGCCTGTGCTGCCGAGAGCCGGGCTGATTTCACCCACAAACTGAGCATCGTGCTCAAGGAACTGCGCGAGACCCGTGTCTGGCTCAAGCTGGCCATCCGCAGCAAATGCCTCCCAGCAAAACGCTTGCAGCCATTGATAGATGAATGCACGGAACTGATGAATATCACTGGTAAGTCCATCACGACCGCGAAAACGTCCGCGCCTGTCAAAAAGCGCCGTTAAGCTCCTCGTCAGTCCATTTGCCCTTTTCAGTTCCGCCTTTTTCAGTTTCTCCATCCAACCTCCATGTTCGCAGGAACCCACACCGCCATTGTCACCCCTTTTAAGAACGGCCAAGTCGATGAAGCCGCGCTCAAACGTCTCGTTGATTTCCAGTTCGACAACGGCGTGACCGGCATCGTGCCCTGCGGCACGACGGGCGAGTCTCCCACCCTCGACCATGAGGAGCATTCCCGCGTGGTGAAGCTCAGCGTGGAGTTCGCCAAGGGCCGCGGCGGCGTCATGGCTGGCACGGGCTCGAATTCGACCCGCGAGGCCATCGAGCTGACCCAGGAAGCCGAGGCCGCGGGCGCGACCGCCGCGCCCACGATCAGGGCCCAAAACTTCCAGCCAAACATGCGGTGCACACGACGGTAGCGCCACCAGCGTTGCAGCCAGTGTAGCTTTTCGTCCGAAAGGTGCGCGGTTTCGGGGAACTGACGGATTACGTGGTCGCGCAGGATTT
>CALMTT010000487.1 GCA_937872615.1 uncultured Verrucomicrobiaceae bacterium | reverse complement strand
GTCACGGGCGACAATACGCAGGCGAACACGATGGCCAATACTGTCCGTTTCGATGCTCCCGATGTCGATGGTGTCCGCACCGTGGCGCTCTCAGGGGTCAACCTCTTGAACGCAGGTGGTATCATGGTTACCCCGGGAATGGGCACAAGTGCCGCTCTGATCTCTGGCTCCGGCCAGTTGGTTACTGGACGGCAATTCAATCAGGGGTTTACGAATGATTTGCTGATCCTTCAGAACAATGTGTCTGCGCCGTTGGAAATCAGCGCGGTGATTGCGAACGCAACGGCTGACCGTACAAGCCGTGACGGCACGACGGCGAATGGTAGCACCACGGTCTCTGGCATTGTAAACACAGGCGATTTGTATAACAACATGCTGGTAAGCGGTCCTGGGATCCCTGCTGGCACTCGAATCACTGCAATAACGGATAACACAGTCACCCTAAGCGCGGCAGCGGGTGCCGGGGCTGGCCTTGGCACGCTTACGTTCAGTCAGGATCGTGTCGCCACGACATCGGCTGGAACCACCACGGTCACTCTTCCAAACACTTCGGGGCTGTTTGCGGGCATGCTGGTAACCGGCCCAGGTATCCTGGCCGACACACGTATTAGTTCCATCTCAGGAAATGACATCGTCCTCAATACCTTGCCAGGTGTGGGCGCAGGCACTGGAACCTTGTCGTTCGCAACTCCCACGGGGGTTGATAAGAGTGGCGAAGGAAACCTGATCCTGACAGGGAGAAACTCGTTCACCGGTGTTTCCACAATCAACCAAGGGGTGTTGACTGTAGCACAACTCGCTGTTCAAGGGTTTGCTGGAAACACTGCGATAACGAGTAATGCCCCATCGTTGGGGCGCAACGTGACGGTGGCCAGCACGAATGGGTTGACGATTGGCCAGACTGTTTCTGGTGCAGACATCCCCGTTGGGGTCACTATCGTGGCGATCAACAGTCAAACAGGTATCACTTTATCCAACGGCACGCTGGCGACCGCTACCTCAAGCCTGACCTACGGCAATAATGTGGTGCCCAAAAGTGGTGTGATTTCAGCTAACACGACGAATAACAGTGCTTTGGTGACTCTTGCTGGTGGTGCCACGACAACTGGACTTACTCCTGGGCAGGCGGTCAGTGGTCCGGGAATTCCAGTCGGCGCTGTTATCTTAAACATCATCAACACCACTCAATTCAACCTAGGGCAGGGTGGTGCTTCTTTCAACGCGACCGCCGACGGTAGCAATGTGGGAATTACTTTTGGCGCGGCGAGCATCTTCTCCGGGGACTTGGCTTCGAATTATGTGAGTGGTGCCGCGCTCACGGTCGGCAGCACATCTGGAATGACTGTTGGGCAGGCAGTTTCAGGTACCAACATTGATTCGAACACCGTCATCGCTCGAATCATTGATGAGAACACTGTTGAATTGTCCAAACCTGTGACAGGCACTGGGCAGGCAAATCGGACATTTGGAGTGTCAGCCACCATTGGTGATGTGCTTGTCACGAGCACTATCGCCGGAAGCACAACGTTGAATGTGTCCAGCACAGAGCATTTGAGCGTGGGGCAGGCCGTGTCTGGGGCAGGGATCCCCGAAGGCGCGGTCATAACATCTGTGTTGGGCGTCAATCAGGTGGTGATTTCCAAAGCGGCCACCTCGACCGGCAGTCCAAGTCTTACTTATGCTGATCAGACAAGCAATCTGGGTGCATCACGCAATGCCCTTGGTAATCTTGTGTTCAATGGTGGAGTTCTGCAGTTTAACGGTGTCAGTTCTTACACAGACAGAAGTTTCACCATCAACAGTGATGCGTATTGGGATGTGGGCAATTCAAGCACCGTCCTCACCGTCGGAGGAAACTTTGGAACGTCGGGCGTTGAGGATGTTTATTCCTTGGTGAAAAGAGGTGAAGGGGTTTTGGACTTCCGGGGCACCTTCATCAGTGGTTATGGTCTTGAGCGCCTGGTGGTCGAGGATGGTGTTCTTCGGCTTGCGCCCGCCTTCGGAGACCAATATGTCCGCAACGATTTTGGCGGCTTGACGATTGCTGGCGGCACATTGGACATCCAGTCAGTGGAAGGCCGTTCAACCACTCAGAACATGCCTGGAGCCTTCAGGCCGTTGGAAGGCGCATCTACTATTGTGGCGACCGCCACGAATAATAATAACACCATCCTAAATCTGCAGGACATCAATAGTCCGGTTCAAGTCACCTATTCTAAAGCCAGCACCATCCATTTTGTTGAGAATCAAAGCCTTACCGGCTCTGGGGATGCCCGTATCACCCTAGCAGGCAGGTTTGGGGTTGATGTGCAGACAATTTTGTCGCGCACTACTTACTCAACGAACACGGACTTCCAGCAACCCGGCGTCAACAATTTCGGGTTTGTGGATGGAACTTTCTACGATGTGATTGGGTCGGACTCGGGGGCTGCTGCGCACACGATCCAAGGGGATCTGGCCAATTGGACTGGCACGATGAATGTGCAGGATGGCGCGCTTAGTATCGATGCCTTCCAAGGGGCCACCAGTTCGGGGGCGTCAGTCAACACAATTCGATTCTTCAACAGTAGCTATGTTTCAAACGCGCCGGGAACTAGCTTGGTCTCCATCACAGACGTCCTTGTTGTGAACGCAGGCGGTATATTGCAGACGACTCATGCCGGCAATCATGTAAACAGGATCGAGGGCGGCAGTCTTACCACCGGACTAATCAACACCGATGGATCGACAGCGGATTTGATCATTCATAACTGGAATCCCGTCAGAGCGCTCGAGATTGCTTCTGTAGTGGCGGACAATGGTTCACTGGCACGCAAACTCAACTTGGTGCTTACTGGAAATGGAACTACGGCCATTAGTGCTGTGAACAGCTACACTGGTGACACATTCGTCCAAGGCGGTGTTCTGCGCCTTGACAACGTGTTTGCACTTCCGGTCTTGACTCACCTCCGATTGGATGGCGGCGTTATTGGATTGAATGCTGGCGATTTTGTTCGCGCTCTGGGAACAGGCAGCGGACAGGTTGACTGGACAAGTAGCGGTGGTTTCGCCGCTTATACAGGTGACCGGACTGTGAACATTGGATCAGGGGCCTCCCTGAAGTGGGGCGAGGGGGGCTTTGTGCCCGACAACACCTCGTTAATCCTTGGCGCCCAGGACGCGGATCGCACAATCATTTTCGCCAACAATATCGATCTTGGGCGTAAAGCGCGCATGGTAGATGTGGTTAGCGGTCGCTCTATCATTGCCACGGACGCTCGACTTAGCGGGACCATTTCTGGTAGCGACGGAGTTCTTGTCAAAAGCGGGTTGGGAGCCCTCGAATTGACTGGGGCGAATACGTATGCCGGTGGGACTCAACTTGCGGAAGGTACGCTCATAGCTTCGAACAACTCGGCGCTTGGAACTGGAGCGGTGGCAATTGGGACAACGACTGACACCACTAGTGTAGGCAGGCGTTTGGAACTGGTCTTCAATGGCTCCAGCATCTCAAACGCTATCGTATTCGGCGCAGCAAATCGCGATGGTGCCTCGATTTTGAGGGGAACTGCCACACTGGGGGCTATTTCCGGCGGGCTCACCATTGATCGGCCTTCGGGTGCTAATGTTTTGATTGTTCTGCCATCAGCCGCGGTGACCACCATGACTGGCGTAATTCGTGGATCGGGAGGATTTACTCTCGCGGGAGGCGGGCAGTTGACTCTTGCCACTGCTAATTCTTACGGAGCCTTGGCTGGAACGGCTGCTGCTGCGGTGAATGGGGCTACAGTGGTCCGTCAGGGGGCACTGGTGGTTGCAGCGGCTGGAGCACTGGGCGGAGACACCATTGAACTTGGGGATGCCACCACCCAGCTCGCCTCAGTCAATTTTGCGACGACTGGTGCATCTGTTCTCGGGGTTGAGCAGGATTACGCGATCAATGCAAACAACCGCTCTTCGCTAGGTGGTGTGTTTGTTGCCAATGCAGATGGAACGTTGGACGGTGTGGGCTCGCCCAATTTTGGTCAGGGGGCGTTTTACAGCATCAGCACGTCCTTGGGAGGCCAAGTTTTTGCCGGTTCCGATGTTGGGAAACGCATTCTGATCAAGGATGAGCTTGATCATCCTGAACGGAACGGAGTTTACACCATTGTACAGGTGAATTCTAATGGGACGATGAATCTGACGCGTGCGTCTGACTTTAACTCCAGCAGCAACATGCTGTATGGAGCGCAACTTGTTGTCACGGGCGGAGCGGCGGCGGGAACCTACTTCATGTCAGCGCCCAATGTTGCTGTAATCAACGGCGGGGCGGCAGATCCGGTCTACTGGCAGCAGGATACACTGAACCCGAACGTGACCTTAAGTGTTGCCAACTCAGGTGTTGGCGTGATTACGCAGGCGATTGATATCAATGCCAACGGGTCTGGTACCACCAGTATCACTTCAGCAAATCCTGTCACCTTCTCGGGTCCCGTCACACTTCAGGATGTTCATTCGGGGGTGATTGACTCAAAAACGCTTACCATCAATTCCACCGCCGCAGCCGGGCTTGGAATGGTCTTTTCTGGTATAATTGGAGAGTCTGCCTCGGGTGCATCTGATGACGTACTCGCTCTTGCTAAACTCGGAACTGGAGTCTTGACTCTCTCGGGTGCCAATACTTACAAAGGGGGAACTAGCGTTTCATCAGGAACGTTGCTGGTTAACAATTTGACGGGATCCGCCACGGGTGTCGGCTCCGTGTCAATCAACGGCACGTCTGTCCTCGCGGGTAATGGTATAATCGCCCCCGGGGCTGGAAGCAGCATTTCAATCGGGGCAAATGCCACGTTGAGCGTTGGTTCTCCGGCCGACGTGATGGGGCAGGAATTCCGCTTCAACCTGCAGGCCACTAACACTGTGAACATAGCCGGCACTGTGGCTCTGCAACTGTTTACCAATGTTGCTGCTGGCAATCCAACTGGGGAGGCTGATCGCTTGATCTTCTCCGGTGCGGGGGCTGGGAGCATCAATATTCTCACGGGTTCCACGTTGGCTCTGAGCACCGTTTCTCCTCTGGCTTCCACTTCATTTAACGTGGGAGACTCCTGGCAGTTGTTTGACTGGGGTTCTGCCTCGGTAAACGGCAAGTTCGCTGGCTTTGACCCTGCACTGCAACAGTATGTAGCGATCGCTGGTGTGCCGCTTAACAGTGGTTTTTCTTGGGATATTTCGCAGCTCTACACGTTGGGAACTATCGTCGTGGCGGTTCCTGAGCCTTCTCGGGCACTGATGCTCCTCTTTGGATTGCTGGCTCTGTTCAATCGCCGCCGCCGCTGGGAAAAATAGCCCCGTGGATGGCATTTACCATGTAAATACATGATAAATGCGTTGCGTTAGTTATTCGTGTTCGATACGATTTTAGATAAATCGAAAAATAACCTCTTAGAGTATGAAATACTTCCTTCCACGCATGCTTAGAGACCGCCGTCGTGGTCTTGCGTTGATCATCGTTATCACGACCATCTCGCTGATCTCCATTCTAGTTGTGGCCATTTTCTCCGTTACGCGCACGGAGTATAAAGCAACACAAGGCTTTGTGTCGGCCCGCTCGGCGAAGCAACTGGCCGACATGAGCACTGCGATCGTGCAAGGTCAGATTGCCAATGCGCACAATCAAAAGACAGCCCCTTTGGAGCGCACCATACACTCCACCCAGCCCGGCATGGTTCGAGTGTATAACGCTGCCGGGGTTTTCAAGCGTGCGCACAAGCTGTATTCTAGCTCA
>CALMTT010000486.1 GCA_937872615.1 uncultured Verrucomicrobiaceae bacterium | reverse complement strand
GAGGGCTTCGTTTGATCTGAATTCGCTGGATGTGCTGATGCAGGCGAAGGATCTGCCGGTGCATGAAGTGGCTGCGGCGGCGGGTGTGAAGGATGTGCCGCCGGCGATTTTGAGCACGGAGATCGCGGTGCGTGGCCTGGAGGATGCGGAGGTGAAGGTGAACATCAAAGACGTGAAGGCTCCGGGGCTGCCAAAGAGCTTTTCACCGGCTGCGGTGGACGTTTTGACGACGCTGAAGGGCGGAAAACTCGTTGTGGACGCGAAAGTGGATCAAAAGCCGCTGCAGCCGCTTTTGATGAAAGCGGAGGCTCCGGTGGTGATTCGCGAATTGATGGCGAAACCGGCTCTGGCGGCCGAATTGCCGATCCAGGCCACTTTGGACCTTGCGGAGAGTGATTTGAGTTTTGTGCGCGATTTCGCTCCGGAGCTCTTGAAGGCTGTTCCGGCCAAACTGCGGCTGAACGCGAAGGTTGGCGGCACGGTGAAGGCTCCGTTGATTGATTCGGCGCTGGATGTGGATGTGCCGGAGGTGGTGTTTGCGAGCGCGGATCTGCCAAGTGTGCGTGATGTGCGGGTGCGAGTGCGCACGCAGGATCGCGTGGTGCGGCTGGAGGACCTTTCGGCCTTGCTGGCGGGCGGTCGCGTGAAGCTCGGAGGCTCGGTGGATGTCGCAAAGCCGGATGATCCGCGATTTGACCTGAAGCTGGAGGCACGTGAGGCGCTGGTGTTTCGTAATCCGACCTCGAGCCTGCGTGCGAACGCGGACATCGCGTGTGTCGGCGGTTTGAAGTCGGCGAAGGTCAGCGGCTTGGTCGAGGCTGTGCGCGGTCGCATCTTCCAGGAGGTGAACCTGCTGCCGAACGTGATGGGTGTGATCAAACAGGGTGAAAAACTGCCACCGCCGCCCATCTCGACCTCGAAGTCGGTGCAAAAGGTGGAACTGCCGCCGATGCTGAAGGACTGGAGCTTTGATTTGAAGGTGAAGACGCGTGATCCGGTGCTGCTGGCGGGCAATTTGGTGAACGGTGCGATCTCCGCGGATGTGAAGCTGGGCGGCACGGGCGCGAAGCCGCTGCTGACAGGCTTTGCGAATGTGGACCGGTTGCTGCTGAAGCTGCCTTTCAGCCTGCTGAAGATCACGAAGGGCGTGGTGACGATGAATCCGGAGAATCCCTTCGCGCCAAAGCTGGATGTGCGTGGCGAGTCGCGTGTGGGCAGCACGGACATCTCGCTCTATGTTTATGGTGATGCGACGAATCCGAAGACGCGATTCACGAGCTCTCCGCCGATGAGCGAGGCGGACATCGTGACGATGCTGGGCACGGGCATGACGCTGGGCGGTGACAACGCGCAGATGGCGAGCGAAGCGATGACCCGCGCCGCCTTCCTCGTGGTATCGGAGACATGGCGGAAGCTCTTCAACTCGGAGAAAAAGGTCAGCGACGAGCCGCCGAAGCTGCACATGACTTTCAACCCCAGCGGCGGAGATCGCGCAAACGACAGCATGCAGGCGATGTATGAGCTGACGCCCAAGGTGCGCTTCACCGGCCGCTTCATGCAAAGCGGCCGCATGAAGGCGCTGCTGGGTTATGTGTTGAGGTTTGGGAAGGCGGCGCGGGCTGTTGAAGAGGAGGTGGCGCGATGAAGGAGGCCGGAAGTAGTGCTCAGTGCTTAATTCTCAGTGCTCAGTGGGGTGCTGAGAGAGCGTCTGTTTCAAAACTGAGCACTAAGCACTGGGCACTGAGCACTTTGGCTTTCATTGTTCTTTGGTTTTGCACCTGCAATGCCGCTGCTTTCGAAGTGAAGAACGGCAACGCAACCGTGCGCGTGGAGGGTATTGAGGAGGCGCAGTGGAAGGAGCTGGAGGGGATGTTGAAGGATCAGCTCACGTTGAATGGCGGCGGAGCAGTGGCGGAGCCGTTGGCGGATGATCTGGCGTTTTTTACGAGGCAGTTTTTGATCCGCGGTGGCTGGCCGGAGGCGGAAGTGAAGTGGAAGCTGGAGGCGGGATCGCTGATCGCGCTGGAGGTGAAGGCGGGGCCGCGTTTGCGAGTCGGTGAAGTGGTGGTGAAGGGCACCACGGCGGTGCCGGAGGAGGAACTGCGGAAGTTTGTGCTGAAGCCGACGCTGGAGCGACCGGATGCGGATCAGAAGCTGCCGCAGTGGGTGGAGGGTGATCTCAAAGAGGGCGCAGGACTGGTGGAGCGTCGCTTGCGTGCGGAGGGTTTTTTGAATGCGACGGCGCTGCTGCTGCCGGCGGTGGATCATGATGCGGAGTATCGTCGCGCGGTGACGGTGGAGGTGGTGCCGGGGCCGCGATTTGTGTTTGGAACGGCCACGCTGAGCGGTGCGCCTGAGTCGCTGGCGGCGGAAATGCAGGCGCTGATGACGGAGCAGAGCGGCACGCCCTTCAACGAGGCCCGTGTGCAGCAGATCGAGCAGCGTCTGCGCTCGATGTGCGCGGAGCATGGCTGGCTGAATGCGACGACGGAGGCTCGTTACACCTTGTCGAAGGGCGGTGGCGCGGTGGATGTGCTCTTTGCGGTGCTGCCGGGCGAGCGGGTGCGCATCACCCGGGTGGTGACGCATCCCGGCTTCAGCCGCGGGGCGACGCGTGTGCTCGCGGCGCGGTTCAAGCCGCTGACCGGGCAGATTTACGAGGCGGAGTCGGCGGATTTCTTTTTCAAGCAGGCACTCGACACCGGGATGTTTGCGTTGCTGGATTCGCAGGTCGTGCCGCTGGACGCGGCGAGGTCGGAGGGCGAACTGCGCATCACGGGCGAGGAGGCACAGCCGCACACGCTGGGCTTTGAAGTGGGTTTTGACACCTTCCTCGGGGCGCAAGCAGGCGTGACCTACAAGAACACGAACTTCCGCAACCACGGCAACACGCTGGCGGCGGAGTTGAGCTACAGCATGGCAGGGCCGATCGGATTCGTGAGCCACACGAATCCCGCGCTGCTGGGCACGCCGTGGGCGCTTTCGTCTCGCTGGGCGCTGGAGCAGTTCAACCGCTTTGAATACGATCGCCTGGGCACGACGCTGAGTTTTGATCTGGTGCGGCGGGTGAGTGGTCCGCTGAGTTATGGGATGTTTTTCAGTTCCTCCGCGAACTCGGTGAGCACGAAGAAGCTGACGAAAAACGACATCGGCCCCTCGAGCTACACTTTGGAGAGCCTCGGCATGAATGTGCTGCTGGACCAGCGGGACAATCCGATCCTGCCAAAGAAGGGCTGGATGCTCTCGGGACGCATGGAGCAGACGCTGAGCATGCTGGGCGGCAATGTGAGCTTCATGCGCAGCGATTTGCGCGGCGCGTGGTATCAGCCGCTGACACGGCATCTGCGCTTCGCCACCTGCCTGGAGCTCTCCAGCATCATGGGCGCGGATGCGAAGGACATCCCGATCGACTCGCGTGTGTTCAACGGCGGTCCGAACAGCGTGCGAAGCTTTGCGCAACGCGAGCTGGGACCGGTGACGCCGGGCGGCACGCCGCTTGGCGGGACTTCATCGATGTTTTTCAGCGCCGAGCTGTCGTATGAAATCATCTCCAACCTCGAATTCGCTGTCTTCGCGGACGTGGGAAGCCTTGGGCAGGGCAGGAACTCATCGCCCTTCGACTACTCGACGGACCTCCGGCAGGGCATTGGTGCCGGTTTGCGCTACCTGCTGCCGTTTGGGCCGATTCGCGTCGATTACGGTCACAACCCCGATCCACGCATCGGCGAGGGCAGCGGCATGCTGCACGTGACCGTGGGCTTCGCGTTTTGACGTAGGTTGGGAAGGTTTGGCGAGAGAGGCGTTGTCCGCGTTGGTGGCGTGTCCGCCAAACTTCCCGACTGTTTGGGGGCTGCGACGCTCGAAGAGTCGGGAAGTTCGGCGAAGGAAGTGCTCGTGTTTGCGACACGAATGCTGCCGAACCTTCCCAACCTACGTTTACGTCACGCGTCCGGCGGTGGTGGGTTGCCGGCGGCTTTTTCGAGGGCCTCGCTGAGGCGGTATTCGAGCTCGGCGATCTTGTAGCCATCCTCGCGGGTCTTCTTGCGGGACTCGGCCTCCATCGCGGCGATTTTCTCTTCTAGCTCGCGGACGCGTTTGTCAGGACTGCCGGACACAGAAGCCGACGCAGCGGCAGGTGCGGTGCCGACGGCGCTCATGAATTCCTTTTGCACCATCGCGAGCCTTGCCTCGGAGGCGGAGAGGTTCTTTTGAAGCTGGGCGATCTTCGCTTCGGCCACGCGGGTGGCTTCCTGGGCTTTTTTGACCTCATTCTCCATGCCGCCGTCAGCGGCGAGGGCTTCGGCCTCGGCGGGTTCCCCCTCATACTCCCCCAGCTAGACGCGGGTTCCTCAGGGGCCCGCGTTTTGGCTTTTGTGCGCGTCCGCCAAACGCGGGCTTCGAGAGGAGCTCGCGTTTGGCTTTTGTGCGCGCGAGCGAGCGTTAGAAGGTTCCGACGACTCCGACGCGGGCAGCGGAAGGGCCGATGGCGAGATCGGGCGAGATGCTTGCGGCAGATGCGCGTCGGGGTGCTGGCTCTTTCGCCAAGAGGACGCCGTCGACGATGGAGACCGCGACGGCCGCGGCGCCGCCGAGCATGAGGGAGCCTGCGACCATACCGAAGTTGCAGAAGTCGCCTCGACACGACGATGTCGCGCCGGCGTAGGCGCCAAGGGCGGTGAGCCCTGCGACGGCGCCGCGAAGTCCGAAGCTGATCGCCGCACCGCGAACGTTCCCGTGCGCGAGGTGCAGAATGGGCGCGCCCAGCGTCCACATCGTGGGGCCGGCGATGTAGAAAAACGTTCCA
>CALMTT010000485.1 GCA_937872615.1 uncultured Verrucomicrobiaceae bacterium | reverse complement strand
AGCCGGTGAGCAGCACGATGTCGCCGGAGCCGGGGCGCAGCGAGTCGATGGCTTTCTTGTAGGAGTCGAAGCCGATGAACTGGCGCTCCGAGGGCACGTCGATGCGCTGCTCGAATTTGTCATAGAGCGCGGTGTGAGAGCGTTGCAGGCGATCCTCATAGAGATCGGCCATGGCGACGAGCTTGGTGGTGCTGCCGGTGGCCTCCATGGCGTTGGCGATGGCACCGCTGCCACGTCCGCCGCTGCCGACGATGGCGAGCTGGATGGTGTCGCTGCCTGCGGCATGGACATGAGGAAGAGCCACGCCTGCGAGCGCGGAAACAGCGGCGGCCTTGCCGCCCTGGCTGAGGAAATCACGACGGCTGAGTGAGGATGGAGGATTCATGGGATCGTGTGGGTGTTGGGTGGGTTGGGTGAACCGCAGGGGCACGAAGGGCGCAGAGTCTTCTGGATGCGGCTCTGCGTTCATCGTGTCCCGGTGGTTGAAAATGGATGGCCTCAGCCTGCCAGCACTTCGCTGAGCTTCACTTCGCGTCCGAGTTTGAGAGAGCGTTGCGCGGCTTCGAGCGCGGCGATGAGTTCGACTTCTTCCTCGATGGGCACGCTTTCCTTGCCGTGGAGGACGAGGTCGAGGAAGGCCTCCAGCAGGTAGGCGTAGAGGTTGGCGAGGTCGGGCGTGATGCTGCGCCAGCCTTTGGTGCCGTAGAGATTGATCTGGTAGCCGGCGCGCATGGCTTCCTTGTCGGCGACGATCAGCATCACGTCGCGCTGATCGCCGTAGCGGATGCGCGCGATGTTCGCGCCCGGTTTGCCGACGTTGATGGCGCTGGTCGCGCCTTTGCCGAGCACGGCGTAGGCCATGGAGAGCGCGTGGATGCCGTAATAGACGAGATCGTTGCCGCAGACGACGCTGGCGAGATGCACGTCGCCGAGCTGCGGGAGTTCGGCGCGCAGTTTGACGATGTCCGGCACGAAACGCAGGCTGCTGGCGGACATGAAGGGCGTCTTGGTCTCGCGGGCCAGCTTCGCGATGGCGGCGGCCTCGCGCGCGGTCATGGCGAGTGGTTTATCGCAGAAGGTGGGCACTCCTTTGCGCAGCGCGTGCTCCGCGTATTTCCACTGCGCGCCGCTGCCGTCATCGACGATGAGCACGGCATCGACTCCCTCGCAGCATTGCTCGGGCGTGTCGGTGACGGTTTCGATGCCGCAGACTTCGGCCAGCGCGGTCGCGGCGGCGCGATCCGGATCCCACAGCTTCACCACGCGCGCGCCTTCGAGTCGGCGGCCGGATTTGACGAAGGTGCCTTTGAGCTGCTTCGCCTTCTCCTCATCCCAGCCGTTGAAGGTGGTAGAGAAAGCGGTGCCGTGATGGGAGCCGGGCGTGCGCGGCACCTTCGCCCCGGCGTAAGTGGGCGCATACGTGGCGCCGGAGATGATGCTGAGTTTCAACGGCGTGGTTTTGGCGCTGGCGAATGCGGGCACGCCGGCGGCCAAGGCGGCAGCGGAGCGCGCGACGAAGGAACGGCGGCTGATCGAGGAGGACATGAGCGGGGAGTTCTATTTGGTGATGGGATGCGAGATGCGCAGGTAGGCAAAGAAGTCGCGGATTTGCTGCTCGTTCATGCCTTCGAGCAGTCCCTCCGGCATGAGGCTGCGGCCCATGGGCGTGACGCTGCTGATGTTCTTCGCGTCGAGCGTGACATCCTGGCCGTCGAGTCCGCGCAGGACGGTGACCTGGTTGTCGCGATCCACCTGGAAGCCGCTGATGCTGCGCCCGTCCTTGGTCGCGATGGTGATGAACTGGAAGCCTTCGCGGATTTCCACGTTCGGATTGACGATGCTGATGAGCATGGTGCCGAGGTTGTCGCGCTGATAGCTGGTGAGGTCGGGGCCGATGCTGCCGCCTTTGAAGAAGAGCTTGTGGCAGCTCGCGCAGCGCTGCATGAACGTGACCTCACCGAGATAAGGATTGCCGGTGCCGTGTTGCAGCGCGGTTTCCACCTCGGTGATTTTCTTTTTGAAGTCGTAGCCCGTGGTGGTTTTCGGGAAGAGCTTTTCGGCGGCGGCACTGATGGTCTTGTCAGCGTTGAGGCGCAGATTCTCCGCCACATCATTCGGCACGAGCGAGAGGCTGAGCCCGCCGGACTGCAACGCGGTGATGAGCGCCTGCGTCCAGCGCGCGCGGCTGGAGAGCAGCGCGAAAGCCGCCGGACGCACGCCTTCTGGCAGCGCAGGCAGTGCGGCGAGCGCGCCGGTGGCGATGTCCTCACGATCGTAGGCGGCGAGCGCGGCGAGCGCGGCCTTGCGCAGCTCGTCGCTGCCCTTTGCGGCGACGACTTTGAGCAGCACGGGCACGGCATCAGCATGGAGCACTTCGCCAAAGCTGCGCGTGTAGAGCAGGCGATCTTCCGGCGCGGCCTTGGGATTGCCGATGATGGCGAGTGCCTCGCTCACCGCCGCGGCGTCTCCCTGACGCAGACGGATGGAAAGCGACGCGCCGCCGGATGCTGCCATCGCTTTGATCAATTCGTCCGGCAGTCCGATCATCGTGCGACCGCGATACGCTTCCTCGAAGCCTTTGAGCAAAAGCGCGGCCTGCTCTTTGCCCGGCGCGAGCTTGAGCAGATGAGCGATGAGCAGCAAGTCCTGGCGCTTGCCTTCGACGGCGAAGCGGCGCACCAGACGTGGCAGCACCTGCTGCATCACCACAGGCTCCTGCCAGAGCGCGGGATTTTTGAAGAAGTCCAGCACCTCGCTGGTAGCCGAGGGAATGCGCGCTTCAAAGACCCACCAGCACAGCAGCGGGATGTAGGGATCATTCACATCTTCATCATGACTCATCACAGCGGCGATGAGCGGCAGTGCCTGCACATCGGCGAGCCTGCGCGCGGTGCAGGCATACTGCGAGCGCGTTTCGGCGTCCTTCTCCGTCGTCGCCTGCGCGACGAGCGCGTCGAACACATTGGTCGGCAGCAGTTGCGCGGTTTTGCGCTCCAGCGGCGGCAGGCCGAGGTTGCGATTGCTGCCGTAATCGTCTCCGAGCAGCCGCGCCGTCCATGCGCGCACGGCGGGACTGGCGTGATGCAGGGCGAGCACCGCCGTGGCGTCGTCGAGTCCGGCGGACTGATGCAGTGCCCACAGCGCGTTGAGCGCGGCGAGGCCGTTGTCCGTGGCGATGAGTTTTTTCAAAGCGGGCACGCCTTGCGCGTCCTTGCGCTCGCCGAGCAGACGCACGGCGGTGTGGCGGTGCCATTTGTTCGGATGGCCGAGCAACGCGATGAGCTGCTCCGTGCTCTTCGCGGCGAGGTTGATGTCGGTTTCCCGTTTGGCGTCCTTGCCGACGATGCGGTAGATGCGGCCCGTCGTCGGGTCGATCTGGTTTTGGTAATGCTGCCCGTGCGCGATGTAGAACTCATACATGTCCGAGACGTAGATGGAGCCGTCGGGCGCGTTGGCGATGTAAACCGGGCGGAAGGCCGGGTCCGCGCTCTTCACCACGACGCCGTGGTCTTTTGTGTCAAAGGTGGAGCCGTGCGGAATGCGGCGGCTGGCGATGACTTCATTGTGCAGCGGATCGATGGCGAACAGCATGCCCGCGAGTGCTGGTGGCAGCGCGCTGCCTTCCGCAAATGCGCCGAAGTGCGTGAAGCGCACCACGGGATCTTCGGTGGCCATCATCGGCAGATCGCCAAAGGCATAGGGATTGCGCGGCGGGCCGAACTTGCCCGGCGTGACGCCCTGCATGAGGTAGAAGCCGCCCTGCACATAATGCCAACCGCGCGTGTCGCCGCCATTGTGGCCGGAGTAGGCGCGGCCCTGCGCGTCCATCTCCACGCCGAAGGTGTTGCCGCCGCCTTCGGAGAAGATTTCAAACGCCCGCGTGTCGGGATGATAGCGCCACACCATGCAGCCCTCGAAATGCGCACCGGGTGAGTCCGGCGCGTCGATGCCCGGCCTGCGCACGCGGCAGGTGGTGCCGCTTCCCTGGCAGCCGTAGAGCCAGCCATCGAGTCCCCACACGAGCCCGTTGGCCTGCGCGTGCGTGTCTTCAAAACCAAAGCCGGAGAGATGCGTCACCGGCGGGCCGTCGGGCACATCATCGCCATCTTTGTCCGGATAAAAGAGCAGGAAGGGCACATGCATCACCCACACGCCGCCATGACCGCGCACAGCGGCATTGGCCATGTTCAGGCCATCCACAAAGACTTTGCTCTTGTCGTAAACGCCGTCGCCATCGCTGTCCTCGTGGATGGAGATGATGTCCGCTCCGGGCACATGATTCGGCGGTGCCACAGGTTCCTTGTCATAGACCGCGCGGTAGTATTTGTCGCGGCTGAGCATCTTCAGACCCGCCGGATAAGGATACTGCCGCGTCTGCGCCACCCAGAGGCGACCGCGTTCATCGAAGCTGAAATGAAACGGCTGCGCGATGAGCGGCTCGCTCAACAGCAGCTCGGTTTTCAATCCGTCGTTGGCCGACATCTTCGCGGCGGATTCTTTCGGCGGCAGGCTGGGGCCATGCACCTGCTCCGTGCGGCCGAGCACGCGTTGCGATTCGTGAAAGCTGTCGAACGCGGCATGCGCGGGCTTCTGCTTCAGCGCACCGCCCGGTTGGTAGTTGGCATCGGTGAGCAGTTCCCACTCGCCTTCAAAGATGCACTCCTGCTCGTAGTTCATGATGAACGGCGCCTCGGCGAGAAAGCCGCCGGGAGCCTTCGGCACGGACATGCGGATGGCGATCTCGTTCCACTCGCCTTTGCGCAGCGTGCCCACCGGCACCTTGTGCCGGAAGAGCGTGTCGCCCGCGTCGGCATACTGCGGCGGGAAAGAGCCGCCGGTGCCGATGTTCTTGCCATTCACCCAGACCTCGTGCGCGCCGGCCAGCTTGCGGATGTTCACACCGACGGATTCCTCCCACAGATTGCGCTCGTGCTTGGCAAAGAAGCTGTCATGCACCTTCACCCACGCGCGCAGCCAGGCGATGCCGGTGAAGTCGATTTTGCCCGGCACATGGACGGGCTGCCAGGTGGCCGCAGGCGCGGCAGCGGCGAGGGAAAGAAGGAGGAGACAGTGGCGCAGGGTTTTCATGAGTCTTGAGTTCACGGGGTTCAGTCTGGCAGACTTACAAGACGGCCCAGGCAGACGCGGAAGCCGTCGCGGGAGTCGGAATACGTCACGCTGCCAATGCCCAGCCGCACGGCGCAGCGCGCGTTGCCGGGCACATCGAAATAGTTTCCACCGCGGCAGACAGGTCGCGACACGGTGCGCTTCGCGGCGTCTTCAAAGTGAATCTCCTCGTGGCCGCCTTTGGGATCGAAGTGGTCGATGACGAACTCCCACACGCCGCCGCAGGTGTCTGCGAGGCCGAAGCCATTGCGGCCCTTCGCGCCGTAATGATCCACCGGCGAGACAAAAGGGAAGCCATCGCTCCAGGGAGCTTTCGCCAGCGGCCATGTTCTGGTGCGTCCTGGCAGGAGGTCGATGGCGGAGGTGTTGAGGCGGCCTTCGCCCTGCTCGAAATCATTGCCCCACCAGAAAGCGAGACTTTCTTTGCTGCCGCCACGGCAGCCGTATTCCCATTCCGCCTCGGTCGGCAGGCGGTATTCCATGCCTTCGGGCACCCGACATGCCTTGCGTTCACTCTGCGTCAGCCAGCGGCAGAATGCCTTCATGTCATTGTAGCTCACGCACACAACGGGGAAGTCGTCGCGATTGGCAAAGCCCCAGTTGGGATCGCGCCAGCTTTTGCCTGACATGGATTTCCACGGATTCACCACCTGTGCGCGGAGGTGATAACCGTCCCAGGTGGGGTCAAAAACCTGCGTCTTGCCGCCGGGCTTCTCCGCGTCGGTCACGAAATGCGTCTCCTCCACGAAACGCCGGAACTGCGCCACGCTGACCTCTGTGCGGCCGAGCCAGAAGCCATCCTTCACGCGCGTAAGCCGTGGCTTCTCGCCTTCAAAAGATTCGCGTGCTGTGCCCGGCGTCGCGCCGCCTTCGATGCCGGTGGCCCAGGCTTTCTCCTCCGGCGTGCTGCCCATCAGAAACTCTCCCGGCGGGATGAAGACGACCTCCAGCTTCACACCGCCACCGAGATCGGCCTGCCGCGAATCTCCCGGCGCAGGATCAGCGGCCCAGGAAAGGCCGCCGATGCTGGCAAGGGTGAGCAAAAGATGAGGAAGATGCCGAGTAGTGTTCATGATCGTGGTGCGTGAGAGGTGAGTTCTTAAATCGAGACGACTTTTCCGGTGCGGGCGGATTCCTCCGCAGCGAGGCAGGCGCGCACAGCCTCGCGCGATTCCTCCGGCGTGATGACGGAGGGTTTCTCGCCGGTGGCCACGCAGTGGATGAAGTAGGCCAGTTCATCGCGCAGCGCGCCGCGCAGTTGGCCGTGGATGGTGGGCCAGTAGGTCGTGTCCGGGCAGCGCGAGCCTTTGCTGTCCACGATCATGAGGTTCGGATGTGTGTCATGGATGGAGATGGCTCCCTCCGTGCCGACGATTTCGAGGCGCTCGTCGATTTGGAACGGCGTGGTGTCCGGCAGGCACCACACGGACTCCAGAATGCACGATGCGCCGCTCTCCAGGCGATACATCACCTGGCCGAGATCAGGATTGGCATGCTGGCGGAACTGGACCGTCTGCGCGTAGGCGGTGACGGCGCGCGAGCCGCTGAACCAGAACATGAGATCGGTGTCATGCACGCCGTCGCCGATGATCGGGCCGATTTTGTCGAGCACGGTGGCACCGACCCACGCGGGCAGGTTCCGCCGCGCATACATGGAGATGATCTTGCCGATTTTCCCGGCGGCGATCTCCTGCTTCGCCGCCGCATAGCGCGGATTGAAGCGGCAGATGTGTCCGGTCATGAAAAAGCCCTTCGCGGCGTTGGCCGCGTTCACGATGGCGTCGCAGTCCGCCACGGTGGAGGCCATCGGTTTTTCGAGGAAGACATGCTTGCCCGCCTTCAGCGCGGCCACGGCGGGCGCGGCGTGCTGATCCCACATCGTGGTGATGCTCACGGATTCCACTTCCGGGTCGGCAAGCATCGCCTCGTAACTGGTGAAGGTCTTCTTCACGCCGAACTTCTTTGCCACCTCGGCGAGGCGTTCGGAGTTGCGGGTGCAGATGGCGTGGATTTCCACATTCGGGATGGCGGCGAGCGCTTCGCAGTGCTTTTCACCGAACCAGCCGAGACCGAGGACGCTGTGTTTGATTTTGTTCATGGAGTGAGGGGTGAGTGACTTCGTTGAGGGATTGAACAGACCGCAGAGGCAAGAGGGGCGCAGAGGGCTTGGCTCAAAATTTCATTCTCTGTGCTCTTCGTGTCCCTGCGGTTAAAGCCTTACCACGGCGGCAGTGCCATCGTGCCGCCGTCGAGCACGATGGAGGTGGCGTTGATGTAGCCGGCCTCTTCGCTGAGCAGGAAGGCGGCGGTCTGCGCGATGTCGATGGGCTGGCCGAGTCTGCGCACCGGGATGCGGCGGGCCACGTCGGCGTAAAGCTCGGCCACGGGCTTGTCCCAGCCTTCGCAGGTGGCGGCGAGCATCGGCGTGTCGATGGTGCCGGGGCAGATGCCGACGACGCGCACCTTGCCCGCGTGATCGGTGGCCAGACAGCGGATGAGCGACTCCAACGCGCCCTTGGAGGCGCAGTAAAGCGCGTGCGCCGGGAAGCCGATGAAGGCGGCCACCGAGGTGGTGACGAGAAAGACGCCCTTGCCGTGCTGCTCCATCGCCGGGATGGCATGCTTGGCCGTCCAGAAGACGCTTTTCACATTCACGCCCATCAGCTTGTCCCACGCGGCATCGTCGAAGTCGGTGACCTTGCCTTTGCCCCACACCCCTGCGTTGCAATGCACGCCGTCGATGCGGCCGTAATGATCGAGCGCGCTGCGCACCATGGCCTGCACGCTGTCTTCGCGCGACACGTCGGTGAAGACAAAGCGCACCTCCTGTCCGGCGGCGCGCAGTTCCTTTTCAAGTGCTTCACCGCGCTCCTGTTGATTGGAGGCGATGAGCACGCGCGCGCCCAGCGAGGCGAAATGGCGGCTGCATGACTCGCCGATGCCCGAGGTGCCGCCGGTGACGATGATGACTTTGTCTTTGATGCTCATGATGTTCACCTCCAGGGGAGATCGCTCTCGTTTTCAAACTGCATGTATTCGATCACCGCGCCGTCCTTCAGCATGAAGGCCACGGTGAAGTTCGGCGACGGCTGGAAAGGCTCCAGGATCACGTTCTCGCCTTTGATCGCCTCATGGATGTCATCCACGCGGTAGGCGACGTGCGGCAGATCGCGCACCGGGCCTTTCACCGGGCTGTCCGGCTCAAAGCGCAGATACTCCACCTTGTAGGGATGCTTGCGCGGGTCGGTGACCCAGACCTTGGTGTCTTCGACATAGTATTCGCCGGGATGGGATTCATCCGTGGGCAGGCCGATGTGATGGAATGTTTTCATGGGATGGGTGCTGGTTAAACCACAGCGGCACGAGGGACGCAGCGGTGTTGATGCGATTTGTCATTCACTGCGCTCATCGTGTCTCTGTGGTTAAAGATTTCCCGCGCCGCGCCTCGATCGCGCGGTCGGCCATGCGGAAGAAGTCATTCTCCGGCGCGTAGCCGAGCACGGTGCGCGCGCGGGTGATGTTGATCTCAAAGGAATGATACTGCGGACTCGGAATCTCCACCGTGGGCACGCCGAGTTGTTTCGACAAATAGTCCGCCGCCACGCGGTAATCGAAGGCCGAAGGGCCTGCGATGTTGAACGTCTGCCCGATGGCCGAGGGATTGCCCAGCATGCGGTCAAAGGACTGCATCACATCATCCACATGCACGATGTGTCGGCGCAGCGGCGTGCCGTCCGCGCCCGTCAGCACGGGGATGTGCTCCTTGCCTGCGCGCACCAGCGCCAGCACCTCGTCGCTCACTTTGCCGAAACCGTGGCCGGGCTCCGCTGGATTCACATTCTTCAGCAGTGAGAAGTGATTGAGCAGATCGTCCTGCTCAAACACCCACGACGAGCGCAGCACCGTGACCGGCACGCCGTATTGCACGGCGTATTGCTGCGCCATCGTTTCCTCCATCACCTTCGAGAAAGCGTAGTAGCCCGGATAGGCCATGAGCGGATGGTTTTCGTCGATGGGGATGGGCTGCGGATAAAACCAGATGCCCAGCGCCGCGTCGCCGCCAAGGAGGATGAACTGTTTCACACCCTGACGGCGGCAGGCTTCGAGGATGTTGAAGGTGCCGCGCACGCTGACATCGAAAAACGTGTCCGCGTCCTCCTTCGTCGTGGCGAGCTGCACCACGATGTCCGCGCCGCGCACCGTCTCCTCCACCGCCGCCGCGTCCGTGATGCTGCCGGAAATGGAGGTGACGTTTTCATGCTGGACGGGAGTGCGATGCACCAGCGCGCGCGCATTCATGCCGCGCCTGTCCAGAACGCCCAACAGATGTCGTCCCAACTTCCCACCGGCTCCAAAGATGGCTGCTGTCTGTTTCATAGGCGTGAGTATAACGCGACGAGGGTGGACAAAGCATTGGCCTGTAGCGTCATCCTTTGGTATTTTCCGGCCATGAACGAGCAACGCCGCGCGCTGAGCTTTCAGCAGACTTTCTTCAAACGCATGGGCGGCGGTCTTCAGCTCGCCGAGCTGTTTGATGCGCTGCCGATGATTGCCTTTCTCGCCAAGGACAGGCAGAGCCGCTTTGTCCGCGCCAACGCCCGCACGCTGCGCATTTTCAATCTGGAGCATGAGTGGCAGATGCTGGGAAAGATGGACCGCGACTTTTTTCCGCGCGAGCTGGCCGCCAGTTTTGTCGATGAAGACCGCCGCGTCATGCGCACCGGCAAGACGCACACCTACTACTCGCAGATGGTGCCCGACATCCGCGGCCCGCTGAACTGGTATGTCGTCTCCGTCTCACCGCTGCGCGACACCGCCGGAGAGATCGGCGGCGTGGCACTCGTGCTCTATGACATGCACGAGGTCGGCGGCGTGGCGCAGCCCTTCCGCCAGCTCGAGCCCGCGCTGCGCCACCTGCACACACGCTTTCGCGAGACCATCGAGACAAAGCAACTCGCCGCGCTCGCGCATCTTTCGGAGAGGCAGTTCACCCGACTCTTTCACAAACTCCTCGGCGAGCCGCCGATGCGCTACCTCATCCGCCAGCGCGTCCGCGCCGCCTGCCAGGACCTCATCGCCACCGACCACACCGCCGGCACCATCGCCCTCGAATGCGGCTTCTACGATCAAAGCGCCTTCACCCGCGCCTTCCGCGCCCAGACCGGCCAAACTCCCGCCGCGTATCGTCAGCACCACTTGGATGGACTGACCTCGGTCGAAATGTGATCAGTTCTTCGCCCGCTCCAAGGCCGCCGCGATTTCGCGCTCGATCACCGGCAACGGATTGAGCAGCTCCAGCGGGTTTTCGACGGGTGTGACCTCGTTCGTGCGCGGGTCCCAGTTCACGGGGCCGAAGCGGCAGGGCGCGGGATTGCCGGTGAGGATGTGCATGCCGGCGTCGTCCTTGTCGAAATGCCAGAACTCGAAGGGGAAATGGATGAAACCGTGCTTTTCCATCATCGCGCAGATTTCCAGACGCGTGGCAATGTGCTCCGGCGCGACGAAAGGCGAGCGCATCGGCGTGTACTCGCTCATTTCGAGATATGGAAAGCCGCGCCACACTTCGGTGCCGTCATCGCGACGAAACACGGAGATGTCGATGGCGGAGCCGGACATGTGCGCACCGATCTTGGGCATGTTCGCGGTGAGCACGATGGCGCGGCGGAACATCATCTCCGGTGTCGGAATCTGTCCGCCGAGCTCCCACATGGTCTTTTTGAGCACGTTGTCGAAGACGGACGGCTTCCGCACGAGCTGCCGCTGCATGTCGAGCGAGCGAAACGCGTCCTCGATCTTCAAGATCCACCCGCGCTCGTTCATCTCGCGGCCGATGGTGATGACATCGCGCACCAAACTCGCGCGCAGGAAATAAACGCGGTCGAGATCGCCCGCGATCTTCGTCGTGGAGAACAGCATCTCCACGCCTGCGTCGGCAGCGGCATCGGGGATCGAGGCAAAGCGCTCGCCGCATTCGTTCACGGGAAACTCGATGAGCTTCTGCACGATGGCGTAGCCTGCCTCCATCTGTTCAGCCCAGTAAGCGCGGCGGGATTGGTCGTCGGTGTTGGTCATGGTTGGCTCAAATTGCTATCTATTGATGTTTCTGACGAGATGGATGTCGCGACCAGCGACAAAAACGCGAAACTTCGCAGTCCCAAGGATAGTTTCCGGCAGATCATTTCTGATCGGCGTTGCGCCAAGTCTGATGACCTCACGCTCGTATGCTTTGGCTTCCAACTCGGAGTCAAAAACGCCAACAAGATGCCAGTGCTCTTGTTTCAGCATATGCGAGAGGAAGAAAGAGCAAGCGTCTGCCTCGGACGGAGAGCTGAAAATCGGATCGGAATCCAATCCTCTCTCCGAGTAAAAGACCTCCCACTTATGTCCATCATGCATCAAGCAGTAGGCATCCGACGAACGAGATTCGATGGCATAGTTCATTGGTGAGCAGCCTTCTGCTTCCAATCGTCTCTTCAGCTCCTCGATTTGCATGGGATGTTTATTTGAGTGACAACCGGTTCACTTCTTCCCCTCGCCCTGCAACCGAGCCTTCTCCTCCGCTTCGCGCTTCTGCATATCCTTGGGATGCTTCGAGAATGACGCGAAGACATCACCGACGACGCGGTCGGCGAGTTCGCCGAGTTTTTTGAGGATCACGGGCTCGGCTTCGGGCTTGAGTTTGGAGAGGTTGGGCTCGTAGCCGCCGACTTTGTGGGCCTCCGCGGTGGCGATGTAGCCGATGTTGCCGTTGGCGTAGCCGATGATGAGCGGCTTGGCGCGGTCGGCGATGGCTTGCTCGAGTTTGAAGCCGTATTCGACCATCGGCTCGCCGGGCATGGTGAGCAGCAGGTAGGGGCCGATTTTCATCGCCATGAGCTCGGCGCTGACGGGCTGCTCTTTGCCGGGAAGTTGAATCACCTCGCTGGCGACGCGGATGGGGTAATAAGTGGCGCGTTTGGCGAGTTGCTCGCGGGTGAGGCTGTAGGCGGCGGCACGCACCACCGCGCCACCGAGGTCGCGACCGGCCCACTGGATGTCCGCTTCATCGGCGCAGCGATACGGATAGCCGGGCAAGTTTGGCCGGATGTCGCCTGCGCAGCCCTGGATGAACATGGAGGCCGTTTTGCCGCTGTAGATGGACTCGACGAAGGTCTGCGCCTCGCCGGGGAAGTCGGCGGTCATCATGGGAAAGCCCTTGGGATGCGGCTGCGAGCCTTTGTCGCCCCAGGTGAAGAAACAGGGATGGCAGACGGCGTGCATGAGGATGGCCAGAGGCGTGAGCGACTGGCCGTCGTCGAAGCGCAGTACCTTCACACGCGGATCATTCGGGCCATCGGGGTTCAAACTCACCACTGCGCGACCATCGTAGATTTTGCGACGGTTGATGCTGAAGCTGATGCGGTCCTCCGCGAGGCCGATGCTGGCCGGGCGCATGTTTGAAGCGGCTTCCTTGGCCGCTCCGGCGAGCTTTTTGATCACGTTGGAGGCCCAGCGCATGTTTTCCACCCAACCGGGGCCGGAGTGATTGTGCGAGGCGCAGATCATGATGTTCGCCGCGGGCACGCCGGTCTCTTTTTCAATCGCCGGACGTGCCAGCGCCACCATGTCATCCCAAGCGCCGATGACATCCATCGTCACGATGGCCGCCTTCGTCTCGCCATCGTCCAAAACGAGCACACCGGCCCGCAAGGGATCGCGCACGCCATTCACCACCCGCGTGTGACCGGCCACGGTGATGTCCTTCACCTCCGCCGGTGTGATGTCCACCTTCGCCGCGCCGGCCTTGAGGTTCGAGACGACGGGAAATCTGCCGTCGATGATCTGCGCGTATGCGGTGACGGCAAAGAGGAGGATGAGAAGACGATGCATGCGGCAGAGAACGGTGGCTGAGCGGCTGGCTGCCGCAGTCCATGTTTACGGTTTGAACTCGGCGATGACCTTGGCGCTGGTGACATCCCAGGCTCGCAGGACGCCGTCCTGATCGCCGCCGAGGATGAGGTCGCCGGTTTGGGTGGTGGCGAGGGATTGGAGGAAGGAGGTGGAACCGGGGAGTTGTTTCACTTCACCGCCATCGCTCGTGATGAGGCGGAGTTTGGCATCGCCGGCGCTGGTGGCGATCTGATCGGCGGCACCGAGGTAGCGGATGCCGGTGACTTCCTTGTCCCAACCATCGACACTCTTGCGGCGATCACCGGTGGTCCAGTCCCACACTTTGACGACATTGTCCGCGCCGCTGCTGGCGAGCAGACGACCATCGGCACGCCACGAAAGGCCGAGCACATGATGGGTGTGGCCTTCGAAGACCTTCACGACCTTGCTGCTGGTGAGATCGGTGACGCGCACCGCTTTGTCCGCTCCGCCAGAGGCGAGGAGTTTGCCATCGGGTGAGAAGTCGAGCGCGAAGACACTGTCGAGATGACGCTCGGCGTAGTTCTTCGTGAGCTTGCCGGTGGTGATGTCCCACAAGGTGATGTCGCCGCTGCGCGAGGGCTCGCCGCTGCCGATGGCGAGGGTCTTGCCATCGGGTGAGAAGGCGAGGCTGTTCGCGCGGTCGGTGATTTGCGATTTGCCATCGCCACTGCCGAGCGAGCGCTCGAGCGTCCACGCGGTGCTGGTGCTGCCTGGCACGATGGGTTTGCCTGTGGCGGTGCTCCAGGCCTGAGCGGGGCCGCTGTCATAGGTGGCGATCAATTCGAGGCCGTTGGTGCTGAATTGCAGCGCTTTGGCCTTCTTCATCACCGTGGCGAGGGACTTCGCGAAGGTGTCGCGCTCGGTGTTGGCTTTGTCGGATTCCTTTTTCACGACTTCGAGGCGTGCCTTGGCATCGACGACGGCTTGTTTGGCCTTCTTTTCATTCGCGGTGACGAGTTTGATCTCGTTGGCGGTGTCAGTGATGGCGGCCTCGCCACGCGTGACGGCCTCCTGGGCGAGCTTGAGGTCGGTGGCAGCCTTTTCCTTCGCTTCCGTAGCCTTGGCATCGGTGGCGGTGTTTTTGTCCGCGGCGGTCTTCGCGTCCGTTTTGGCCTTCAGGTCCTTCTTTTTGTCTTCCAGGCTCTTCTTTGCGAGCTCGGCGAGTTCGTTGGCTTTCTTCAAACGGTTCGTTTGCTCGGTGGCATCGGTCTCGGCACGTTTGATTGCCTCATTTTGAAAAGTGACCTCCAAAGCAGCACGCGCCGCGGTGAGCGTGCGCTGGGCGAGGGCCTGCTGGCTTGCGAGATCGGTCTTGATATGGGCGATGAGTTTGGTGCCCTCGCTGAGTTTGATGCTGTTGTCGGCCTCCTGAGTGGCGGTGAACTTGGTAGAGGCGACCGGCGCGGGGGATTTGATCTCGCGTTTCCAGATTTTCACCTCGCGAAAGCTGCCGGTGGCAAGGCGGGTGCCGTCCGGTGAGAAGGCGAGCGCTTGCACGAGATCGCGATGGGCGACGCCGGGCTGCTTGTAGAGGCCGGATTTGATCAGCGACTCATCAGTGAGCTTCGTGACGAGGCTCTGCGAAGGGAGGTGGTAGAGGCTGATCTGGTTTGCTCGTGCTGCTGCGGCGAAATCTCCCTGCGCGGTGGTGGCCAGCGCGAAGATGGGCTGGATGCCGGCGGGCAGCGGTTCCCAGGCGATGACCTTGTCACGCTTTGGCGAAGGGCGTGCGCCTTGATCGATCCAGTCCTTCAAGATGGCGAGCTGCTGCGAGGTGAGGTTCACCGCACCGACTTTGTTTCCCTTCGGCGGCATCTCGCTGTCCCAGGTGTGCGCGGCGGCCTGGTAGATGATGCTTTCGGCGCCTTTGCCGGGGATGAGGCCTTTGTCGGTCTC
>CALMTT010000484.1 GCA_937872615.1 uncultured Verrucomicrobiaceae bacterium | reverse complement strand
TTTGACGAAGCTGCTGCCCGAGGTGGAGGTGCTCGCGTCGAATTTTGACCCGTCCCAGGCCGCCGCGATGCCGAATGCGGAAGCGATCAAGTCCTTCGCCTCCTATATCCGGGCCTTGAAGGCACAGGAGGGCAAAGATGCGGAAGGTTTCAAAAAGCACATCCTGGAGGCCATCTGGCTACAGCCCGGTCAGGCCAGTGTTTTCATCCAGTCGATCGAGAAAGTGCGGCGTGAGGAAAAGATGGCCGCGATCAGCGTGGACATGAAACTGCCCCTCTCCGACTCAATGGGCGAGACAACAACGCTCGGCGACCTCGCTGCGGGCAAGAAAGCCGTGCTGATCGACTTCTGGGCCTCGTGGTGCGGCCCGTGCATGCAGCTCATGCCTTCTTTGAAGAAGAAAGGCGACAGCCTGCCCGCCCACGGCGTGGTGGTGGCGGCGATGAACAAGGACGATGAGAACGCCCTCAGCATCGCCGAGCGCATCCGCAAGGAGCAGGACATGAAGATCCCCTGGCTCATCGAGCCTGCCGAGCGGCCTTTCACGAAGCAGTTCGAGATCGACAGCATCCCACGGATGATCCTCATCAGCCCTGAGGGCAAAGTGCTCTTCAATGGCCACCCCGAGGACCCTGCTTTGTGGGCAGCCTTGAAGAAGATCGACGCCAGCATCGAGGCGGCGCATTAAGCCTGAAGACTCGTAGGCCGCTCAATGTGGCGGCTGGAAGTTCAGCAGCTCGATTTCGACGGCGTGTTTCTTTTCCGGCTGCACCTCGACGACGGAGATGGAGCCGTATTCGATGTTGAAGTGCGCCATGCGCATCAGCGGCATGTCCAGCATCAGGGCCAGCATGACCCGAATGATGCCGCCGTGGCAGAAAACGGCCACACGTTGATGCGGATGCGCCGCGAGGATCTGCGCCGTGCATTCGCCGACACGGCTTTTGATCTGCGAAACAGGCTCACCGGCCGGGATGCCGTCGTTTTCGATGATCTCCAGCCAGTCAAAGGCGCTGACGCCAAAGATCGACTGCACCTGGTCCCAGCGGTGGCCGGTCCAATCGCCAAAATCCACCTCACGCAAACCATCGAGGAAGGTGGGCTCCATGCCGCGCATGGTCGCGGTCGGCGCGAGCGTCTGGCGGACCCGCTGCATCGGGCTGGCATAGATCGCATCGAGCGGCGTGTCCTTCAGCCATTGCCCAACGGCCTCCGCATGACGCTGACCAAGCGGTGAGAGCCCCATGTCGATGCGCGAGCCCCCAAAGACCTTGTGGTAGCGTTCCTCCACCTCGCCGTGGCGGATCAGGTAGAGCTGGGTGGGATGATTCGGGAGATGCAGTTTCACAGAAGACCGCCTTCATGCCCCGAAGGCACGGGGACGCCAACCGAAAAGTCTTCCATCATAAGGAGCCCCAGCCTGCCTTTCGACCGTTTGGGCCTGCCGTATTCTTAGCGGAAAAAACGTGCCGGTCAGACGACCTCAAACGAGTGCTCAGGCTTCCGGTTCTTCGATTTCCCAGTTATTCACAATGTAACGCGAATAATGTTTCTTTGACCTTCCAGCCTCTCACGTTCATATCAGCCTCATGCGCCGCCCTTGGATCAAAATTGAAGTCTCTACGCCCGATAAACCCGAAATCTGTGCCATGGCCAAAAAACTCCGACTCGATGTCGATTCGGTGGTGGGGAAACTGGTGAGGCTTTGGTCTTGGGCTGAATTGAGCAATGTCGATCCAAACGATCTAAACGTTACAAAAGAGTTCATCGACCGCGTGTGCGGCCGGAAAGGTTTTGCCGAGGCTTTGATCCAGGTTGGCTGGCTTCAAGAGGATGGCGAGACTCTCTCGTTTCCCAAGTTCTCGCACCACAATGGTAACGCTTCTAAAGT
>CALMTT010000483.1 GCA_937872615.1 uncultured Verrucomicrobiaceae bacterium | reverse complement strand
TATTCGCTGATCAATGGAGGGGGCGTGAGTCGCGGTGACGTGATCCAATACTTCGTAGCGGCTCAGGACGCGGCCAATAATCTGAGCTCGAACCCTGCGGGCGCTGGATCCTCCGGATCTCCCCCCATACAAAATGTCAACGTGCATGGCACAGTGAATAGCTACACCATCGTGGCCACCCCGGAGGGCACCAAATCCATCGGTCCCACGGGGGACTATGCCTCGATAGGAGCAGCCGTCAGCGCCATTCAAGCTGTAGGTCTATCCGGTCCGCTCATTTTGGAACTCCAAGCAGGGTATGTGAGCACCGTGGAAACATTTCCCCTAGTCATCGGCAACCTTGGAACAACTGTCAGTAAAACCGTCACCTTGCGTCCAGAACCGGGTGCGGTGGGTCTCATCATCTCCAGCGCGAGTGCCACGGCGGCCACGGTGGATTTGAACGGAGCGCAATTCCTTACCATTGACGGGCGTGCCGGCGGGATGGGGGTGGCCTCGCAATTGACCATTACCAACACCAATCCCTCAAGCTTTGCCTCCGGCGTGGCTCTGCGGTTCATCAATGAAGCCAGCAACAACAGGGTCATATACACCAAGCTCACAGGCGTGAACACCGGAGCCAACGCGGGAGTTGTTATTTTTGGCACCACCACAGGCACAGGCGGCAACGACAACAACACACTCGACCATTGCGACATCAGCGATGGAGCCAGCCAGCCTGGTTACACCATTTATGGTGCCGGAACCACTGTCTCCACGGCCAGTAACAACAGCGGAAACCGCATTGTGAATTGCAACATATTCAACTTCCGCACTTCCGGTTTGTATCTCGATGTTGGCAATTCCGACTGGGAAATCGCAGGCAACAGTTTCTATCAAACCACCAGTCGTGCCGTGACGGCAGCGGCTGTTCGCGCCATTTACATCAACAACGTCGACGGAAACAATTTTGTGGTGTCGGGAAACTTTGTGGGAGGCAGTGCTGCTGAAGCCGGCGGTACTGCATGGACGACGACTGGAACGACGGCAGCATATCAGTTTGTCGCAATCCAACTCAATGTCGGGACACTCCAGCCAACAAGCGTGCAGGGTAACACGATCAAGAGTTTCATCTGGACAAGCTCTGCCAACGACAGTTCTCCGCCCCGTTTGTGGAACGGAATCTACATCCAGGCTGGAGCCGTTAATGTTGGAACGGAAACCGGGAACATCATTGGTGGCGACACTGGAACCGACTCGATATCGGTGACAACCTCGGGCTCTGGAGGGACAGTATACGGGATCAGATCAGAAAGCTCGGGGGGTGTTTCAATCCAGAACAACCGTGTTGGATCCATCCGGTCTGCGGGCACATCGACGTCCGTCGCAGCCTCCATTATGGGGATCCAGGTGACCGCAGGGACGAACGTGATCGCCTCCAACATCATTGGCAGCCCAACCACCGCCAACAGTCTGAATGCCTCCACCTCGGCCAATTCTTTTGGACAGCAAGTGACTGGTATTCGTTCTTCTGGCACCGGAGCGGTCATCACGGGTAATGTCGTGTCAAATCTCAACAACAACGATGCAAGCACGTCGAACACCGCGCAGACCATCGGTATTGCGACGACGGCCGGAGTAAACACCATTAGCAGCAATACCGTCCGAGGTCTGTCGACGACATCCCAGAACGCCAACGTCTCTAACTCTGCTTCAGTGATTGGCATTTTCCAGTTTTCAGGGTCGGTTGGTCAGAACATCTCCCAAAACGTCGTGCACTCCCTAGCTAACACTTCTGCTGCTGCGGCCGTTTGGGTGACAGGCATTTATCACAGTGGTGCCACCAGCGGTGCAAATGTCATCAATGGGAACTGGGTTCATAGCCTTTCGATATCCTCGAGCAGTGTATCGTCCAGATTGATAGGTATTCAATTCGACTCTGGTGCTTTCAATGCGCACAACAACATGGTGCGAATGGGGATCAGTGCTGACGGCACGAGTACAGCGAGCGCGTCTGTCGTGTACGGCATTTATGACGCGGGTATCGATGCCGGAAGACTGTTTTATCACAACTCAGTTTATGTTGGCGGAGTGCAGACATCAGGCGCATCCAATTCATGTGCTTTATTCAACGCCTTTGGAACGACCAATGCCCGCGAGTTTAAAAACAACATCTTCGTCAACGGACGTGGCACGAGTGGTGGAACAGGGAAACATTACGCGGTGAACTATGGTGGAACCGGTGTGAGTCCTGCCGGGCTCAACTCTGATGGCAACATCTTCTTCACCAGTGGCGTTGGTGGTATCTTGGGGCGCTACAACGGCGCCGACCGCACCAGTCTTGCCCTCTGGCGGACCGCGACAGGACAGGATGCCTCAAGCGCGGCAGTGGATCCCATGTTTATTGATGCCACGGGTAATTCCGCGATGGTTGACCTGCATCTGCAGGCGAGCAATCCTGCCGAGGGCGGCGCTTCACCCATCGCGGGAATCACCGAGGATTTCGATGGTCAGATTCGGAGTGATCTCACGCCCGCAGACATTGGCGCGGATGCTGGAAGCTTTACCTCGTCATCTGGCGACATCTACCCGCCAGGAATCAGCTACCCAACGCTTTCATCTGGTTCGACGAGCAACCGAACTTTGACGGACTTTGCCAGCATCGCGGACAATGTGGGTGTGTCTGGCGGTGCCAGCAGGCCACGACTTTACTTCAAAAAGTCTACTGATGCCGATTTCTTTGGCGGCAACACAGCCGCCGATAACGGCTGGAAGTTTGTGAGTGCCAGCAATGGTGCCAGCCCGTACAGTTTCACCATTGATTACACACTCATCAACGGTGGTAGCGTCAGTGTTGGCAATGTGATTCAATACTTTGTTGTCGCTCAGGACGATTCGAATAATTTGGGTTCCAATCCGGTGGGCGCAGCATCGTTTTCGACTCCGCCTGTTCAGAACGTGAACATCAAGCCAAGCGCTGGGGTGAGAAGCTACAGCATTGTCCCCTCCCTCAGCGGCACGAAGACCGTGGGGTCTGGTGGTGACTATGCAAGCCTTGGTGGGGCTGGCGGCCTGTTCGCGGCGATCAATGGGTCAGTTTTGACTGGCAATCTTATGATCAACATCATCAGCGATTTGAGCGAGGTTGGGAGCAACGGCTTGAATCAACTCAACACGAACGATTATCCGCCTGGGGCCGCCACGATTACGATCCAACCCGGCAGCGCTACCATGAAGACCATCTCAGGCACCGCAGCGAACGGCATGATCCGGCTCAATGGTGCAGACCGGGTGGTCATTGACGGGCGCTTTGGTGGAAGCGGGCGGTATCTGACTTTCAGGAATTCTAGCACCGATGTTTTCTCCAATACCATTTTGCTACTCAACGACGCGACCAACAACACCATTCGAAATTGTGTTATTGAGGGGGCGACGTCGAGCTTTCTGGGGGTCATCGGGCTGAGCACCGGTGCAGTAACGGGCAACGACAATAACCTCATCACGGACAATCAAGTTCGGGACTTGAGTGTGGCAGCCGGGGTGCCGGGGTATCTGGTTGGTTCAACTGGCAGTTCTGCCAACGTGGCGAACTCGAACAACACGATTGCGAATAATGAGCTTTATAACTTTAGCACAGTCGGCATAAGAATTGACGGGACGGGTAACGAATCCTGGACCATCTCGGGAAACAATATTTATGAACTCAATCCTGCCACCTACCCCGTGTATGGCATTCAATTCGGGGGGGGCGGAGTCAATGTCATCGCAGGTAATTACATCCACGATCTGCTAACCAGCAGCTCCCAAGTGTACGGTATCGGCTTCTACGGCCCCGGTGTCACGACCATCGCAGGCAACCGCATCACAGACTTCAACGGGAGTGCTGGAGTCTCCAGCGTGTGGGGCATCGTCGCAAGCGGTTCCGCAGGCTCGACCCTTAACGTGGTGAACAACCAAATCACCCTAATTCCTTCCGCGGCAATGAATCGATCGATTTACGGCTTGTTTGACAATGGTCCGGCAGGGAGTGCCTGTAATGTATACCACAACAGCATCGTCATCGGAGGCGCGGCAACGGCTAATTTTGACTCGTGGGCAAGTCTTCGTTCCAGTAATTCTTCACACACGGCTCGCAATAATGTCTATTTCAACGCCCGTGCGGGTGGCACTGGGAGTCACTTTGCCGCAGGCAGAAAAGGGGCGGGAGGTAGCTACACTGCTGATTACAATGTTTATGTCGGAACGGGTGTCACGCCCTCCAGCTTGCTGGACTACAGTTTAACAGGCAGTTCGATCCCGGTGACTTTCGCAATCTGGCAAACGTCCACTGGCGGCGACGTCAACTCGGTTGCTGGCAACCCGGGGGAGGTTTTCAACACTGCCATGTTCGTGAACGCCGCGGTTGGTGATTTGCATATCGTCCCAGGTGGTCATCCGCTGGTGAGTTGGAAAGGTGTCCCCGTTTCAGGTGTCACGACTGATTTCGACGGGGACGTCAGGAGCACCACGGCACCTTGGATTGGTGCGGATGAACTCATTCTTCCTGACATTAGTGTTAGCCAGGCAGGCGCTTTGACTGATGGCGTGAGTGCGGTGGACTTTGGTGCTGTGGCGATAGGTGGAAGCAGTGTCTCCAAGACGTTTACCATTACAAACACTGGTTCAGCGTCCCTGACTGGTCTAGTCGTGTCTGCCGGTGGCCTCCATGCTAGTCAGTTCACCCTTGGCACGCTGAGCCGCACTACGGTGCCCGGTGGGGAAACGGCCACCTTTTCGGTGCTGTTCTCTCCTGGAAGCAGTGGTGCAAAGAATGCCGTGCTAAGCATTGCGAGCAGCGTGGTGGGAGCCAAGAATCCTTTTGAGATCAATCTGACGGGAGCCGGGCAAACTGTGTATCAAGCCTGGGCCGCTCAGAATAACGTCGTTGCCGATCCGAGTGCCAACGGGGGGGCAAACCTTCTGGACTTTGCTTGGGCCAGACCGATCGGCAGCAGCAGGACACTTGAATACGCGGGGAGTTTTGCAGGCGGAGGGACTGTGGCGGCGACTGGGGCGCCCATTGTCGCGTTTGAAACTGCTTCCGGGCAGCCTGAATTCAGGGCATTGTTTGTCCGGCGGTCTGATCATGCCTCCATCGGGCTGACTTACACGGCGCGATTCAGCTCCGATCTAGTGACATGGCAAAATAGTTCGGTGACGCCCACCGTCCTTGCGGATGATGGGCTGAATCAGATTGTGAGTGTGCCATTCCCTGTCGGGGGCGCCATGTTCTTCAGTTTGAGTGTGACACTCACACCTTGAGCAAGGCATGCGTCGCACGCCGAATCGTTGAACACGTCGAGAGGATACCGCCAGGGCGCTACGGGGCTATTCTTAACATTCGCGTGGAAAGACGTAGGCAGTAGAGCAGGGGAAGAGCGCCGAAGAGGCCGAAGGAGCAGTCGATGAGACGCCAGTAGAGGGGGATGCCGCGGATCTCACCGCAGATGAGGGCCAGCGGGAATACGGCGGCGCAGCAGACGAGGCCAGAAGGAATACTCGCAAATGACTACCTGTAGTTCCAAGGGCGGGCTCTTCTGCTTACTTCACCAAAACGAGGTAAGTGGCCTGCCGGGTGCGCTCGATGAGGGCAGATTCCCCACTGGCAGGCGGGGGCGCGGTGACGCCGGTGACCTTTTTGAGAAGCGCAGTCAGTTCGGCGCTTTTCACCGCATAGCTGACGTTGTCGCCATTGAGGCGCGCGACGATGACACCGGCCACAGAACCGTTCTTTGCGTTTACGAGAGCTCCTCCTGAGTTTCCGGGCCCGACAGGCACGGTGGTCTGATAGCGGTCTTTTTCATCGCGATAGCCGGTGAGGCTGCTGACACGGCCATCGATGAATTTTGGCTCCA
Source organism: uncultured Verrucomicrobiaceae bacterium (assembly GCA_937872615.1). Classification (GTDB taxonomy): domain Bacteria; phylum Verrucomicrobiota; class Verrucomicrobiia; order Verrucomicrobiales; family Verrucomicrobiaceae; genus Prosthecobacter. The sequence goes on along the minus strand of CALMTT010000483.1, from coordinate 1,187 downwards.
CCCCCTGCTGGTTGGCACGTGGAAAACCAATGGTGAAGACGCTGTCTCCCATCGCCAGCGGCGCAGAGTCCACCGCGAGCCAGGCGACAGGTTTTTCCTGGATGCGGAGCAGGGCGAGATCTCTCTCCGCATCAATTTCGACGACCTGTGCCTGCAAGATACGGCCGTCGGCACCTCGCACGTCCACACTGGTCGCGTCATCGACCACGTGCTCGTTGGTAATGATCCAGCCGTCTGGAGAAACACAGAACCCGGTTCCATTGCCCCGATAGCCGCCCTCGCGGAGAAACTCCGCTGTCTCGCCCCGTTGGGGCTCCTGCGGCCTGCCGAAGACTGCCTCATGAATGATATCCGGCGACTTTCCACCGAGCCAGTGATGCACCGCCTTGTTTTCTGCCGCGAGAACCTTCAAGCGGTCTTTGAAAAAGGCCTCGTAATCCTTCGGGTCGTTGTCGCGATCCGCGTCGGTGCAGAGCTTTTCGTGCTCGTCATCGACGGAAAGAATCAGCTGAACCAATTGCTCGGCCATTTTTTCATCACCGCGGGTGAGCACCTTGGCGAAGTATTCGCGGAAAACTTCCTTGCCCTTCCGGATCCGGTCTTTTTCAGCCTGCTGCTCTTTGCGCCAGGCCTCCTGGGCAGGCGCGGTCTGCTTGCTCGCTTCAACAAAGATCGCGTAAGCATCATTCTCCTTGGCTTTCTTGGACATCACATCCAGCGCCCACCATGCCGCACCGAATGCGAGGAGGACTGTGACACCAATCACCACTTTCACCTTGCCTCCCGACTCCTCCGGAATCGGCGCCGTAGGACTACGAGGGCTTGGTGCACGCTGAGGACCGGCTTGCCGTCCGACTGGACGACCTGCAGGAGGCGCAGCACGGTTTGGCTGGGGCGGCTGGGCTGCTTGTGGCGGTGCCACGGTGACCGGATGTGCCTGAACCACCGGGATGGCATGCACGTCGACCGGGATGCCGGCGCTCAGCTTGTTGGCACTGGTCTGGGTGATCTGGCCGCTCAGGAAGGCCTCGGAGACCAGGTGCTCCGGGGAGTACGCGATCAGGTCCCCGACCACGTCCTCCAGCAACGCGGTCGGTCCGGTCGTCGGCCTGATCTGCGCGACGGCCCAGAAGACGTTCTCGTCGTGGTCGGGCACCCACAGCACCAGATCGGAGAAGGCAAGGTCA
>CALMTT010000482.1 GCA_937872615.1 uncultured Verrucomicrobiaceae bacterium | reverse complement strand
CCGTTGCCGTGCCCCCCGCCCAGCAAGTCGATGGCATACCGCTGCCGCCGCCGTGATACTCGCGCTTGTTCAATCGCGGCGACCTCCTACACTCGCCGCCGATGACCAACCGCCGCCATTTCATCACTGCCAGCGCTGCCGCGCTCACTTTGCCGTCGTTTCATATCTTCGGTGCTGATGCGAACAAAACGTATCGCACCGCCATCATCGGCTCCGGCTGGTGGGGGATGAACATCCTGCGCGAGGCCATCGCCAGCCGCCGCATCAAGGTCTGCGCCGTGTGCGATGTGCATGAGGACGTGGCCTCGAACGCCGCCGATGAGATTAACGGCATCAACGGCGACGACCCGAAGACCTACCCGGACTTCCGCGACATGCTGGCGAAGGAAAAACCAGAGATCGTCATCATCGCCACACCGGATCATTGGCATGCGCTGCAAAGCATCGCCTGCTGCCAGGCCGGGGCGCATGTGCTCGTCGAAAAACCCACCGGTCACACCATCGGCGAGAGCCAGGCGATGGTGAAGGCCGCCCGCGAGGCCGGCGTGGTCGTGCAGGTGGGCCTGCATCGCCGCATCGGGCCGCATCACGTCGAGGCGATGAACTTCCTCAAGTCCGGTGCCGTGGGCAAAGTGGGCATGGTGCGTGTCTTTGCGCACAGCAAAGGCGGCCACGAAGAACCTCGCCCGAACAGCAAAGTGCCCGAGGGCATGGATTGGGACATGTGGTGCGGCCCCGCGCCCTTGCGCCCCTTCAACACCAAGCTGCATCCCGGCGGCTGGCGGAACTTCCTCGACTACGCCAACGGCACGATGGGCGACTGGGGCGTTCACTGGCTCGACCAGATCCTCTGGTGGAGCGGTGAGAAGGGCCCGAAAAAGGTCTTCTGCACCGGCGGGCGCAACATCGCCGGACCCGCCATCCTCAACGACAAGGAACAAACCACCGACTCACCGGATCATCAGGTGGCCACCTTTGAGTTCGAGCAGTTCACCGCCGTGTGGGAGCATCGCAAATTTGCTGGCAACGACAGCGAGAAGCACGGCATCGGTGCCTACTTCTACGGCGAGAAAGGCGTGCTCCACATCGGCTGGCGCGACGGCTGGACTTTCCACCCCGCGAATCCGAAGGACGGCGAGAAACACGGCAATCACCAGCTTCAAGAGCCCGACGGCCACAACATCGCCCTGCTCTGGGCCGACTTCATCGACGCCATCGACAAGAAGCGCAAACCCGTGGCCGACATCGAAAGCGCCCACCGCTCCTCCTGCCTGCCCATGCTCGGCATGCTCAGCTACAAAGCCGGCCGCAGCATCCAGTGGGACGCCGACAAAGAACAAATCATCGGCGATGCCGAAGCCTCCAAACTCCTCCGCCGCGAATATCGTGGCGAGTGGAAGTATCCCGTCTGATTGCCCATGAAGCCCGTCTTTGAAAAAGTCCCTAAACGCGACTGGGAGTCGTTCCACTGCGAGATTGTGCGCGGCCGTGATTACGGCACCCGCTGGCACTTTCACCCGGAGTTTCAGATCACGCTCGCCATTCAAAGCAGCGGCCACCGCGTCGTGGGCGACAACATCGCCCCGCTGACGGATGGCGACATCGTGCTGCTCGGCACAAATCTGCCGCATGTGTGGCATCAGGATGAAAATGCCGGCAAAGATGTGCATGCGATCATCGCCCGTTTTGATCCGCAGACGCTCGGAGCCGACTTTTTCAAGCTGCCGGAGCTCGATGGCATTCGACGCTTGCTCGAAAAGGCCTCACGCGGCCTCGAAGTGCGTGGCAAGACGCGCGGCATCATCGCCGCGCACATGCGGTGCATCGCCGAGACGGAGGGTTTTGCCCGCTTGATGGAGCTGCTGGCCATCCTGCATGTGCTTTCCGAAGCCAAAGGTGATGTGAAGCCTCTCGCCAGCGCCGGCTACACACCGAAGCTCGAATCCGCCGACCAGGGCCGCATGCAGCGTGTGTGTGATTTCATCCACTCGCACCTCACCGAGGACATCGACCGGGCCCAGCTCGCGAAGCTGGCGCATCTCAGCGAAGGTGCCTTCAGCCGCTTCTTCCATTCACGCACGGGCAAAACGGTGCCGGAATATGTGAACGAGGTGCGCGTCGGCCGCGCCTGCCGCATGCTGGCGGAAGATGCGCTGAACATCACCGACATCGCGATGGACTGCGGCTACCGCAACCTCGCGAACTTCAACCGCCGCTTCCGTCAGGTCACCGGCATGACACCGAGCGAGTATCGCTCGAAGTTCCGCGGTGCCGCCGGAGGACGTTGAAACTCACGGCGCGGCCTGAAGCCGACTCCAAACCGCCTGCAAACGGTCCTGCAAAAGCTTGGCTGAAGGCGCAGGCAGCATCGCAGGCGTGAGCGGCACATTCTTCGTATCCTCACGCTCGAGCTGGCCGGGCATGCGTGAGTATTTGTAATCGCGATCAAGGCTTCCATCGGCCGCGAGTTTGACATCAGCGCATGCCGGATTCGGCACGGAGAGGTAAAACACATCCTTCGCGAGCACACAGGCCTCACCGGGCTTCAATCGCAGCTTCGCACGCGCCAGCTCGCGGAAGAGTTCACGAGCCGTGAGCTGCGCCGGGTTCACAAAGTTTCGTTTTTCAGCGATGAGGTCCTTCCACGCGGCCTCGGTGCGGATTTGCGCGAAGGCCGCATCAATCTCCGCCTCGGCCAGCGGGTAATGCGTGCAGCCCAAAACAATGCTTTCGAGCGGTTTGGAGGGATTCAATGCCCGGTAAGCCTCTGCGAGCGAGCGAGCTTCCTTGAGTGCATAACTCGCAACGGAGTCCGGAAAGGCTGAATCACCTTCGATGGCACCTGCGAGCGTGGCGCTGCCTTGTTGAGCGATGAGCGGCACAGAACGGCCCGCGAGGCCGAGCGTGCTTGTGATGGTCTTCGGATACACTCCGCTCGCGCACGTGCCCACCGTCGCCAGAATGCCAATCCCGCCTTCCGCTTTCGATTCGAGGACGCCGCGTGCTCCCGCCTCGACGACGCCCACGACGATGACCGGCAAATGCCATGCCGCGATGGCTTTGCGAATGTCTTCGAGGCCGTAAGCCGTCGCCGTGTTGCAAGCGATGACGATGGCTTTGACCGGCGGCTTGTCGAAATGTGGCTCTGCAGCCCACATACGTCGGCCAAGCAGGAAGACCGCGTCCTTTAAGATGAGCTCGCGAAGGTAATCGGTGCGTCCGGCGGCGGAATAGTTGCCGTAAGGCATGTTGGCCTGATCACCGAAGTAGATGAACCGCTCGTCCGCGAAGTCCGGCACGCCATCGGCACCGGGAGCGAGCGTGTCATTGTGAAACGCATCGAGCTTCAAAATGGCCTCCATGACCGTGAGACCACCGATGCCGGAATCAAACACACCGATGGGAAGGCGGCGCGTGGCTTCGTCCGTGCTCCACGCCGTCTTGTCGAAGGTGAAAGCGGCTTTCCCATCACCCGGCGCATGCGTGACGAGATCCGCGGCGAACGTCGAAAGAGTGAGGCTGAGGAGGCAAAGGAGTGTTTTCATACGATAGCGAACAACAAGCGGCCAAAAAACACGGCAGCAATCATGCCAGCGAAGTCAGCCGTGAGGCCCGCAAGCAAGGCATGACGAAAATGGCGGATGCCAACACTGCCAAAATACACGGTGAGCACATAAAACGTCGTCTCCGTGGAGCCATACAAAACGGCGGCGGTGAATTTGACGGTCTCGCTGAGGTCAGGACGCGTGAGGATCTCATTGAGGATGCCTTGAGCCCCGCTGCCGCTGAGCGGCCGCATGATGGCGAGCGTGAGAAGCTCCACCGGAAAGCCGAGGAGGTTCAAAACCGGAGCGAGCGCATACTCGAGCAGCAAAAACGCGCCTGATTCACGCAGGATGGCCAGCACGGCAAGCATGGCCACGAGGTAAGGCATGATGCGTGTGGCCACGGCGAAACCTTCTTTGGCGCCTTCGACGAATTCTTCATACACACGCACGCCACGAACCCACGCGATGCCAACCGCGGCGAGCAAGATGGCGGGTATGGCAAGGCCCGAAGCACCATCCATGACGCGTCGCCACACCGGTGGCTCGGCGGCGACCACCTGTGTCTGCGCTGTCTTATTCTCGCTGAGGACTTTTTCGGCCATCGCCTTTCGTTCAGCAGCCTTTTCGATGACGGAGGAGAGGCCGGTTTGATGCAGCAGATCACCCCGCAGATGCTTGGGACCGAGTTCGAGCACTGCCATGCCCGCAAAGAGCACGGCGACGATGCCAAGGAAGATCTTCGAACGCATCGAAAGGCCGTTTGAGGTGACTTTCTTCTCTTCGGCAGGCTTTTCGATCTCATCAGGCAATTGTGGTGAGAAGCGCTGGTAGGCCATCGCGGCCAGCACGGCAACGGTGGAGGTGCATGCGGTGGCGATGATGGTGGGAATGATGACGCGGAAGCTGTTGCTGATGCCCGCGGCGTTGAGGAAATTCATCGCGGTGATGGGAATGAGGGTGAAACCGGCAGTGTTCAGCGCGAGGAAGGTGACCATCGTGTTGCTGGCGCTCTGCTTGTGCGGATTGAGCTCCTGCAGATGCCCCATCGCTTTCAGGCCCATCGGCGTGGCGCTGTTTGAGAGGCCGAGCATGTTCGCGGAGAGGTTCATCACCATCGCGCCAAGCGCGGGGTGATCCTTTGGCACATCAGGAAAGAGGCGGCACAGCAGCGGTGAGAGGATTTTAACCACCGCGTCGAGCACACCGGCCTTTTCCATTAGCCGCAACACACCGAGCCAGAACATCATCATGCCCGCCAGCGGCAGCGCGATGCCCATGATGGCTTTCTCCGATGCCTTGGCCGCCGCGTCGAGCACGCTGCCCTCGCCGGAGACATGACCGGTGAGTCCCGCGACGAGGATTCCGATGAAAAGAAGGGCCGCCCAGATGTGGTTCAGCATGACAGCGGAGCATGGCGCAGGCAGACCGCGTGTGGCAAGCGCCTTGAATCAAGGACGACGCACGACGCGAAAGCCAATGTGCAGCGAGCGGCAGGGATCACGGTAATCCGTGCGGTTCGCACACCGCGCATCATCCGCCCGATGCCGCCAACTGCCGCCGCGCACAACCCACGTGGAGCTGAAGTCCGCTCCTTTTGGATCGATGACCTCGATCATCGGTTTACCGGCAGTCGTATCACCCAAGCTGCTGAGCTCGGCGACGCCGTAGTATTTGTCATACATGTCCCAGCACCATTCGGCGACGTTTCCCGCCATGTCGTGAAGGCCGAGCGGATTTGCCCGCAGACTGCCGACAGGAGTGGTGGGCGGGTAACGATCATCAATGAGCTGCGGTGCCGGACGTGCACCACCTTTGTCATAGGCCAGATCGCTCACGCCGGTGTAGTTGGCCTCTTCAGGAGTGAGTTCATCGCCGGATGGAAAGCGGCGGCCCTGCAACCCGCCGCGTGCGGCCAACTCCCACTCGGCCTCGGTCGGCAGACGGTAGCCGTTTGCCTCCCAATTCACCTGCCTGGAGGTGATGTAGTCCTCACCGGCACGAATGACCTGCGTGTGCTCCGAGTCGAGATAATAGCATGGCGTGAGCTTTTCCATCTCGCTGAGGGCATTGCACCACTTCACGGCGTCCATCCATGTGACCGAGGTCGCTGGATGCTCGGGCCCGCGGGCGATGACGGTCGGCAAATCGGGATAACCCTGCGCGAGAGCCCATTCTCGCACCTTGTCCCACCGCATCTGCGAGACCTCGTGACGTGCGATCCAGTAGCTGGAAAGCTTCACGCGATGCGGCAAGGCATCACGAATGCCATCCAAGGTATCGCCCAGCACTCCGGCGGCGTTTTCAATGAGCACGAAATCCTTTTCGAGCCCGGGTGTGCGCACGATTTGAGTGACGCGCAGTGCTGGCTGCTTTTTGGCCACAGCTGGTGCTGGCGTTGAGACAGGCTTGATCACTGCTTTCGTGGCCGGCAGATCCGTCGTTATTCCCCAGAAGAGCACGCCGGACACGAGCACGATACCCGCAACCGAGAGCAGACGCTTCGCGACGGTGTAGCGCTTTCGATTGGCTGCCGAAACCGGTGCCAACAGGCCCGAATCGATCGCACGGCTCTCGATGTCACGCGTTTCCATCGGCGCTGGCAACGCAACTCGCGCTTTGCGCGGCACGATGACCCATGCGACACCCGCCACCGCGGCGAGCCCGAGGACACGAGCAAGCTTTCGTCCACTACCCGCCTTACGGCGGTTGCTGGTGGAGGTGTTTGAGGGTGATTCAAAATCCATGAGACGAGAAGGACATCACCTCTCGCCACTTCACCTGCTTTTGCATCCCTTTTTTACGTCGAAGCCCGCTTCAGACACCCACCATCGACACAGCCACCCTGTCGGAAAAACACACTTCGACATCGGAGCCCGGATCACGCGGTCGCTCGGCATACGAAGCGGTGTAGTCGAAGATGTGCTGCTCAGGATGGTCGCGGCGGAGGTAGCTGACATTCAGCGGTGATTTAGCCGGCTCGCATCGCACGCGGGGCGGCATGTCAGCGATGTCGGGAGGAAGATGCGGGAAGTTGATGTTCCAAAAGCTGCGTGGTGCCTTCGTGGCGTGATGCAGCTCGCCCAGCAGCGTGGAGGTCCAGCGTGCGGTGCGATCCCAATCGACCGGCACGCCACGCTTCAGGTAGTGCGAGAAGGCCATGCTTCGCACGCCGTGATACGTCGCCTCGCGTGCCGCGGCCACGGTGCCGGAGATGACGATATCCTGGCCCATGTTTCCGCCTGCATTCACGCCGCTCAAAACGAGGTCGGGCTTCAAATCGAGTGCGAAGAGCGCCAGCCGCACGCAATCGGCCGGTGTGCCCTGCACGGCATAGCGATGCTCACCACGCGTTTCAAGGACCAGCGGCTGATGCGTGGTCACGCGATGCCCGCACATCGATTTCTCGCTGTCCGGTGCCACGATGACCGGCCGCCATCCCAGTGCCAAAACCGCCTTTTCCGCCGCCGCGATCCCCGGGGCGTCGATTCCATCGTCATTGGTGAGGAGAACAAGCATGGCGGGTTTTAGCCTTGCCACGCCTGAATGCAATCTGGTTAGATCCACCTGTTTTCATCGTCTTAGCCGTATGCCATCCGACTTCACCTCACAGACATCCCGCCGCCGTGTGCTGGCGGGGGCGGGCATGGGTTTGTCGAGCGTGGCGCTGTCGCATCTGATGGCAGAATCGCGATCGCACTTTCCGGCAAAGGCGAAGCGGGTGATCTGGCTCTTCATGCATGGCGGTCCGAGCCATGTGGACCTCTTCGACCCGAAGCCGGAGCTCATCAAACATGCTGGCAAGCCCTTGCCGGAGAGTTATGGGGCCGTCGAGACGCGGCGGAAGGTGGCGCAGAACCCGCTGCTGGGTCCGGTGAAGGGGTTTCGCAAGCATGGACAGAGCGGCATCGAGATCAGCGAGTTCCTCCCGCACATGGCGGAGATTGCGGATGAGATGTGTGTGATCCGAAGTTGCCATGGCGACAGCGTGAATCATCCGCAGTCGGTCTATCAGATGAACACGGGCTCCATCCTGATGGGCAAACCAAGCCTCGGAAGCTGGGTGAGCTATGGTCTGGGCAGTGAAAACGCAGACATGCCTGCCTTTGTGGTGATGCCTGATCCCGGCGGTGGACTCAAAGGTGGTCCGCCAGCCTGGGGCGCTGGTTTTTTACCCGCCACCTATCAAGGCACGACCATGCGAGCCGGGGCGAATCCGATCCTGCATCTGCAAAGTCCGCAAAGCAGTGCTCGCCAGCGGGCCACGCTCGATCTCATTCAGCAGATGAATGCCGCGCATCAGGCCCAGCGTGCGGCCGATAGCGTGCTCGAAGCGCGGGTGAAGGCCTACGAACTGGCCTTTCGCATGCAAAGCGCCGCGCCGGAGGCGGTGGACATTTCCCGCGAGACCGAGGCCACCAAGCGGCTGTATGGCATCGATGAAGAAAAGACGCGCGAGTTCGGCACCCGCTGCCTGCTGGCCCGGCGCATGATCGAGCGCGGGGTGCGTTTTGTGCAGCTTTACTCCGGCGACACGAATGGCTGGGATGCGCATGAGGATGTGTTGAAGAATCACACGGACTACGCCGCACGCACCGACAAGCCGGTGACGGGTCTGATTCGCGATTTGAAGCAGCGTGGACTGCTGGAGGATACGCTGGTGATTTGGGGCGGCGAATTCGGCCGCATGCCGATGAGTGAAAAGGGAGTGGGGCGCGATCACAATCCGTGGGGTTATACGACGGTGTTGTTTGGCGCAGGTGTGAAACATGGCCACATCCATGGTGCCACCGATGACTTCGGCCTGCGTGCCGCGGTGGACAAGGTGCACATCCACGACCTGCACGCCACGATCCTGCATCTGCTGGGACTGGATCACGACCGACTGACCTTCAAACACAACGGTCTCGATGAAAAACTGACCGGTGTGGGAGAGTCCGCGGTGGTGAAAAGCATCCTCGCCTGATCCGGCTCAAGGCCCGTCGAACTTCAATGACTCGTCCGAAGGCCCCGAGATGCCTTTTTGATGCTCGCGACCTTCAGCACGACGTTTGCGAGCTTCAGCGAAAAACTCCTTCAAGATCATCACGCAGTCGTCTTGGAGCACGCCCTGGGTGATTTCGCAGCGGTGGTTCAAATTGGGAGCTTGGACGAGGTTCCAGAAGCCGCCGGCACCTCCGCCTTTTGGATCGGGGCAGCCGAAGATCACTCGACGCACACGGCAATGCACGATGGCACCAGCGCACATCGGACAGGGCTCCTTCGTGACGTAAAGATCGCAATCAGTGAGCCGCCAGTCGCCGAGGGCGCTCTGTGCCTGCGTGAGGGCCAGCATCTCGGAGTGCGCGGTGGCGTCCTTGAGCGTCTCGACCTGATTCCAAGCTCTGGCGATCATTTTGCCCTCGTGCACGATGACGGCACCGATGGGCACCTCGTGCTGCCGGGCGGCTTTTTGAGCCTGTCGCAAAGCCTCGCGCATGTAATAGGCGTCATCAGGGATGAAAATGTCGGACTCGAGGCTCACGAGCCGGTTTGTAACCGTGCTTCGTGAAACTTGAAACTTGAAACTTGGAACCCCGGCCCTTTATGAGGCCCGCATGACGCACACGACGAATCTCATCCTTCCCTCCCTGCTCGCCTCCGACTGGTCGAAAGTGGCCGCGGAGGTGAAACGGGCCGAGGATGCCGGGGCACAGTGGCTGCATCTCGATGTCATGGACGGCAGCTTCGTGGACAACATCTCCTTTGGTCCGCAGATGGTGCAGGTGGTGCGCAAGTGCACGAGCATGTATCTCGACGTGCATTTGATGATTCACCGGGCTGATCACTACCTCGAAAGGTTCATCAAAGCAGGTGCCAACAACATCACGATCCACGTCGAGGCGAATTACGACAGCTCCGTGGCGGAGACATTGAAACGCATCCGTGCCGCGGGCCTGCACTGCGGCATCGCGCTGCATCCCAGCACGCCTTTCGAGGCAGCCCTGCCTTACGTGAATGACATCGATCTGCTTTTGATCATGACGGTGGTGCCAGGCTTCGGCGGCCAGCCTTTCATGGAGAAGGAAACAATGCCCAAACTGGCCGCGGCGCGAGATTATCGCGACCAGCATGGCCTGAAATTCCACTTGGAAGTCGATGGCGGCATCTACACGAACACCGCGCCGATTGCCCGGCAGAACGGCGCGAACCTGTTTGTGTGCGGCACCTCGTCCTTCGGCCCGCCCGACATGGGCCAAGCGATGCGTGATCTGGCTGCCGCAGTGGCCTGAGCTCCAAAAAAGAAGCGGAAGACATCGAGTCTTCCGCTTCGTGAGTCGTTCGCGATGAGTAGAAGGCCTTACTCGAGCGGCGGCTCGATCATGACAGGCTTCTTCTTGTGCTGAGGCTGGCGGCGCTCCTCGTGCTGTTCGTGCTCTTCCTCGTGGTCGTCATGGTCTTCCACATCGTGCTTGTCCTCACGCGGGTCATGATCCCCGTGAAAGTCATGCTCATGGTGCTCAGTGATGCCTTTGAGATGCGGCTTGAACTTGCGATGACGCTGCTGCCCAGGAAGCGGGCTGATCTGCATGTTGATGTTTCGCCCTGCCATCTTGGGCTCCTGGTCGCACTGCCCCATGGTCTTGAGGTCATCCTTGATCTTGCCGGCGAGCTGGTGGCCAAGCTCCTGGTGCGCCATCTGGCGACCGCGGAACTGAAGCTGAATGCGCACCTTGTGACCTTCGGCGAGGAAGTCCTCGGCGTGGGTGATTTTGATGAGGTAGTCATGCGGATCGATGCCGATGCGGAACTTCATCTCCTTCACCTTGCCGCCCTTCTGATGCTTATGAGCCTCCTTCTTGTGCTTTTCCTGGATGTATTTGAATTTGCCGTAGTTGACGATCTTGCACACGGGCGGATCCGCCATCGGCGCCACCTCGACGAGATCCAGGCCACGCTCGCGGGCGATGCGCAGGGCCTGATGCGTGGGCAGGATGCCAAGCTGATGTTGCCCATCCTCCTCGACGACACGGACCTTCGGCGCACGAATGCGTTCGTTGACCCGGTAGAGTTCATTGGAATGGCGACCACGGTCACGATCCCGGCCGCCGGGGCCTCCCGGCCGGTTTCCACCGCCACCACCACCGCCGAAGGGTCGGGGCGGTCCGCCACCTTGTCCTGGAGGACGGTTTTGAGGCGGCCCGGAAGGAGCTCCACCAAAGCGATTACCTCCACCGCCACCTGCGCCCTGGGGTCTCGGTCCGCCGACGCCAGGCGGGCGCGGCTGAGATGGACCTTGTTGAGATTGCTGCGGACGGGCTGGAAGCCCTCCGAATTGTCCGCTGTTCAGGGTTTGGAATGGATTGCTAATAGGTTACCTCCGTGTTGGTTCGCGTGCTTTCCCACCGGGAACCATCCCGAGGAGAAAAGGGTTTGTCTGGCGGCGTGCTTTGTCGATCATACATCAGCACCAGTCCGCCATCGGCATGAGACGCGCCTCGATCCCCCGGTTCTCCGGATGGGTTGGGCGCTGGGAATGACAAATCATGCAGTGGGAAACTTGGAAAAACCTCCGAGGCGCTGGAAAAAGCATGCCTTCTGAAGGTGGCGCATCATACGCGGGCAAAGTGTAGGAGCTTTCATGCCAGACGGCAACATTTCTTTCACACCTCACCACGGGATGCGCCGTAGTGCTCACGCCGCGGTCGGTGTGGCACGGTCGATGGTGGCCTCCACGACATGCTTGGGCGGCTCCTTGATGTCATGCACGATGCGCAGCCAGCCAAGAACCTTCAGCACATAGTAAGTGATGTCGACCTCCCACCAGCGGAAGCCCTGACGGGCGCAGTGCTGGTAGTAGTGATGATTGTTGTGCCACCCCTCGCCGAGGGTCACAAGGGCGAGGATGAGGGAGTTTTTGCTCGATTCGCCCGTCTCGTAGCGGCGCTTGCCCAGCATGTGGCAGAGGGAATTGATGAAGAAGGTGGTGTGGTAGAGCACCACCGTGCTCACGCAGAAGCACCATAGGAAGGCGGCCAGGCCTCCCAGCCACCAGCAGGTCAGCGCCAGCACGAGCGGTGGGATGAAGTGATAGGTGTTCAGGAAAACGAGCTCAGGGAACTTGGTGAGGTCTTTGACCCGTTTGGCGTCGAATTTCTCGTAATCGGGAGCCAGGATCCAGCCGACATGCGCCCAGTAGAAGCCCTGCTGCTTCACGGAGTGGATATCCTCCGGCTGGTCGGAGTGCTGGTGATGATGGCGATGATGCGCCGCCCACCACAAAGCTCCTTTTTGGGCCGACATGCCACCTAGCCAGGCCAGGACGAACTGGAACCAGCGAGAGGTCTTATACGAGCGGTGTGAGAAATAGCGGTGGTAACCACCGGTGATACCAAACTTGCGAATCAGGAACAGCCCCACCGCCAAGACGAGCATCCAAGGCTCGGGCTTCACGAAGAAGGCGCTGATCGCGAGGATGTGGATGGTGAAGAACAGTAGGGCGCCAGGCGAGAAATACGATGCTTTGACCACGAACGAAGAGTTTGAATTGGTTGATTGCCAGCAGACCCAGGGAACAGGCCTTGAAAAGGCGGCGGGATGGTGTCCATCCGGCCCGGAAGTGCAAGTCTAATGATCCTTCCCGCAAACGAGGCACATAAAACGATTGCCCCGGCCCTCGATCTCATAGGCCTTGCCCTTGCAGTAGGGGCAGCGGACAGGCACAAAGACCCGGATCGCCCAGCGGCCGATCAGGAAGAAGACCACCGCAGCCAGCAAAATGGTGGTCATCAATACCGGTGTCTTCATTTCGAACCAGAAATTCAGCAGGTACACCGCGTAGCACGCCATCGCCGCCAGCACCGGCGGGCCGAAAAAGCTAAGAATGAAGTGCTGGTTGGCTTTCAGCATGAGCGCTCATCCTTCACGCCTTTGCTGCATTCCGCAAGCCCTCGCGCATGGCCTCCAGCGGCGCGGCACCACCAAACCAGTGTTCAAACGAGATCGCCCCCTGGTGCAGCAGCAGCGTGAGGCCGTCCACGACCTTCGCGCCTGCCACCCGCGCATCGGCGAGCAGCGGCGTCTCGCCATCCGCACGGTAAACCATGTCAAAAACAAGGTGCCAGGCCTGCAGGGCCCCTGCGGGCACGAGACGGGCATCTCCGCTTTTCATACCAAGCGAGGTGGCGTTCACGATCAGGTCGATCTCAGGCAAAACCGCAGCCACAGCTTCATCGGTCCACGAAAGCAGCTTCACCTCGGTTTGGGACGAAATCGCCCCGACCTCGCACGCCAGCGCCTCAGCCTTCGACGCGGTGCGATTGGCCAAAACGAGCTTCGGGCAGCCCACCAGCGCACTTTGGACCGCCACTGCACGACCCGCGCCACCACCCGCGCCGAGAATCAGCACACGCAAATCCTTCACCTCCGCGCCAAAGGCCTCCCGCACGCTGCGCAGGTAGCCCGGCCCGTCACTGTTGTAGCCAAACAGCCGCCCATCGCGAATCGCCAGCGTGTTCACCGCGCCGAGCTGTCGCGCCAGCGGATCGATTTCATCCACCGCATCGAGTGCCTCAAACTTGTGCGGGATGGTGATGTTCACGCCAAGGAAGCCAGCAGCCGCGAACTGCCGGAAAGCCTCCGCCACCCTGCCCTGCGGCACTTGCACGCGAATGTATTGCGCATCGATGCCACGCGCCTTCAGCGCTGGATTGTGCATCTGCGGGCTCCGCGAGTGCGCGATCGGATCACCGATCACCGCCAGCCGTGCCGGCGGGTTGAAGCGCCCCGCCACCGCGTCCCAGTTCAAAAGTTCGTCAAAGGTCAAAAACTCGCCCATTGGCATCAGACATGGCCCGGAAGCATGCCCTGTCAAAGCGCCCGCAATTTTCCCCTCGACAGTCCGTTCCTTCCACGCTGCAATCGCCGCCCTTTCCCAGCCATGAAACTGCTCTTCCCCCTGCTCACCCTCGGCCTCAGTGCCGTCGTCTTCCTCGCCCGCGCCGCGGATGCTCCTGCCAAGCCCCTCCGCGTGCTCATCGTGGCCGGCGGCTGCTGCCATGAGTATGACAAGCAGCCCATGGCGCTCAAAGAAGGCATCGAAGCCCGCATCCACGCCATCGTGGACATCGCCTACAATCCCGACAAGACCACCAAGGCCACCTTTGAAATCTACAAGGCCAAGGACTGGGACAAGGACTTCGACGTCATCATCCACGATGAATGCAGCGCTGATGTCACCGATCCCGCCTATGTGGGAGCCATCCTCGGAGCGCACAAGGCCGGCAAGCCCGCCGTGAATCTCCACTGCGCCATGCACAGCTATCGCTGGGGAAATTTCCGCGAGGCCGTGCAGCCCGGCGCGGACAACGCTGGCTGGTATGAGTTCCTCGGCCTGCAATCCACCGCTCACGGCCCCAAGGAGCCGATCACCATCACCTACACGGATAAAACCCATCCGATCACCCAGGGCCTCGAAGGCTGGAAGACGATCAATGAGGAGCTCTACAACAACATCAGCCTCCTCGGCGGCAAGGCACTTGCCTCCGGTCATCAAATCGTGCCCCCGAAGGCCAAGAAGGGCGAAAAGCTTCCGCCCGATGCCAAGCCCACCGAGGCCACCTCGGTCGTCGCCTGGACGAATGAATACGGTCCGAACAAGACCAAGGTCTTCTCCACCTCCCTCGGCCACAACACCGAGACCGTCGCCGATGCCCGCTACCTCGATCTCATCACCCGCGGCCTCCTCTGGGCCACCGGTCACATCGACGAGAACGGCAAGGCCAAGGACGGCTACGGCAAGTAATGGTCGTCTGATAAAGATCGCCTTTCGTCCGAGTGCTCAGTGCTCAGTTCAAAGTGCTCAGTGGACAAACCACTGAGCATTTTTTTGCTCCGCATCCCCGTTTACCTCCCACATCGCACCGCCCTCGAAACTGAGCACTGAGCACTGAGCACTGAGCACTGAGCACTGAGCACTGAGCACTGACACTTCACGCCACTCCACCCATGCGCCCCCTTCTCCTCCTCCCGCTTCTCAGCCTCTCCGCTCTCGCCGCTGATCCTCTCCCCGGCCACTCAGCCCATGGCGAGACCTTCAACGAAGGCCCGCGTCAGGCCGCGGTGCTCATCCCGGGCTGCGGCGATGCGGTGAAGTTCCCCATCAGCACCAAGAACCCGGACGCGCAGAAGTTTTTCACGCAGGGCATCGGCCAGTTGCACGGCTTCTGGTATTACGAATCCGAGCGCAGCTTCCGCCAGGCCGCCGCGCTCGATCCAGAGTGCCCCATGGCCTACTGGGGCATGGCGATGGCGAATGTGAACAATGAAAAACGCGCCAAGGGCTTCCTCGACAAGGCCGTGAAGCTCAAGGACAGGGCCAATGCCCGCGAGAAGCAATGGATCGCCGTGCTCGAAAACCTCTACAAGGACGACAAGCGCGACAAGAAACAACGCCAGCTCGACTGCATCCGCGACTTCGAGACGCTCGTGCAGGATGATCCAAAAGACATCGAGGCCAAGGCCTTCCTCGTCTGGCGCATCTGGTTCGGCAAAGGTGATGTGCCCATCTCCAGCGCCCAGGTGGTCGATGCCATGCTCGATCAAATCTTCGCCGCGGTGCCGAATCATCCGGCGCATCACTACCGAATTCATTTGTGGGATGACCGCAAACCCATCCGCGCCGTCACCTCCGCCGCGCAGTGCGGCCAGGCATCTCCCGGCATCGCCCACATGTGGCACATGCCCGGCCATACATTCTCAAAGCTCAAACGCTTCGACGACGCCGTGTGGCAGCAGGAGGCCAGCACCCGTGTCGATCATGCCTACATGATCCGCAGCTACATCCTGCCCGATCAGATTCACAACTACGCCCACAACGAGGAATGGCTCGTGCGGAACTTCAACGAACTCGGCCGCGTGAAGGATGCCCTCGGCCTTGCGAAGAGTCTCATTGCCAATCCGCGCCATCCTTCCAACAACACGCTCGACAAATCCGGGACCTCCGCCAGCTACGGCCGCACTCGATTGATCGAGACGCTCACGAAATGGGAGCTGTGGGAGGACTTGAAGGCCTTCACCGCCACGCCCGCCGGTCATCCGGGCCACGACATCACACGCCTCCGCGCCGCAGGCCTCGCCGCGTATCATCTGAATGATCTCAAAGCACTCTCCGAAGCCCTGAAAGCTCTCGAAGCCATCACGCCGCCCAAACCGACCGAAAAGTCCGACAAGACCAAAGACACCCCCAAAAAGGCCAACGAACCCAAAAAGCCCGACGACAAGGCCAAAGCCATCTCCGAGCTCAAACTCCTCGTGGCATTTCTCACGCCGAAGGCCGGCAAAGACAGCAAAACCAAGCTCCTCGAGGCTCTCAAAGACAGCGACATTCCGAAAGACCGCCTCGCCCGCTACTGGCTGAAGCTTAACGACAAGACCAAAGCAGCCGAACTCGCCAAAAACCTCCCGCAAGACCTCGCGGGTTATATTGCCAAAGCCGAGATCCTTCATGCCGCGGGCAAGACTGATGAAGCCAAGGAAGCCTTCGAAGAGGTCAAGAAGCTCGCCTTTGCCATGGATCGCGATCTTCCCGCCTTCAAACGCCTCACCACCACCTTCGCCCAAGACGCGAACTGGCCCGCCGCCGCACCGAAACGCACGGACTCTGGCATTCGCCCGGCGGATCTGGGCCAGCTCGGCCCCATGCACTGGCATCCGCCGGTGGCTCCCGTGTTTGAGGCGCTCGATCTCGATGCAAAACCCGTGAAGAGCAGCGACTTCACTTCGAAGAAGCCCACGCTCTTCATGTTCTACCTCGGTCATGAATGCGGCCACTGCGTCGAGCAGATGCAGGCCTTCGCCAAAGCCGCCGCCGACTTCGAAAAGGCCGGCATCCAGCTTGTCGGCGTCACCATCGAGCCCAGCCCTGTCGCCAAAAACCTTCGCTCGAAGCTTAACCTCAAAAAAGACCAGCCCCTGCCCTTCCCGATCCTTTGCGACAGCAGCCTCGAAGCCTTCAAAAAGGTCCGCGCCTACGACGACTTCGAAAAAGACACCCTCCACGCCACCGTGCTCATCGACACGAAAGGCAATCAACGCTGGCAGGATATCAGCTACACGCCTTTCACCGATGCCAAGTTCATCCTCGAAGAAGCCAAGCGCCTCCTGAGCCTCAAGGATTGAGAACGAAAGCAGTTACCAATCCGCGCGACAGCGTCGTGGGAGTGCGGTGGCAAAGATGCAAGGGGCACCCTTGCATCGGCGACACCGCTGTCGTGCGCGGGATGAATGTTCTCAGGCCTTTGCACCATGTCCGGCACGCGACAGCGGTGTCGCGCCAAGGCTTGCCTCCGCACTCCACGACGCTATCGCGCCCATCGCATGCAACTTGGAACTTGAAACCTGAAACTCGAAACCTTGCCGAAGGCTCTTCTACAGCAGCTCTTCAACGAACCGCTTCGAATCAAACGGCTGGAAGTCCTCCACACGCTCGCCGAGGCCGATGAAGCGGGTGGGCACGCCGAGCTCTTGCTGGATGGCGACGAGCACGCCGCCTTTGCCGCTGCCGTCGAGTTTGGTGACGATGACGCCGGTCAGCGGGATGGCTTTGTGGAATTCGCGGGCCTGGGAGAGCGCGTTGCCGCCAGTGGTGGCATCGCAGACGAGCAAAACCTCATGCGGCGAGCTCGGATCGCGGCGGCCGAGGATGCGGTGAATCTTTTTCAGCTCCTCCATGAGGTTGTGCTTCGTGTGGAGACGGCCGGCGGTGTCGCAGATGAGGAAGTCGGCCTTCTCTTTGACGGCCTTCTCGTAGCCATCAAAGCACACGGAGGCCGGATCGCAGTTCGGCGGACCTTTGACAAGCGGGATGCCTAGGCGGTCGCTCCACACCGTGAGCTGCTCGACGGCAGCGGCGCGGAACGTATCGGCAGCAGCGAGCACGACTTTGTGCCCTCGCTGATGCAAAACATGCGCCAGCTTCGCGGTGGAGGTGGTTTTGCCGGTGCCGTTCACGCCGACGATGAGGAGCACTTTGGGCTTTCCTTCGAGCGGCGTGAGTTGCGGGACCGTTTCGGGCAAAATCTTGCGCACATGCTCGCGGGCCACCTGCACGATGTCAGCACCGTGAAGCTTCCGCTGCTGCGCTTTGAGGTCGTTGACGATCTGCACGGCGAGACGTGGCCCGAGATCACCGCTAATCAGCATGGCCTCGAGCTCGTCCCAGTCGATGTCAGGCTTGGTGAAGCGCTGGAGGAGCGATTTGAAGAAACCGGCCATGATCAGTCTTCCTTGGGCGCAGTGCCCGGTTTGGAGTATTTCGGCTCATTCGGCCGCAGCGTCTTCGCGAGCCGGTCGAGCACGCCATTGACGAAGGAACCGGATTCCCCTGCGCTGAGGGCCTTGGCGACTTCGATGGCCTCGTTCAAAATGACTGGGCCGGGCACATCGGGGCAGAAGGCGAGCTCGTAAACGGCCACGCGGAGCACATTGCGATCGACATGAGCCAGGCGCTCGAGTCGGAAATTGAGAATCGAGCCGCGGATGTGGTCATCGATCTCGGCGATGTGCTCGAGCACGCCTTTGATGAGGCTCTCGGCATACAGTCGCGTGGAGGTCTTGGCGGTGTGAATGGTCCAGAACGTGTCGAGCTGGCCTTCATCGGCCTGCTCGCCGTGCATGTCGCGGGCAAAGAGGTATTGGACGGCGGCTTCGCGGCCTTCGCGGCGTTTTCCCATGGTGTGTAAAGATCAGGCGAGTTCGGCTTCACCGGCGAAACCGGCACGCATTTTGGCAAAGAGATTGATCATCTGCACGCACACGCGGGCAGCTTCCGTGCCACGGTTGATGGTGGCACCCAGGCAGCGCTCCTCGGCCTGCTCCGCGTCATCGACGAGCAGCACCTCGTGCACCACGGGCGTGCAATGACGCACCGCCATGTCCTGCAAAGCCTGCGTGACACTGCTTCCAACGAGGTCCGCATGCTGCGTGCTGCCGCGAATGATCACGCCGAGCGTGATGACGGCATCCGGCTTCGTGTTCCGCAGCACCAGCTCCGTGGTGACGGGAATCTCAAACGCTCCCGGCACGCGATACACATCCACCGTGGCCTGCGGCGCGAGGTCTTCCAACTCGGCGGCGACAGCATTCACGAGGCCTTGCACGAACTGGTTGTTATACAAGCTGGCGACGACAGCGATGGACACAGGCGTGTCGAGCGGTCTGGGACGGGCGGGGGCGAATTGGGACATAGGGGGAAATGACGAATGACGAATTCAGAATGACGAATGAATGACTAAGCGCGAATGACGAAGGCGCGACGCTGGCTCACGAGTTGATTGGGGGTTGGGATTTCATTCGTCATTTTGCATTCGGGTTTCGTCATTCACAGCTTGTGCCCCATCTTCTTCTTTTTGGTTTCGAGGTAGCGGGCGTTTTCGGGCTTCGGCGGGGATTTGACGGGGACTTGCTCGACGATTTCGAGTTTGTGGCCGCCGAGGCCGATGACCTTGCGCGGGTTGTTGGTCATGAGGCGGATCTTTCGCACGCCGAGGTCGTAGATGATTTGGGCGCCGATGCCGTAGTCACGCAGATCCATCGGGAAGCCGAGCTTGAGGTTCGCTTCGACGGTGTCGAGGCCTTGCTCCTGGAGCTTGTAGGCCATGATTTTGCCGTGGAGGCCGATGCCACGGCCTTCGTGACCACGCATGTAGATGATGACGCCTTTGCCGGCCTTTTCGATGTGCTCCATGGCGGCGTGGAGCTGGCTGCCACAGTCGCAGCGGCGTGAGGCAAAGATATCGCCGGTGAGGCACTCGCTGTGCACGCGGACCAGTGTGGGCTCGCTGCCTTTGATGTCGCCTTTGACGAGGGCGACGTGATGGATGCCGTCGAGGTGGCTTTTGTAGAGGTGCAGCTTGAACTCGCCGTAGTCGGTGGGCATTTCGACGACTTCGATGCGCTCGACGAGCTTTTCGCTCTTCCGGCGATACGCGATAAGATCGGCGATGCTGCAAATTTTAAGCTTGTGCTTCTTCGCGAACTTTTTGAGGTCCGGCAGCCGCGCCATGGTGCCGTCCGGATTCATGATCTCGATGAGGACGCCGGCTTCACGCAGTCCGGCGAGGCGTGCGAGGTCTGTGGCGGCCTCGGTGTGGCCTGCGCGACGCAGCACGCCGCCGGGTTTGGCGACGAGAGGATTGATGTGGCCCGGCTGGACGAAATCATCCGCTTTCGACTTCGGATCGGCGAGCAACCGGATCGTGCGTGCACGGTCGGCGGCGCTGATGCCGGTGGTGATGCCTTTCGCGGCATCAACGGTGACGGTGAAAGCCGTGGTGAAGGCCTCGCGGTTCTGCGGCACCATGCTTTCGAG
>CALMTT010000481.1 GCA_937872615.1 uncultured Verrucomicrobiaceae bacterium | reverse complement strand
GGTACTGCGGCGGAAGCTGGAGCGGCTGGGCTCGTCGGGATTGTACACGGCGATGGCATTGCCGCCGTAGCGCTTCATCAGCGTGAAACAGGGCACGTCAGTGGGGCCATCACCGACGTAGATCATGTTTTGGAAGGGAATCGGGCGCAGCTCGGGGGCCATGTGGTCGTTCACGTCCTCGTGCGGCTCGAGCATGCCTTTGTTGATGCGGAAGATGTACTGCGTCTTCGTCGTGTGGCTGATGACACGCTTCGGGAAAGTGATGCGGCCGTTTTTATCCTCGCCGAACTCGCAGCCAAAGATGCGCTTGATGTAAGGCGCGAGTGTGGAGCCATCGAGCAGGGCCTTCAGGCCGCTGGAGACGATGTAGTGCTCGATCTTCACGCCGAGCAGGCGGTGCTGGTCATTGAGCACGTTGTCGAGTTCGGAGAAAATCTCCGGCACGCCTTTGTAAAAGCGCAGCTTGGCACCGAGCTGGCGCAGGTCCTCGTTCGTGGGGCGGTCCATGTCGAGGTAGTCGAGCATGCATTTGAGGTAGGCCAGTTCGCCGTCGTAGCCTTCCTGGTCCACCAGCTCGCGGCTGCGCTTCCAGAACTGCGTCGGATTGATGCCGAAGTGCGGGAAGAGCGTCTCATCCTGCATATAAGTCGGGCTCAGCGTCTGGTCGTAATCGTAGATGATGCCGATGGTGGTTTGTTGGGAGGCCATCTGAGTTTCAGGTTTCAAGTTTCAGGTTCCAAGCAGCGAGGCGAGCGCCCCCTGGAGGTTCGGATGAGTAAAAGTGTAGCCTGAATCGGTGGCGACGCGAGGATTCACTCGCTGGCTGCCCAACAGCATCTCATCAGCCATGCCACGCAGCAGCAGGCGCATAGCAAAGGCGGGTGCGTGGAAGAAGGCAGGCCGGTGGAGGGCTTTCGCGAGGGTTTGAGTGAAGACCGCATTCGTCACCGCTTCAGGCGTGGTGAGATTGATCGGCCCGCGGATGCCGTCGTGCTCCACCGCTCGCAAAATCAGGCTCGCAGCATCCTCCACATGGATCCACGGCATCCACTGGCGACCGCTCCCCAGCCGTCCGCCGAGCCCGAGGCCGAAAACACGCTTCAGCAACGGAAACGCCCCGCCATCCGGCCCTAGCACCATGCCCGTGCGCAGCATCACCACACGCATGCCGAGGCTCTCCGCCTCCTTCGCGGCCTTTTCCCACTCCACGCATAGCTCCGAGAGAAAACCAGCGCCGGATTTCGAGCTCTCATCGAGCAGTTCATCACCGCGATCCCCATAAAAACCGGCTCCCGAGGCACACACCAGCACTCGCGGCCTGTTTTCAGCTTTCCACGTGCTGAGATGCCTCACGAGGCCCTGCGTGAAGTCCACGCGACTTTTCCAAATGCGTTCCCGCTTCGTTTTCGTCCACAGTCCCATCAGCGATTCACCCGCCAAATGCACCAGCGCATCGAGCTTTGTCTCCGGCAGCTCATGCGGTGCCGCCTTCGGCTGTGTCAGCGTTTCCTTTGCCAGCAGCACCGGCAGCCCGAGCTGGCTCCGCGAGTAAGCCACCAGCTCATGCCCTCCGCCTTGAGCCTGCCGGATGACATGCCTGCCGAGAAACCCTGTCGCTCCTGTGATGCCGATGCGCATGAGATCAAGATTGGGGTTTCATGCCTGTGAGCGCTTCCTGCGCGAGCTTTTTGGCTCCAGGCTTGGCGGTCTTGGATTGAGCAACGGCTTCGAAATCGGCCTTGGCGGCGGCGGCATCCCCGAGCGCGAGGTGGGAGCGACCGCGGTTGTATTGAATGTAGGCATCATCGGGCGTGAGGGGCAGCGCGGCGTTGTAGGCATCGAGAGCCTCGTCCGCCCGGCCAAACAGCAGCAGGGCATCTCCGCGTCGGTTTTGCGCCTTGGCGGTGAGGGTGGATTTCTTTTCGTGATCGGGCGGCAGGCATTCGCGAAGGGCCTCAAGCACGAGCTCGCAGGTCTTGAGGGCCTTTTCGACCTTTGGCGAGGCTTCGGTGGCATCTTTGAGATCATTCTTCGCCTGCTCGAGCAGGGCTTCCAACGGCTCGGTGGCGAAATCGCCCGCACCACGGCTCAGCGCCGTCTGCTTCAGTGCCTCGACGCATTCCGCGGCCTTGCCCGCAGCGGCCAGTTTGGCGATTTCGGTGTTCGTGAGCAGCGGCACAGGTTCCGCCTTCATCGGCGCAGCAGGCGGTGGCGGGCTCGTGGGCGCATTGCCAGCCAGATACACATCCTCGCCGATCAATCGCGAATACTCAGCCGGCACCTGCGTGCCGCCGGAACGCTCCAGCACACCGGCCCGCGTGCGCTTGAAGACCTGCTCGATCGTGAGGCCCGGTGTGCGCATGTGCTTCAGCAGCTCGGAGGTGTAGAGGCCGTTCGCATCCTCGCCATCATGAGCCGTGCGTCCGGCATCGGTGGCAAAGGCGATGAGCGATCCCGCGGGCGGTGTCATCTCCGTCAAACCTCCCGCGGCAGCCGCATCGCGAGTGCGCGGGCTGCGTGCCACCGGCGTGTTCCGGCAGGCATCGAGGATCACCAGATTGCAGCGACCACCTGCCGCGCTCATTTCCGCCACGGCCTGCTCGGCATTGAAGAGCTTTGTCTCCGCCAGCAGGCGCAGCGTGGTGTCATCCGCGTCCTGCGGATTGTAGCCGCTCTTCACCGGGATGAGGTAATTCGAGCCTGCCACCGTGATGCCATGGCCCGCGTAGTAAAACACGGCCACTTCCGCACCACGCAGGTTCTTCCGAAAATCTCCCACCGCCTCCAGCAGCTCATCACGCGTCACGTTGTGCTCCTCGATCACTTGGAAGCCGAGAGCCCGCAAGGTCTTGGCGACCGCCTTGGCATCGTTCACGGCATTCTTCAGGGCTCCGATGCTCGTTTCATACTTCGCATTGCCGATGACCAGCGCCGTGCGTGGGCTCTGTGCCGCGGCAAAGGCCGAAAACAGGGCAAAAAGGGCGATTCGGAGGCTCATGGCAGGAAAGGGAGTGGTGGAGCGCTGGAGTATTGGAGTAATGGGTGAATGGAACAAGCATTTCTCCAACACGCCATTCTACACGATGAAAGGTCCCACGCTCCTCCTCAGCCTCCTGCTGGCCGCCTGCGCCTCTGAAGCTCCTCGTGCGCCCGAATTGATGCCGGGCGATCCTGCCGCGCCCTCGCAAGTCACGCCAGATGAGGCCATGAGCATCGCCCAGCGCTTTACCCATCATGCGTGGCAGCCTTTTGCCAAAAACATCCTGCATGGTCGCGATAGCTCTGGCGTGCTCGTGAACACGCCGGATGTGACCCATGAGCCCCAGCATGAGCGTCGCGGCTGGTGGGTGCCGGGTCAGGCGAATGAAGGCATGCCTTACAAATGGGGCGGTTTTGATGATCCGGCGTCGTTTGATAGTGCCATCGCGAATGGTCTCGCCGCGGGCGATGTCTCGTCACCGGAGAAACGTCGTGCTGACAATGCCGGCGTGAGCACACAGGCCGCGGGCGTCGATTGCTCCGGCTTTGTCTCACGCTGTTTGAAGCTGCCTCGCGTGCATGATACCTCGCAACTGCCCGCCATCTGCACGCCGCTGCCCTCCGCCCTCGACCTGCAACCCGGCGACATCCTGAACATCCCACGTCGTCATGTGCTGCTCTGCGCCGGATGGACTGATGCCTCGAAGCAATGGATCTTCTACTACGAGACCGGCGGTGCGCCCGACTACTGGAAGCCGGGGCTCAAACAAGCTCCGCTCGATGCGCTTCTCGCCCTCGGTTACACGCCGTTGCGCTACAACGGCATGGCCCGCGAGATCGTGCCCTCCGGCAAACAACCGCGTGAGGTGCTGACACGCTCCGCCAAGGCCTCCGCGGCCGTCATCACTCATCCGACAGTGGGCGAGCCGTGAGGTCATGTGCCATTCCACGCTCATAAAATCCCCGCATTGGATGGTGGACGGGTCCCGTTAGACCCGCTAAAAACCGCCGTTTAGTCCGCTTCCCAACCAACCTCGCTAATGTCCACCGCCACAGCCTCCGCACCGTCGTCGTCTGATTCCAAGAAGACCCTTCGCAACGCCGTCATCCGCTTCGCCGGAAATTCGCAGGACGGCATTCAGTCCATCGGCGGCTTCCTCGCCCGTCTGGCGGGCCGCACGGCGCAGGAAGTGATGACCTACATGACCATCCCGGCCACGATCAGCGGAGGCCCTTCGATCTTCCAGGTGCATCTCGGTTCCGGTGAAGTGCTCACAGCGGGTGACGAGGCGGACGTGCTCGTGGCCTTTTACCAGCACAGCTACGACGGTCACTTCAACGCGCTGCGCCAAGGCGGCATCTGCCTTTATGACAGCGGCGAGGTGAAGGAGATCAAGCACGAGAAGGGCGTCTTCCACATCGGCATTCCCTTCACCGCCGCCACCGTGGAGGCCATCGGCGGCAGCGCAAAGGATCGCGGCAAGAACATGTTCGTGCTCGGCCTGATCGTGGCCGTGTTCAATTTGGACAAGGACAAGCTCGTCGGCATCATCAGCCGCCAGTTCGGTAAAAAAGACGAGTCGGTGCTGCGCAATGCGCTTCTGGCCTTCGATGCCGGTTATGCCTATCAGATTGGCGACATCGAAAAATTCGCGCTGGCTCCCGGCGAGGCCGATTCCGGCCACCGCATCTCCACCGATGGCAATCAGATGCTCTCGCTCGGCCTCCTCGCCGCCGGTGTGCGCTACGGCGCGGCCTACCCGATCACGCCATGGTCCTCGATCATGGAAACGCTGCGCAGCGAGCTGCCGAAGTATGGCGGCATCTTTGTGCAGGCCGAGGACGAGCTCGCCGCCGTCAGCATGGCCATCGGTGAGGCCTTCGCGGGCCATCTCGCCATGACGGGTAGCTCCGGCCCCGGTTTGTCGCTGAAGATGGAAGCCCTCGGCTATGCCAGCATGGCCGAACTGCCGCTCATCGTCGTCAATGTGCAGCGCGGTGGTCCTTCCACCGGCCTGCCGACGAGCGTGGAGCAAAGCGACCTCATGCAGGCCATCTACGGCAGCCATGGCGATACACCGCGGTTCGTTTTGGCTCCGAAGGATGTCGAAGACTGCTTCTACATCGCTCTCGAAGCCGGCCGCATCGCCCGCAAATACTCCTGCCCCGTCATCATCCTCAGCGATCAGGCGCTCAGCAGCCGCATCGAGGCCTTTGAGGAGCCGGATCTCGACAAGCACTGGGTCGAGCCGACGCTCGATCAGACGCCGCGTGATGCCGACTGGAAGCCCTATCCGCTCGACAAGACTACGCAGCATGCGCCTCCCGGCACAAAGATGGCCGGCGGCAAGTATCCGCACATCTCCGGCCTCGAGCACGACGAGTGGGGCCATCCCTCCGGCAATGCCAAGATGCACCAGCAGATGACCAACAAGCGTCGTCAGAAGCTGCTCGATGGTGCCGCGGAGTTCCCCGCGCCTGAAATCCATGGCGATGCCACTGGCGACGCCCTCATCGTTGCCTGGGGCAGTGCCTGGGGCCCCGCGAAGGAAGCCTGCGAACGCCTCCGCAGCGAAGGTCACAAGGTCAGCGCTGCCAATCTGCGCCACCTTCACCCGCTGCCGAACGCGCTCGATGGCGTGCTCGCCGGCTTCAAGAACGTCATCTGCGTCGAAATGAACGACTACGGTGCTTACGGCTACGGCCAGCTCGCCACGCTGCTGCGTGCCAAGTATGCCGATCCGAAGATCAAGAGCGTCTGCAAGACCGACGGCCTCGCCTTCCGCGTGCGCGAGATCGTCACTGGTGTCGAAAAGCACCTCGCCGCCGCGAAATA
The DNA here is from genome assembly GCA_937872615.1 of uncultured Verrucomicrobiaceae bacterium. Lineage (GTDB taxonomy): Bacteria > Verrucomicrobiota > Verrucomicrobiia > Verrucomicrobiales > Verrucomicrobiaceae > Prosthecobacter. The sequence continues at coordinate 1,264 of CALMTT010000481.1, read as the reverse complement.
AGCCGGATCGTTTTCATCTTCGTTCTCCAACCTCATCCTTTCCCAACCTGTCATGTCCACCGCCGTCGCCACTCCAGAAGCTCCAGTTGCCGCTGCCGCTCCCGCCGTCGAAAAAGTCACCAAGAAAGCCCTCACCGCCGACCACCCGACGTGGTGCCCGGGCTGCGGTGACTTCGCCGTGCTCGCCATGTTTTACCGCGTGCTCGAGAAGCTTCAGATCCCGCAGGAAAAGATCGTCGTCGTGGCGGGCATCGGCTGCTCCTCGCGCTTTCCTTACTTCATGAACACGCACAGCCTGCACTTCATCCACGGCCGTGCGCTGCCCCTCGCCACCGGCGTGAGCCTCAGCCGTCCGGATGTGCATGTCTTCGTCTTCGGCGGTGATGGCGATGGCTTCTCCATCGGCGGCAACCACCTCAATCACGCCGCGCGCAAGAACATCAAGCTCACCTACATCATCATGGACAACTTCGTCTATGGCCTGACGAAGAACCAGACGAGCCCCACGACGCCCATCGGCCGCAAATCGAAGACCGACCCCACCGGCAGCATCGACCGTCCGATCAATCCGATGAAGCAGCTCCTCGCCAGCGGCGCCACCTTCATCGCCCGCACGCATGCCGCGCAGGTGAAGCACATGGAGGAAATCTTCACCCGTGCCATCAATCACGACGGCTTCAGCGTCGTCGAGTGCCTCAGCGAGTGCGTCATGTTCTATCCTGGAGCCTTTGACGACAGCACCCCGCGCAAAGGCGGCACCTACGACCTCATCGACGAGACCCAGCACGACGTCACCGATGACGTCGCCGCCTTCAAACTCGCCGACAACCTCGCCCCCGGGAAGTTCGGCGTCTATTATCAAGTCGATCGCCCCACCAAGAACGCCCTCGAGCAGAAGTGGATCGACGACACGCAGGCCAAGATCGGCGGAGTTTCGCAAAAAGACCTGCTGAAGAAGCGCTTCGAGGCGATGCGGTAAACTTGGCGTCAAGCCTTCAAGGCGTGGTCAAGGTGGTCATCAGGCCGCTTCCGACCACGCCTTCTTCTTTTTCACTCGGTCACAAAACCAAACTTCGAGAGCTGGTCTTCGATGATCTGCTCGCAGACCACGAGCTGGCGCTCGCGTTCGCGGCGGTTGCCATCGGCGATGGCCTGGAGGCCGTCGATGTCGTAAAGATAGACGCCTTCGAGGTCATTCACGGCCGGCTCGACATCGCGCGGCACTGGAAGGCCACGCATCCCTTCGACGCGCGCACGGCCTTTG
>CALMTT010000480.1 GCA_937872615.1 uncultured Verrucomicrobiaceae bacterium | reverse complement strand
CTCGCGGAGGAAGCGCGCCTGGAGAAAGGTCCCGCGTATGATGACTTCAAAGACGAAGCTGCGGATGCGGCGGACTGGCCGACGTATCGTCACGACAATGAGCGCAGTGGTTACACGAAGCAGGAAATTCCGAAGGAAGGCGCAGCCGCGTGGGAAGTGAAACTCGGCGGCAAGCTCAGCGCGATCACCGTCGCAGGTGGCAAGGCCTATGTCTCACAAGTTGATGCGCACACGCTCTACGCGTTCGATGCGAACACCGGAAAAGAAGCGTGGCATTTCATCGCAGGCTCACGAGTTGATTCGCCGCCGACGTATTGGAAGGGCCGCGTGATTTTCGGCTGCATGGACGGCAATGTGTATGCGCTTCGTGCCAGCGATGGCGCGGTGGCGTGGAAATTTCATGCGGCACCGACGGACTTGCGTCACTTCGCATTCGAGACTCTGGAAAGCGTGTGGCCGGTGCACGGCAGCGTGCTCGTCGAAAACGGTCTCGTGAGCTGCGTGGCCGGTTTCAGCTGCTTCCTCGATGGCGGGCTGTTCTTCCATCGTCTCGATGCGAAAACGGGCGAACTGACGCATCGCGAAAACTACAACGACCGCGACCCCGAAACTGGTGGCGATCTCAATGACCGTCACAAAAGCCTGCAGATGCCCGTGGCGCTGAATGACATCCTCAGCAGCGACGGCAAGTGGACCTACCTCCGCACGCAAAAGATCGGCGGCGATGGCAAACGCGTCGAAATCGGGCCTGTGAGCGGTGATTTCGCCAAACAAGGCGGCGCACACAAAGGCGAAGGCGCGCATCTTTTCGCGCCGATGGGCTTCCTCGACGACTCGAACTTCCACCGCAGCTACTGGGTCTATGGCAAAAGCTTCGCCGGAGGTCACGGCGGCTATTATCAGGCCGGCAAGTATGCACCTGCGGGTCGCATCTTGGTTCACGATGACAAGAACGTCTATTCCTATGGTCGCGAGGCCCAATACTACAAGTGGACCACCACGATGGAGTACACCCTTTTCTCCACGCCGAAGGCTCCGCCGGAAGAAGCCTACGAGACCACCGAAGCCACCACACCGCGCACCGGCAACAGCCTCGTGCTCGGACCCGATGGGCAGCCTTTGGCCAATCAGAATCCGGTCAATGAAAACAAGGCCGCCAAGAATGCCGCGAAGGCCGAGGGCAAAGGAAAAGGCAAGGGCAAGGGTGAAGCCAAAGGCAAAGGCGGCAAAAACGCCGTCGCCGCCAATGCACCACTGCCTGGCAGCGTGCTCTTCCCGATGAATGACGCGCTCGATCCCAGCAAGGCCGCGCTCAGCGTGGAGGCCTGGGTGCTGCCTGACAAGCCCAACGGCACCATTTTGCACCACGGCGGCCCGCTCCGTGGCTATGCGCTCGACATTCGCGATAACAAGCCGCAGTGGCACATCCGCAGCGATTCCAAGCTCAGCACCATCATCAGCAGCGAGGCCCTCACGGATGGCTGGCACCACATCGCCGCCACCTTGACCGCCGAAGGCAAAATGGCCCTCTACATCGACGCCAAACTCGTCGCTGAAGGCTCCAGCAGCAGCATCGACTCCAAGCCCGCCCGCCCGCTCTACCTCGGCAACGGCGAAGGAGCCCCCGAGGGCAATCCCGGAGGCTTCAGCGGCCTCATGGACCAGTTTGCGCTCTATCACAAAGCGCTCAGCCCCGCCGAGGTGCAGCAGCGCTTCGAAGCACCTGATGCGAAGCCCGTCGATGCGATCCTCGTGTGCAACTTCGACAACGGCGACAGCCGCGACAGTTCCGGCAACAGCATCCACGGCATCGGCTCCGGCCTCGAAACCGGCAAAGGCAAAGTCGGAGGAGCCTTGTGGTTCAAGGCCGCTGCTGCCGCTGGTAAAGGCGGCGTGCCCGAAAAAGGCAGCTTCGTGAAGCACACCTGGGATCGCTTCGTGCCCATCGTGGCCCGCAGCATGGCCCTCGCTGGCAAAACAGTGCTCGTCAGCGGTGCGCCCGATACCATCGACGAAGAATACGCCTTCGAACGCCTCGCCGCGAAAGACCCCGCCATCCTCCAAGAACTCAAAGAGCAGGACGAAGCCCTCGAAGGCAAACGCGGTGCCAAGATGTGGGCCGTGAACACCGAAACCGGTGAGCAATCCACCGGCCTCGAACTCACCAGCCCGCCTGTCTGGGACGGCATCACCGTCGCCCAAGGCCGCGTTTACGTCAGCACCATGGATGGCCGCTTGCAGTGCTTCGGGAAGTGATGTGCGCCAACATACGGTGGCCTCTGCTTTTCTTGCTGTTTCTGGCTTCATGCCAGAGTCAGCCTGATGCAGCGCATCGAAATCTCGCCAGCGATGCACTCGTGAGGCGTGCAGGAAAACATGCTTGGAAGGTCCCGTTGACCGTGCGTGAACCTGCCAGGGCCTTCGAACGCACGGTCTGGTTTACCATGCCGCATGCGGGCAGGACTCCGGTTCCGTTGGAGGATTGCACCGAAGTTTCGGCCCGGGCGAGCTACGCCGATGGTGGCCGTTGGGTTCAACCCGGTGGCCCTAAATGGCTCGGCTACGTCTTCCACGATCCCGATCAAAGTCCTGAAACGATTGAGCTTCGCTGCATTGAACGCAGTGACTGCGCCTGCCGTCATTTCGAACACTCCGACCTTGCGGGCATTCATCTTGTGAAAAGGCTGGGACTATGGAAAGCGCCGCCAGACATCGACTGATGGGCTGCGGAACGTGGAGTGTTGTGGTCGGTTGGTGCCGAAGCTTTACGAGCCATTTTGCCCACACAAAAAATGGATGCCTCCGCGAGGAGGCATCCATCAAGGTGTTTGGGGCTATGAGGCTCTGTCAGCTCACAGGCCGCCACTCTGCGCGAGGAAATTCAGCGCGAGGGTGCCGATAGCGAGAAGGAAAACGATCCAAGCAAGAGGCATAAAGGTGGAAGAAGGATTGGGGTTGAATCAGACGAGTTCAGCCAAGCATCAAGGGATGGAGGGCAGTTCCGTGCGCTGGAAGGTGTTGTCCCACGCACCGTTGCTCGGGTTGCGGGTCTCCCACTTCTGCTTGCCGGATTCCGGCACCATGATCGGCGAGGCACCATTGGCCACATCGGTCTTCACCATGTCCGCACCGAACATCTGGATGACCAGAAGAGCGGCGGCGAGCACGAAGCAAATGGCCGAAAGGGGCATCAGGCCGGCTTCAGGATCTTTTTCTTCGTAGAACTGCTCGGAGTCAGCGGCGGCGGCACGCTTCACCGGGGCGCTCGGAGGCGCGGAGATAGGCGCACGCTGCATGGCCTGCGTGGGCTGAAGCTTCACCGTGGCCTTCGGAAGCGGGGCGGTGCCACCCGAGACCATCGGCCCCGTGCCGGAGCCTGAGCCGGGAGCCTTCGGAGCGGGCTTCGGTGCCAGTGGAACGGTGGCAGCACCTGCTTCGACGCGAGGGGCGGCTCCGGGAACGCCGGGGGCCTTGGCAAGCGGGCGTGTGGCAGCAGGAAGAGAGGCCGTGGGAGGACCAGCAGGACGGGGTGCCCCTGGGGCGACAGGAGCACCCGGAGCCACGGGCGGACGGGCAGGCGGCGGCACCGGAGCACCCGCAGAAGGGGCGGACGGAGCTGGAGCGGCCACCACCGGGATGGCGGAGGTCGTCTTCTTGGAAGGCGGCGGCATCGGCGGAGAGGGCAGCTTCACCGGGGAGGTGGCGCTTTTCGGAGCCGGCGGGGGCAGCGGAGCGGAAGGAAGCTGGATCGGAGCGGTCGAAGTCTTGGCAGCCACAGGCACCGCGGAGGTCGTGGAGCTCGACGGAGCAACGCTGCCGGTCACAGGGCTCACCGGAGCGGTGGCTTCACGAGCTTGGGTGACGCCAGCACCGGGACGCGCACGCAAGGTGATGCGGACGGTTTCTTTCTTCAGCGGCACGGCTGAGGTCTTGGGCGTGGAAGACGGGTTTTCTTGGTCACTCATGAGAGGGAGATGTGAATAAAGGGAATTCCCTATTCTTTAGCGACTCCCGCCCTCGCGCGTCAATCCCTTTTCCTCCCCGGTTGCAAATATCCAAAGGGTGCTCGTAAGTTTCCGCCTTCGATCGCCTCCCGGCCTCTTCCTCCCCACTATGAAACGCATTCTCGTCACCGGCGGCGCCGGGTTCATCGGCTCCCACACCGTTCAGCGGCTGCTGCACGATGGCGCGGAGGCCGTCGGCGTGCTCGACAGCTTCAACGACTACTACAATCCAGCGATCAAACGCGCCAACATTGCCGCCATGGCCGATCCGCGCATCAGCGTGCATGAAGGAGACCTCACGGACGCCGGCTTCGTCCGCGAAGTCTTCGAAAAAGGCCGCTTTGATGCCGTCGTGCACCTTGCCGCCCGGGCGGGCGTGCGCCCCTCCATCGAACAGCCGGAGCTCTACATCGACACGAACATCAAGGGCACCTTCAACATGCTCGAATCCGCCCGCCGCACCGGCGTGAAGCAGTTCGTCTTTGCCAGCAGTTCCTCCGTCTACGGCGTGAACAAAAAAGTGCCCTTCGCCGAGGCTGATCCGATCCTTCAGACCATCAGCCCCTACGCCATGACCAAGATGGCGGGCGAGCAGATGTGCTCGAATTATAGCCACCTTTACGGCATCAAGACCGTCAGCCTGCGCTTTTTCACCGTTTACGGCCCCCGCCAGCGTCCGGACCTGGCGATTTCAAAGTTCACCCGTCTCATCGAGGAGGGCAAACCCATCGACAAATACGGCGATGGCACCACGGCCCGCGATTACACCTTCGTCACTGACATCGTGGATGGCATTATCGGCTCCGTGAACTACACGACCGGACCAATCTGCGACATCTTCAACCTCGGTGGCTCCCAAACCGTGACGCTGAATGACCTCATCGCCGCCATCGAGGCCGCCACGGGCAAAAAAGCGCAGATCAACCAGCTCCCCGACCAGCCCGGCGATGTCCCGCTGACCTCCGCGGACGTGACCAAGGCCACGACGCTGCTCAACTTCAAACCCACCACCCACATCCACCAAGGCATCCCGAAGTATGTGGAATGGTTCCGCGACATGCGGGCCAAAGGCGTGGCGGTCTGCTGAATGCCTTCCAAACACGAAAAAGGCCGGGAAGAGCACTTCCCGGCCTTTTTTGATGAAACGAGTCTTCAAGCCGCAGCGACCTCAAAGCCGGCGCGATACTGCTTTGTGAGCAATTGGTCCGCCTCCGGCGAATTGGCGAAGCGCAGGTTCGCGGCATCCCATTCGAGGACGAGCTTGCTCTCTTCGAGGCGGCCGGTGACGCTGTCGTAAGTTGGGCGGCACACGCGGGTGGCGATGTTGCCGAGCTGCACCGTCTCGGCGAGTGGCGCAGCGTAGTGGAAGCCATCGCTGGTCTTTTTGCCTTCGAGGCAGGCATCAATCCAGGTATGCCAGTGGCTGCGACCTTCTTCCTTCGGGTATTTGAAGCCGGTGAACTTATCCATCGGATACAGCCGCGGCCCCGCCACGTGCGCCTGCACGAGGCAGCCATTTTCACCGATGAAAACACTGCCGCTGGCGGGCAAATCGATGTCACCTGGCATCTGCGCGATCTTGTGGCTCGGTTTGAGGCCGCCATCCATCCAGGTGACCTTCAGCGTCTTGCCTGCGGTGTATTGCGTGCCGGGGAAGACATAGCTCACCGTCTCATGCGAAGGCCAAATATGCTCATTCACGCCGCTGTTCTTCGCCGTGATGCTGATCGGCGCGGTCAATTCGAGCGCGGTGAAGACAGGATCGAGAATGTGACAGCCGAAATCACCCAGCGCACCACCGCCGAAATCCTGCCAGTCACGCCAGGAGAAGGGATGATAAGCCGGCGCATAGTCACGCATCGGTGCCGCGCCGATCCACAGGTCCCAATTCAGATTCGCCGGAGCCTGCGCAGCAGGTGGTGGAGCCAGCAGACGCGTGCGCTCATTGCCCGTCACCCCCACCCAGGACCACACTTCCTTCACTTTGCCAATCGCACCCTCTTTGATGAGACGCGTGCCCAGACGGTATTCGAGGGCGGAGTGGATCTGATTGCCCATCTGCGTGGTCACGCCGGTCTTCTCCGCCCACAGGCGCATCTGGCGGGCCTCCCACACCGTGTGCGCGAGAGGCTTTTGGCAATACACATGCTTCTTCCGCTGCATCGCAGCGACGGCGACAGGCGCGTGCATGTGATCAGGAATACCCACGGTCACCGCATCGAAGCCATCGCCAAGCGTATTAAACATCTCGCGGTAGTCGCTGAAGTGCTTCACGCCCGGATGAGCGTTGTCCGCTTGATCAAACCGGTTCGCATCGACATCGCAGAAGCCGACGAATTTCACCGCGGCATGTGTGCCCACGTTCTTCAAGTCGCTGAAGCCCATGCCGTTCACACCCACACAGGCCACCTGCAGCTTGCTGTTGAGATTCTGTCCACGCACGAGCGCAGGAAAGGCGACGGCAGCAGAGGCGAGCGTGCTGTTTTGCAGGAAGGAACGACGAGAGGTGGTAGTCATGGCGCAGCTACTACGCACGTCGCCGCGCATGAATTGCACACTGTCGAGCAAGCACTGTGGATCAAAGCGCCCCGAGCGATGCTTTTATAGGCACATGGACCACCAAACACACTCCCAACGCCGGTGGTTGCGTGTCGGCCTCACCGCCTGCGCAGCCGTGTCTCTCATCGCCAATGCCAAAGCCGGATCTCCGGTCGCCGCTCCCAAGAACCCGGCCCCTGTGGCCGCCGCTGACTGGAAGGCCAACACCATCGCCCCGGTGACGAACCCGATCTTCTTTGAAGATGCGATCATCCGCTCCGAGATCCGCCCGATCTTCGTGCATCACACGATCGACAACAAATTCCTCGGTGGCGGCACCGCCCAGTTGTATGCGCTGCAGCTCCGCTACGCCATCACCGACCGCTTGGCCTTCATCGCGACGCAGGATGGCTATTTCGACATCAACAACGACGCCATCGGCAATCCGGACGGCTGGATGGACCTTGCCGCCGGCTTCAAGTATGCGCTGATCGACAATCCTGCCGCCCAGTTCATCCTCACGCCCGGCCTCACTTTCCACATCCCCTCGGGAAGCCGCGATATCTTCCAAGGTCGTGGAGGTGGTGAGTTCAATCCCTTCGTCTCCTTCCAAAAGGGCTACGGCGATCTTCACATCAGCGGCAACCTCGGCTTCCGCCTCCCGGTGACGAACAACGAGCAGAATATGATGGCCCACTACTCCCTCATGGTGGACTACTATGCCAGCCGCTGGTTCATCCCCTTCGTCTCGGCGAACTTCTGGACCAATCTGAACAACGGCACCAACATCGGCCTCAACACCAATGGTTATGATGTGATCAACTTTGGCTCCAGCAACGTGCGTGGCGTCACGCAGGGCATGGTGGGCATCGGCTTCCGCAGCCGCATCACCAACAACATCGACGTCGGCGCCGCCTATGAAATCGCCGCCGCTCGTGCCTACGGTCTGACGAACAACCGTCTGACCTTCGACATGTGCATCCGATTCTGATCAGGTTTACCGGTTGGTTACCGGTGTGTTGAAGACAACAAAAACGGCGCATGGAAGCAGGGGTGCTTCCATGCGCTTTTTTCTTTGATGCGACGCTTCACAAGCACCGGGAAAAGAGCGCGGAAAAGCCTGCGCACGTCCTCAGAACTGCATTTCTCACACCTATCCAGGGCACACGTTCATACGCCGATGTTGGAGTCTAGCCTTTAGGCGATCCGAGCGTCTCACAGTCTGCGGATCGGCTAAAGCCTGGACTCCAACCTCCGAAGCGACGCAAACCAGACGCTCAAACCATACGAGTGTTAGAAATGCGGACCAAGCTGATCAAGGCAGCACCAGCACGGCCTTCGTCCCCTTCCCTGACTCGCCGGTCATCAACTCGATGCTTCCACCATGCAATGTGGCAGCCTCTTTGACGAAACAAAGCCCCAGACCCGTGCTCTTCTTCCCCGTGTCAGGTCGCGGTAGAGAGTAGAAGCGCTCAAAAACACGCTCGCGGGCATAATCAGGCACGCCGGGGCCTTGGTCCTCGATTTCGATCACGCCGCGTTTTTCAAAGCGATAGGCTTTCACCTTCAGAAGCCCTCCAGACGGTGAGAAGTCGAGGGCGTTTTGCAGCAGGTTGCTCACCGCGAGCTCGATCAGCCATGAATCGCCTTCCACGACGAGGTCGGCATCGATTTGTGATTCCATCTGCACATGCCTCGCCTGCGCGAGAACGGCCAGATGATCCCACGCACGCCCGATCACCTCGCCCAGATGGACCGGCTCGCGCTTCAGCAGCGTCTTTTGCTTTTCCAAAGCCGCGAGGTGCAGCAGGCGCTCCAGCAGATCGCGCAGCCTGCCAGCCTCGGCTCGGATGTTGCCGAGGAAGCGAGCACGCTTTTCCTCCGGCACATCGCCATCCTGCAAGATCTCGCTCGCGCCCAAAATGGCCGCCACAGGGCTCTTCAGCTCATGCGTGAGGCTTTGCACATAGCTCTCGACATACTCGCGCCCCTCCAGCGCATCGCGCATGTCCTCGAGAGCGGTCGCCAGCGTCTTCATCTGATGCCCGGGCATGTGCGGCGGCAGGGATCGCTCACCGCGACTGACGGCAAGCGCATGCTGCGTGAGATCTTCGAGAGGCTTCGTGGCCCACTTCGCCGCGAAAAAGATGCCAGCGAGCATCAGCAGCACCGTGGCGGTCACCGTCCACTTCAGCCAGCGCTCCGTCTCCCACACAAAAGCCAGCACACCACGCTGCGGTTTCGCCACGCTGACCATGCCGATCGTTTTTCCCTCCACGCGAATCGGCGCTCCCACAAACATCACGACAGATAGCGGATCGTAGGCACTCGACCGGCTGCTGCGGGCACCGTATTCACCATTCAGCGTGAGCACCACATCTCGGCGGTTGGAGATGCTGCCGGGCTTTTCGATGCCGGCGGAGTCAAACAGCACACGTCGTTCCGCGTCGGTGACATACACCTGCATGTCCACCTGTGTCTTCGTGCGGTTGTAGATCTGCGCGTTGAGTTCACGGGCTTGCGCAAAGTGCACCGCCGTCTCCACCACCGTGGGATCGAGCACGCCGTTCTTCGCCTGCGTGGCGAGGATTTCCGCGAGAATGTTCGCCACATCCACCATCGGCTCCTCCGTGGCCTCCATGTACTGCCGCTCCACGCGTTGGATGAGTTGTGAAAACAGCACGAACAACCCCACACTGGCAACCAGGGCGAATCCGAGCAAAAAGCGGGCGGTGAGGCTCATGATTTCAGTTGGGGCTCACTTCCATGGTTTCACGATGGTGATGCCGACGATGCGCAGTTCATTCACCGCGCCATCCAGCCAGTAGCGGATCATCACCGGACGCACAGCCTTGACGCTGACATGCCTGCCGGTGCCGTCACGTTCGGCGAAGTCCTCGGATTCGCGCGGTGGCACCTGCCTCAAGCGCTCGAGGTCGTTGATCAGGGTGGCGACCACGGTCTCCAGTGGGCTCCGACGTCCTCGGAGCAGCGCGGTGGCGTCGGTGCTCAGGTCGGGTGCCACCCCTTCGAGGGCGGCGAGGACGTAGGTCCAGAACCGCTCGGGGTCGTCGTCTCGCTGGTCGAGCGACAGCCAGGCGGTGCGGTCGCCGGAGAACCAGTCGGCCACCAGGGTGGTCTTGCCGAACCCGGCCGGGGCTGACACGAGGGTGAGTGCCCGGTGGCTGGCCCGAGCGGCCAGGGGGTGCAGCCGCGGTCGATCCACCAGGGTCCGACGTCGCCGGGGCGGGTGGAGCTTGGTGCTGACCAGCGGGGTGGCGGCTGCGTCGGGTTCGATCGACGTCACGCGTCGCACCCTTGTCGACGACGGGCCCCCATGGCGTCAGTTGACCATGATGGAGGCCATGGTGCGCACATGACCGACCAGCCCGGGCCCGTCCCCACCATCGCGCGGCTCGTCGGCATCTACAACGCCGAGCACACCCTGCGCGGCGAACTGGCCTACTGGGTGGGCGCCCGGCTCGGCCGGGCCCACTGCGCCCTGTGCGACATCACCCACGGCCTGGTCCGCGAGCGTGCCGACTGGCGCGAGTGCAGGGACGGACTGCCCGTCCCGTTCGACACCTTCCACCTCGACGACCAGCCGGCCGACGTCCGCGCCCTGCTCGACGGTCGCGCTCCGGCGGTGGTGGCCCGAACCGACGTCGGGCTGACCCTGCTGCTCGGCGAGGCCGAGCTCGACCGGTGCGGAGGTTCGCCGGAGAAGCTCTCCGCCGCCCTCACCGAAGCCGCCACCCGAGCTGGGCTCGACTGGGTTCAGTCGGGTAGAGATCTTCGATGAGCTCTCACCCCGACCCCGTCCTGCCTGCGGCCACCGGTGGTGCCACCACGGTCGGGCTGTTCA
>CALMTT010000479.1 GCA_937872615.1 uncultured Verrucomicrobiaceae bacterium | reverse complement strand
ATAGCTGACGAGCGAATGACGCCGCCAATGAGGCTGCCCCGCCGCCGGGAATCAGGCAGACATTTTGAGAACCGGTCTAAAAAAGAAAAACCTCATGCTCCAACGTGGGCGCATGAGGTTTTGAAGGTTGTGTCAGATATCGATCAGGCTTCCGCAGTCTCGGTGGCACCCTTGTGACCGAGCTGCTTCACCGCGAGGTTGAGCTGATCATACTCGATGGGCTTCTTGATGACCGTGACGGGGCCGTGGGAGAGGATGCGGCTGAGGATCTCGCTATCCGGGTAGCCGGTGATGACCACGATCGGCAGGTCCGGGTGGATAGCCTTCAACTGGGAGTAAACCTCATCTCCAGACACGTCCGGCAGTTTCAGGTCGAGGAACACGAAGTCGAACTTCTGCTTCCGGGCCATGGCGATGGCTTCGGAGCCGCTGCCGACGACCAAGCGGCCGAATCCAGCTTTCTTGAGGAACTGTTTGAAGAGCGCCTGAAGAGCAGGGTCATCGTCCACCACGAGCACGGTGGGCTGTCCTCCTTGTTCCTCTTTGCGCAGCACATCGCGATCGAGCAGGCTGCGCTTGATGCGCCAGCGCCCCCCGATCTGCACGGCAGGGAGCTGACCGCGCTGGACGAGGTAATAAACAGTCGGCAGAGGGATCCGGAGATACTCCGAAGTCTCTTTGACCGTCATAAGTTCGGGCGGTGCTGTATCGGCCATATGAGTTGAGGGTGGTAAAATCAGGTTGGGGGTGGTTGGAAAGGAGAAGACGGAACTAGAAGCGGAGTCAGCAGTGAGGTTGTAGGCGCTATAATCTCAAGGTCTCGTTTGTGGGTCTAGCGTAGTCGTTATCGTGAATAATAGGTAGATTTGCGATTCTTTGTCAAAAGTGCAACAGCAAACTGCCAATTCATGTAAATCTTTGGAATTCGTGAAGTCTTCCATACAAAACGACTCTCATCACAAGAAAGGCAATCAATAGAATGAGTCCACCGTTTGGACAAAACCGGGGTTGATTGACCATAAATTGCCTGAATGCCTACACTGTGACTTCGACTCGGTCGTCGAAAGCCCTCCGCCAGCCTCAACAAGCTGAGGATTGGCCATTCACCTGCTTTGACAAGCCCCTGCCGTCCTGCGAAACTGCCACACTTTGAAACGCGTCCTCTTCGTCTGCACCGGAAACACCTGCCGCAGCCCCATGGCTGAGGCTTTGTTTCGTGACCTCGTCAAAGACCGGCCAGACTACGAGGTCGGCAGCGCCGGTGTGGCTGCCGCGCCGGGAATGCCCGCCAGCAAGCACACCACCGCCATTCTGCGCGAAAGAGGCCTTCTGAGGCCTGATTTCGCCTCGCGCATGCTCGATGAGGACATGCTCCGCAAGGCCACGCATGTGTTTGCGATGTCTTCTCATCACCTGGCGGCCATCGAAGACGAGTTTCCAGAGCATGCGGACAAGGTTTACCTCGTCTCCGAGTTCGCTGCGGACGACTCCATCCGCGGCAGAGACGTGAGCGATCCCTTTGGCGCGGGGCGGGCTGCCTACGATGACACCCTCGCCGACCTGGAGGCCATGCTTCCCAGTCTCGTGGCCTACATCGACCAGACGCACAAGGAGTGAGCGCCCGGAAGGTTCTGCCTTGAGGGCAAATTGTCTGGTTGCAGACACCGCCAAGTCTCTGCATGGAATCCACCCGCTCCCGTTGGCGGATTGCCTGTCTATAACCGCTTTTGTCATTCGCCATGACCGACCTTCCTCGCAGCCTCGCCATTGGTTCCGACCACGGCGGCCTCGTGCTCAAAAACGCCGTCGCGGCGCATCTGAAGGCGGCCGGTTTTGAAGTCGAGGACGTCGGCACGCACACGATGGACAGTGTGGACTACCCGGACTTCGCGGAGATGGTCAGCGAGCGTGTTTTGGACGGCCGCGCCGATGCGGGCATCCTCGTTTGCACCACCGGCATCGGCGTCAGCATCGCCGCGAACCGCCACGCCGGCATCCAGGCCTCCCTCGTGCATGATGTGGAGACCGCCAAAATCACCCGCGAGCACAACGCCTCGAACATTCTTTGCCTCGCTGGCAAAACCACGCCCGAGGCGCTGGCGAAAAACATCGCCACCGCCTGGCTCGTCACCCCCTTTGCTGGAGGCCGTCATGGCCGCCGCGTCGATAAAATGAACACCCAAGCCCACCCCCTCAGCATCCTCGCCTCCGCCGATCCCGCCGTCGCCCACATCATCCAGGGTGAGCAGCATCGCCAGCAGGACCACATCGAGCTCATCGCGAGCGAAAACTTCACCAGCCGCGCCGTCATGGCCGCTCAAGGTAGCTGCCTCACGAACAAATATGCCGAAGGTTACCCCGGCAAACGCTGGTATGGCGGCTGCGAGGAAGTGGACAAGGTCGAGCAGCTCGCCATCGACCGCGCCTGCGAGCTTTTCGGTGCGAAATTCGCCAACGTGCAGCCGCATTCCGGCTCGCAGGCCAATGCAGCCGTCTATTTCAGCGTGCTGCAGCCCGGCGACAAAGTGCTCGGCATGAATCTCGCCCACGGCGGCCATCTCACCCACGGCAATCCTGCCAACTTCAGCGGCCGTTTTTACCAGTTCTGCCAATACGGCGTCAGCGCCGACGACGAACGCATCAACTACGACGAACTCGCCGAAGTCGCCCTGCGTGAGAAGCCGAAGATGATCACCGCCGGAGCCAGCGCCTACCCGCGCATCATCGACTTCAAAAAGATGAGCGAGATCGCCAAGAGCGTTGGCGCTTACCTTTTCGTCGATATGGCCCACATCGCCGGCCTCGTCGCTGGTGGTGCGCATCCTTCGCCGATGGAATACGCCGACTTTGTCACCACCACCACGCACAAGAGCCTGCGTGGCCCCCGTGGCGGCATGATCCTCACCAACAACGAAGACCTCTTCAAAAAGATCCAGAGCCAAGTCTTCCCCGGCGTGCAAGGCGGACCGCTCATGCACGTCATCGCCGCGAAGGCCGTGTGCTTCGGCGAGTGCCTCAAGCCTGACTTCAAAACCTACACGCAGCAGGTCGTGAAAAACGCCCAAGCGCTCGCCGCCGCACTCATGGCGCTCGGCTACCGCATCACCAGCGGAGGCACGGACAATCACCTCATGCTCGTCGATCTGCGTCCGAAAGGCCTCAACGGCAAAATCGCCAGCGAGACCCTCGACAAGGCCGCCATCACCGTGAACAAAAACGGCATCCCCTTCGACACCGAGAAGATCACCCTCGGCGGCGGCATCCGCATCGGCACCCCCGCCGTCACGACTCGCGGCATGAAAGAAGCCGAGATGACCCAAATCGCTGCTTGGATCGACCGTGCGCTCTCGAATCGTGAAAACGACGCCGTCCTCGCCGACATCCGCAAGGAAGTCAGCGAGACGAACAAGCGCTTCCCGCTGCCTTGAAGGCTTTTGTCGGGTGATGCGGAGGTGACTCCGCATCACTAGACCGCCATCCGCATCACCAGCGGCGCGGCCCACACGGCCACACCATATAGTGATGCCGCGATGACCACCGCCAGCAAGGCGATGAGCAGGATCTCGAGTGTCTTCACGCTGATCAGCGACACGCGAGACACGCCGATGTCCTCCAGCGTGTTGAACTCGCGACGTCGCAGACGGAACGACAGCGCAAACACCAGCGCCGAAACAAACAACGCAGCGCCAGCGGTGGTGAGCAGCATGCTTGCGGCGAAGCCTTCGAGACGCACGAGCTGTTTGAGCAGGCCCTCCATGTCATCGCGAGGACGGATGAGTTGGGCGGTTTTCGACCGCGCATAGTCGCCTGCCATCAGCGCCTCCGTTTTCGCATCCGGCGGCACCACGATGGCGGCACTCACCGGGTAGTCGCCGAGGTCGCCGTGGAAGTGGAAGGAGTTCAAATTCGCCTCCGTGACCTCTTGGAACATGCGCACCGCCGCGTTCGCGACCGTGTTGTGATCCTCTTCCTTGAGCACGTCGGTGCCTTTCACGTCGTCATGACCATGCGCCCGCCCCTCGATGAGCCAGGCGGTCTTCAAATCACAAAACACCGCGTCATCATCCGGCGTGCCGTTCGTGGTCAGGATGCCGGTCACACGCATCTTCAGCGGGTAGGTGCCTGCCATGTCAAAGGTCTGCTCCGGCGTCGAAAACACCGCGTCGCCCGGCTTGAGCCTGCGTTCACGAGCGAGCCGCGCCCCCACCACACAATCGCCGAGCCGCGTGATCTGTTTTCCTGCTGCCAAAGCGAGCCCGCGAAACGAAAAATACTCCAACGCCGTGCCCACGATGGGTGCGCCCTGTGCTTCAAAGCGCACGTGCAGCGGAATGCCACCCTCCGGCACCTCCTTGAGCTTCAGCGAGGCCAGATTCTGCTTCTTGAAGTAAAGCGCCGTCATCATCAGATCGAGCGCACTGCCTCGCGTGCCCACGATTTGCGGTGTCGATGCCGCACGCGATCTCAATTCCGCCTGCGCATGGCGCACCAGCACTCGCAGGCAAAGCGGCAGCGCCACCACCAAACCGAGCGCCGAGGCCAGCAGCAGGCTCTGGACACGATGCCGCAGCACATAGCGGAGAGCGAGGTGAAGGGCGGCGGTCATGCGGGCGCGGATAGTGCGAAGCAAAAAGGCTCTTGCCAACTTTGGATTACACGCGTAATCCATGCGGATCACATCTGTAATCCGAAACCATGCCCGCCAAACCTGACGACGACGATCTCCCCGCCACGCCCCGCATTTCCGACGCCGAATGGACCGTCATGAAGGTCCTGTGGGAACGCGGCACCAGCACGCTTGGCGAGGTCGTTCGCGAACTCGAAGGCCGTCTGCACTGGAAGCCGCGCACTGTGCAGTCCCTCATCCGTCGCCTCACGGAAAAAGGCGCTCTCGCCGTCGAGGCCGTGGGCCGAGAGTTCCGCTACACGCCCGCCGTCGATCAGGATCAGTGCCAGCATGAGGAAAGCGTCAGTTTCCTCGACCGCGTCTTCAACGGCCGCCTTACGCCCTTCGTCGCCGGCCTCATGGAGCGCGAAGAAGTCTCGAAAGACGACCTCGCCGCCCTTCGTGAGGTGCTCGCCGAGGCCGAGAAGAAGCTCAAAAAGTAGCTGCCGCTGCCTTTCCCGCGTCAGCGCCCATTTTCCAATTTTCAGTTTTCAGTTCTCAATTTTCAATCCCAACCCGCGCCATGACTGCTGAAACTCTCCTCCACTGGCTCCAGCGCACCTCCCTCGAGGCCAGCCTGCTCATCCTCGCGGTGCTCGGCCTGCGCCTGATGCTCGGCACGCGTCTCACACCCGCGTGGCGCATCGGTTTGTGGATGCTTGTCGGCATAAAACTCATGCTCCCGGCCTTTATCCCGGCTGGTTTTGGTCTCGGAGCATTCTTAAGGGACAAAAAAGACACAAGGGACCCAAGTGACATCGCAATCACCGCTCCGGCCGTCGCTTCCGTCCTTTCAGTCCCTTTTGTCCCTTCCACCGAACTCCCGCCCGCCGCCCCCCTTCCTCATTCATCATTCTCCATTCGTCATTCCGCGCTAGCGGCCTGGCTCCTCGGCACACTCACCGTCCTCGCCGCGGCGCTCCTCCGCCAGCGCCGCTTCCAAAAGCACCTCTCCCGCTTTCCCACTGCCGACGACCCGCATCTATCTTCTCTCCTCTCTCATCTAGCCTCTCAGGCCCGCGTCCCCACGCCGCAGATCCTCCTCACCGCCCCCGGCACCACGCCCGCCCTCGTCGGCGTCCGCCAGCCGCGCATCCTCCTCCCTTCCGACTGGCAGACGCGTTTCGACGACCGCAGCCTGCGCCACGTGCTGCTGCACGAGCTGCACCACATCAAGCATCACGACCTTCTCTGGAACTGGGCCGCCACGGCCGTGCAGGCGCTGCATTGGTTCAATCCGCTCGTCTGGTTCGTCGTGTCACGCTTTCAGGCCGATCGCGAGCTGCGCTGCGATGCCGGTGCGCTCGCCATTCTCTCGCCTGCCGAGCGGCTTGACTACGGGCACACGCTGCTGCGTATCCAGGAAACCTTCTTCGCACCACCAGCCATTGCAGGGTTGGCTCCATGCGTGCGCCACCACCCCACCCTGCGCCAACGCATCCTCATGATCGCCACCCCGACCACCCGCCAGCCCGTCATCCAGGCCCTGCTCGTCCTCACGCTCAGCGTGCTGGTCGGCTACTCCTTCACCACCGCCCGCGCCGCCGAAAAAGAAGTCCCGCCGAAGGTCCGCGAAGGCTCCACCACCCGCCCCAAACCGACCGACGGGTCCGACAAGTCAGACTCGTCCGACAAAAAGCCCGCCATGAAGGACGGCGAACGCGAATCCGGCAAACCCTCCGCCGAACGCGACGGCCAGCGCAAACCCAACGCCGAGCGCGATGGCGAAAAGAAACCTGGCATGCGCGATGGCGAGCGCCCCCGCACTGGCGAGCGCGATGGCGAAAAACCACGCACCGGCTCCCGCGATGGCGAAGGCATGAAAAAGCCCGGTGCAGAACGTGATGCGGGCACTCCTGCCCGCAAAGGCGATGGCGAAGGCCGCAAACCCTCCGCCGAATCCGGCCAAAAGCCCCACAAAGGCGAAGGCGACCGGCCCGCTGCCTCAAGTGGCGAGGTCATCACCATGCACGTCACCGCCGATGGCGACACCATTGTCATCAACGGCGAAAAACGATCCACCAGCGGCCTTCGCGGCTTCCTCAGCACCTACCTCCCCGAGCACCCCGGTGCCAAAGTCATTGTCTCCGGCGATTCCGACACCCCCTTGAAATCCCTCCACCAAATCGTCGATGCCGTCCGCGACAACGGGAACAAGAACGTGGGCATCAAAGCGGACTAACTAGCATTCCAAGTCTCGTCATGAAATACGCGAGAGAATACATTGAGCGTTTGCTTCATGATACGAAGCCTTTGGAGGCTCTCGAAAGACTAGGGGCAATCTGGTCGGCCCGTGAGGGTGTAAGTGAAGACAAACTGTTCTTCGGTTTCTCCGAGCCTGAGTTCCATGTTCACATGTATTTGTTATACCAAGGAGAGGTCGGAAACGGCGGGCACGCACAGTTTTTCATGAATCCATCAGGAAGGTATGTTCATGCTGTCGAAAGTGCTCTTCTAGCCCTTGGCTTTGATGACGCGTTAGCAATCCTTCGTCGTGTTTGCTCGGAGTTTCCCGGAGGCGTAGTCCCATGCGATCATCAAAAGCGAGAAGACGTCATCGGCTCCCTCTCAGAAGAGACGTTCACAAGGTGGGCTGAGCTCGATAAGGGGTTTTATAAAATAGACTCAAGGTATTGGGAGCCTCTCATGGCTTACCTCCGCAAGAATGACGAACAAGTTCTCCAACCTGAACGCAAATGAACCCTTCATCCCCTTCGTCATTCGCCCTTCGTCATTCCTTCGTCATTCTGATTTCGTCCTTCGTCATTCCGCCGCTCGCGGAGGCCGCGACACCATCCGAAGTCACCGCAGCGGCGGTCAAGGCCGTTTCGTTCTACCACACCCACGCGGCGGCCCACGGCGGTTACGTCTATCGTTACAGCGCTGACTTCACCCTGCGCGAAGCCGAGGGCATTCCCGGTCCGGACACCATCTGGATTCAGCCACCGGGCACGCCGGCGGTCGGGATGGCGATGTTGGATGCTTACGAGGCCACGAAGGACGAAAAATGCCTCCAGGCTGCCGTCGAGGCCGCGCGATGCGTTTCGCGCACGCAGCTCGCTTCGGGCGGGTGGGACTACTCGGGCCATTTCGATGCCAAAGGCCGCGAATCGAAGAATTATTGCCGCAAGGCCGATGGCACGGCCATTCCACGCACGCAGACCGGCACTCGCGAGGCTGGCTGGCACAACTGGCGTCGGCAGGACAAGAAAAACTACGCCACCTACGACGACGATGTCTCCCAAGCCGCCACGCGCTTGCTGGTGCGGGTCGATCACGCGCTCGGCGGCAAGGACGCCGAGATCAAAGCCGCCGCCGACTTCGCGCTGCACACCCTCCTCATGACGCAGTATCCCGCCGGCGGTTGGAGCGCGAATTTTGACGACGCGCCCACCGCGCCGCCGCCCGTCGAAAAGTATCCCATCAAGCCCGCCAGCTACCCCGCCGACTGGCCGCGCAAGTGGCCGAAGGACTTCACCGGCTGCTACGTCCTCAACGACAACACCCACGCCACCTTGATGAGCACGCTGCTCCTTGCCTGGCAGCTCCGTGGTGATCCAAAATACCTCGATGCCGCCAAACGCGGCG
>CALMTT010000478.1 GCA_937872615.1 uncultured Verrucomicrobiaceae bacterium | reverse complement strand
CCTCGGACGTTGCGAGTTTGCGGATGTGGACAGTTCGCGGCTGCGGACTGTGTGCGGACAATTTAAGTCCGTGACCGCTGCCGATTTGCGGACAATCGAAGCCAGTGCTTTTCCGAGAACGCGGATCGTTCGCGGACACGCCTGTTTGCGTGGACTGAACGCGGACACGGATAGTCTGCGGACGTGGAAAGTTCGCGGACACGTCCTTTCCCCGACCGAATCACGGTCGCGGATTTGCCGTGCTCGCGGCCATGAGCCGCTCACTTCGCGCGGATATTCCGCGTGTTCACCGCGACTGCTTCGCGGACGCAGAAGCCTTGCGCCAGCAAGGGGTAAAGCGTGCCCTGTCTTAAGCATGATGAGAAACACACTGCCTCCTTTGCTCCATCAATTCGTCGCGCCAGTTCTTCAACTGCGTGGCTACGGCTTCGATGCGGGTGGTTTGTTCAATCGCCCCGACTTCAACTCGCCTGGCGTAGTGTGCGCCAAGTGGCGATTCCGACAGTTGCATCACGGAATGTTCGGCATGGGTATTAAGTCGTTCGCCGAGTTTGTTCAGCACTTCGATGGCGGTGCGTAGTTGAGCGGTGGTGGGTGTTTGCATAATCAGATACGAATGCCGCGCGATGGTTTGTGTGCGAGTTCTTGCCGATGGCCCGGATGTTTTTTGAGGACGAACCGTGTCAGCCTGACAACTTCCGGTGCAATCGGGTGTGCCCACGGATTGTTAAAGCCGAGTTTGGCCGCTGCTTCTTCAGCGGCAATTTTCGTCGGCGCTTCAATGGTCGTGCGAAGTGGATCACCCAACTCGCGGGCGTGTTCCCGGTCGGTGTGGTAAATGCCCCAGAGTTGATTATCCGGCTTCGGAGTCACGGTTGTGCTCATGCCTGGCAGTTCATCACAAGAGGCGATTCCGAAGATGTATCAGCTACACAAAATGCGCGGTCAGTCCGTGAAGTGTCCGGCGTGTGGTCACGGCAAAGACCCGGCATTTCCCGTCAATGGAATGAAGGCGAAAGTGGAATAAACCCTTGGAAGTTGAATCCAGCGCAGTTTCGTTGTCCAATCAGAGTCCGAGACTCTTTCTTCGTCCTGCGGTTAATTGATTGCACCTTACGGCGATGGTCGTCGTGAGTGAAAACGAAAGGCAGATAATGAAAGCAGGTTCAGGTTCACGAGGCGGGGGCAGGTCAATGACTCAAGCCGCCGCATCTCGTATCCAAAGTGCCACGGCCCGGTCCAGTGGCGGTCAGGTCAGCAACGGCAGTTTCGCGGCACGAGCGCAAGCCGCAGCCGCGCACAATGCGTCAACCAGTGGTGCGAATACTGGCAGCGGCAGGGGTGGCCACTGACACGAAACAAGCTTGGCCGTGCGTTCCTCGCGCACGGCCAAGTCCTTCAACACATGAAACCCCCAGCATCCACAGAATCCGGGCTTCCCACCACAGGAGCAGTGTTGGCGTTCATGGTTGATTGTTTGGGCGTTCCCAAAGAAACGGACCATTACAGTTACAAAGAACTTGAGCGGCTCGGAAAAGGCGGCTTGGCGACGGAAAAGTATTGGGCCGTGGCTCGCAAAGTCATGGATGCCATCGTTGGATCATTTCTGGAAGCGAAGACCTCCAACCAAACAATTGACACAGTGTTCCGGCAGAAAGTCGCAGCCCCAATTAAGCGTATTCACCGGCAGATGCACAGGGGGCTGCTCGTTCCCGTTCCAGCGTTTGCTGCCCCGCGTGAAGCGGTTTTCTGGAAACGAAATGCTGCTGGAGAACTGGAAGACTTTGGCGGGATTTTGGTGCATGACTGGATCGAATTTCTGGAGCGGCATGAATTCCTCGTGAGCCAGTGCGGAGGTAGCGAAAATCCTCGGACCAATGTTGCTTTCCATTGGGCTTGCGCATTTGTCGTGCCTTTTCTGGCTGCGAACCTTTTCGATTATCAGCGTAACGACTCCCGGCTGGAAAGTGGGAATGCCAGGAGGAAAATTCTGGTATCTGCCGCTACTGGTTCTTCCTGATGACACGGACGAAAAGCCACACTTCAAGTGGCCTGTGAATGCGTTGCTGGAATGGTGGGAAGACCTACTGGGCTGTGAATTGACTTCTCACGCGAGCCGGCTCTGCGCTCCCGGTGACAATCCAGACAATGCCCGCCGACAGGTTCATGCGTGGCGGCATGAAGACCGCCCGCCAGATCAAACAACCATCGAACGCTGGTGCAAGGTGTCGTGGGCGGACAAGTATGCCGGAACATTCGCCGATGACGCCTCTCTACCGCTGAATGAACGGTGGAATCGTTGCCGCGCATTCCTCGTCAAAAAGGGCCTTCACGACACAACCCGCAATTGGCTGGAAGGCGTTCGCGGCAAACCAAGAGAAATGTTTCAGAAGCAATATCGTGGCGAACTGCTGGAACGGGAAATTCTGCCGTTCAAGCAAACGCCATTCGCTGCATTCTTTAACTCGCCCGACCCGATTGCTGTGGGCTTGCCAGTGGCGGAATTGATTGAGCGGATTGCGGAACGATATGCCCAACCGACGAACGAACAATTAAAGGCACGTCTCATTATTGCAGCGGCGTTCCAGCGTGCTTTTACTCGATTGGTGGAGACGCAAGGCATTAAGAACGCGTTGCAGATCTGCGATTGGTTTCAGGAGGTCTATTGCTTTTTAGTGGACTTGCACAACCGAGCGAGCGGCTGCGAAGAAATTCTTCGTCTGCTTCGTAGCACTCCTGAATCGCAAGGCGGATTGCGCTTCGCTTGCGAATGGCTGTTCGACGAGAACCGTTGGCGCGGCCTGGCCTCTGAAATCATGGATTTAGCCAATCCTTCCGTCTGATGAAATGGGAAAGCGAAGGCGTGTTCTATCGCATGTGGTGACTAAGACCGCCGCTGGTCAGATGCTTGATGAGAAAAGCCGCGACCAGAACCA
>CALMTT010000477.1 GCA_937872615.1 uncultured Verrucomicrobiaceae bacterium | reverse complement strand
ATCAGGTCGTCACCGTGCGTTACCCCTTCTTCCTCAATGATGGACAGAAGGCCCGCTTCTTCCGTGTCACCGTCAGCCCCAACTGATTACCGCCCCTATGAAACGTCTCTTCGCCTTTGCCCTGCTGTCAGTCGCTCTTCGTCATTCCGCGAATGCGGCGGTCATCTACAGCGGCCTGCAAAACATCGCCATTCCAACGGACTACAACGGCATCTACATCAACATCGACAACGGAGCCACCAGCGGCAGCACGATCCTTGGTTGGGACATCAATCCCTTCTTCGGAGGTGCCGGTCTGGGCAACAGCAGCGCCTTCCAGCCCGCACGCCTTGCCTCGGGCAACCTCGATCCCATCCTGCGGCTGAACATGGGCGATGTCGTCGGAGCCGCCTTGACCTACTCCACGGGCCTCGGTGGCAGTGGTGACCCTGTGTCATATCTCGGTGCCGCCGCGAACCAGTTTCAAGTCGGCAGCGAAGGCTACCTTGGCTTTCGTTTCACCACAGACACGTCCAGTGGCCCGTATTACGGCTGGATGCGTGTTGTCTTCACGAACAACACCTCAGGCGGTGTGATCAAGGACTGGGCCTATGAGGATAGCGGCACGCAAATCACCATCTCCGGCGTGCCGGAGCCATCGCGTGCTGTTTTTGTCCTGCTGGGTTTGTTTGGCCTCTTGATGCGCCGCAGGCGTGCCATGTCGCGTTGCTAAACATCGGCCCTCTTGCTTGTGAAAACGTGTTCGGGCTGATTTCGGCATTAAAAGGCCGCTTGGCAATGTAACGCGTGCCAGATGACGGCTTCATCATCTGCTGAAAGCCTGCACCAGGCACTCCTCGTGTGCCTCCAGCTGGATCAGCTCTCTCAGCTTGACCCGCGTGCGATGGGCAGCCACGCGCTTGGCGGGGGAGAGTGGACCTTCAGAGCCGTTCAGGCTGGTCTCAAAGGCCGTCCATGATCCTGGCTTTACCCTGGATCGCAGGCGGGAAAGGCAGCGCTCCAGCACGGCAGCAGCCCACTGGCGGTCATAATCACCCGCAGGCGTTCCGACGGCTGGGAAGTCTCCGCCTTCCTCGATGATTCGCTCCACGGAGTCCAAGAGATGTCCGCCTCCACGCCGCAGCCGGGAACGTCGGCGATGCTCATTCACGAGCATCCAGCGCAGCGTGCGCATCAGCCAGGCACGCTGCATCTCAAGCGGCCGTGATCCCAGCACTTGCACCATGCCCAGACGGAAGACACGCAGAAACAGGTCCTGCACGATGTCCCATGCCTCATGCTCGTCACAACCGCGCAGGCGGGCAAAGTTCACCAGATAGACCTGATGACGGCGATACAGGTGATCACAGGCGTGATCAACTGGACGGCCTGCAAGCGCGGCGGACATGAGCGGCGGGTGTGGAGTGGATGGATTACTCGACGCGGAGCTGGAAGAACTTCGCGTTGATCGGATTGAGGATGCGGTAGCGCACCTCGACTTCACCACTGCTCACGGTCTGGCTGACGATCTCGAAATCGACGCCTTGCACCGCGTTTTGCCAGGTGAGGAGATCCGTGGAGTAGCGCAGCGTGCCAGTGAGCGTGCTGCTTTGCAGGCGGGTGAAGCGGAACTCGAGATCAGCACCTTGGCGGACGATGGCGGGCAGGTGCGCACGGTCGGCGGGGTTGTTCGGACTGCTGTTGAAGAAGTATTCCAACACGTCCGGAGTTCCATCATTGTCCGAATCAGCACCCAGGGTGCCGGCGTAGCCATTGGCGGCGAGCCATGCGGCAAAGGCGGTCGTTGTGGTGTCGATGATCGTCACGGTCGTGGTGGACGGAGAACCTCTCGACGCCCCCGTGAGCGAGGCGGTGAAGCTGCGATCAGGCTGTGCGCCAGAGCGATTCGCGATCGCCACGTTGACGGCTTTTGCCGTTTCACCAGGGGCGAAGGTCATGGAGAAGCCGCTCAGCGCGGCGTAGTCCGTGCCAGCGAGCGCGGTGCCGTTCGTAGTGCTGATGGTGGCCGTGCCGCCGAACTGAAGGTCGCCGTAGCGATTCACGGTGAGCGTCACACTGCCGGCGTTTTCATTGACGGTATTCGTCGAAGCAGCCAGCGAGAAGGCCACTCGTGGTGTCTCGCGGATGACCAGCAACTGACCGCCCTCCACCTGTGCCGCGGTGATGCCGGTGGTGTAATGCGCCTGTGAAACGGCGAAGTACACATGCTCACCAGCAGCGGCGCTGCCGTCGAGCAGCGCAGTCACGTCGATGATGCCGGAGCTTTCCTCGTCGTTGTTGAAGGGGGAAATGGCCGGAAGCGCGGTGCCGCCGGAGAGAATGTCGCCAAAACGTGCCGGGTCATGCATGACGACCTTGGTCAAGATGTTCGTCACAGGGTCGTAGGACCAGATTTTGCCGTTGTGAGCCGCTCCGCCCACATCTTCCTGCAGCATCACCTTGCCGTCGTAAGCCACGCACATGTTGTCCCACATGTTGGCGTCGTTGCCCACGCCGCCAGTGAGCACGAGGTCGATGGTGCCACCGAGGTCAGGATTGGTGATGTCGGTGAAGTTGAGCCTCCACAGACGCGTGCGGCCGATCTGCGAGCCCACGCCATCCGCCACCTGATCAAGGCGATCCGTGGTCACGAAGTAGAAGCGGCCCGGGGTCGTCGGGTCCCATGCACCGTCTTCAGGGCGGGAGAACACCGTGCTGCTCGTGCCGCTGAGCGTGAAGGCCGTGCCGCTGGTGATGTTCGTGGCACGCGTGGTCGTGTTGGCGATCTCCGCCGTGTTGCCAGTTACGTTGATGAACTTCAGCGTGCCGTTGGTGAGGCCGGCTTTGTCGGCTTCGCTGCCCGTGTTGGTCTTCGTGCCGACATAAACGGCCACCGCGTTGGCCATGATGCCCGTGCCGCCGTCGTTGTTGCCGATGACGACCGTCTTGTCCTGAGCGAAGGGGCTGGCGAGGAGGTTTTCCCAGCCACCAACACCTGTCAGGCCGCTGCCATTCGTTGTGAGGTTGAATTTGCCGAGGAGGTAGCTGCTTCCCTTGTTCGCGCCAGTAGCAACGGTGGCAAGCGCCCAGCCGTTGCTGCCGCTTTCCTCGCCGCCAAGGAATACACGCTCCTGCGTGCCGAGGCCCGTGGCGGCGTTATACAGTGCCGAAGTTGCCGGAAGATCAGCGGAGCAGAAGCGATTGAAGACAATGGCACCCGCTGCTGATGGTGAAGCATTCGAAGACTGCGTGCCCGTGTTCCAGCCATAGATGCTGCGGATCAAATCGCTGCCGGAGACGACTTGGAGGGTGGACTTGTTGATGATCCACTCGGAGATGAAAGCACCGATGGAGCCGTGGGCGCGGGTGATGCCGACCGTGTTGTTGAGCTCATGATGCATCAGCAGCGTGAGAGTGCCGTCGCCGTTGTCGAAGGCACCGAGGCCGTCAGGAATGCCCGCCATCTCGTATCTGCCGCCAACGAGCGGTGTGCTGCCAGCATTGGCACTCACCGTGACTTGATCACCCACCGAGAGCAGGGACTTCGTGCTGTAAGAAGCATCCAGCGGCAGCAGATAAGGTGTCGTGGTCGTGCTCAGGCTGGTGCTCGTCGGCGTTTGACGCACGAGAAGAAGCTGCCCGCCCTCAACTTGAGCCGCCGTGATGCCCGTTGTGTAATGCGCCTGATCGACCAGCAGGTAGAAACGGTTTCCGATGGCCGCGTTGCCGCCAAAGATGGCCGTCACGTCGATCACGCCGGAAGCTTCCTCATCGTTGGTGAACGGAGCCGTGGCTGTGGTGACAAGGCCGCCCACCACATCGCCAAAGCGGGCGACATCGTGCTTCAGCACCTTCGTCAGCGTGCTCGTCGCCGGATCGTAGAACCACACTTTACCATTGTGAGCCGCGCCGCCGACGTCTTCCTGGAGCATGAGCTTGCCGTCGGCTGTCACGCACATGTTGTCCCACATGTTGGCGTCGTTGCCCACGCCGCCGGTAAGCACGAGGTCGATGGTGCCACCGAGGTCAGGATTGGTGATGTTGGTGAAGTTGAGCCTCCACAGACGCGTGCGGCCGATCTGCGAGCCAACTCCATCCGCCACCTGATCAAGGCGATCCGTGGTCACGAAGTAGAAGCGGCCCGGGGTCGTCGGGTCCCATGCACCGTCTTCAGGGCGGGAGAACACCGTGCTGCTCGTGCCGCTGAGCGTGAAGGCCGTGCCGCTGGTGATGTTCGTGGCACGCGTGGTCGTGTTGGCGATCTCCGCCGTGTTGCCAGTTACGTTGATGAACTTCAGCGTGCCGTTGGTGAGGCCGGCTTTGTCGGCTTCGCTGCCCGTGTTGGTCTTCGTGCCGACATAAACGGCCACCGCGTTGGCCATGATGCCCGTGCCGCCGTCGTTGTTGCCGATGACGACCGTCTTGTCCTGAGCGAAGGGGCTGGCGAGGAGGTTTTCCCAGCCACCAACACCTGTCAGGCCGCTGCCATTCGTTGTGAGGTTGAATTTGCCGAGGAGGTAGCTGCTTCCCTTGTTCGCGCCAGTAGCAACGGTGGCAAGCGCCCAGCCGTTGCTGCCGCTTTCCTCGCCGCCAAGGAATACACGCTCCTGCGTGCCGAGGCCCGTGGCGGCGTTATACAGTGCCGAAGTTGCCGGAAGATCAGCGGAGCAGAAGCGATTGAAGACAATGGCACCCGCTGCTGATGGTGAAGCATTCGAAGACTGCGTGCCCGTGTTCCAGCCATAGATGCTGCGGATCAAATCGCTGCCGGAGACGACTTGGAGGGTGGACTTGTTGATGATCCACTCGGAGATGAAGGCACCTATGGCTCCGTGAGCACGGGTGACGCCGACGGTGTTGTTGAGCTCATGATGCATCAGCAGGGTGAACGTGCCGTCACCATTGTCGAAGGCGCCGAGGCCGTCGGGGATGCCCGCCATCTCGTATTTGCCACCGACGAGCGGCGTGCTGCCCGCGTTGGCGCTCACGGTAACTTGATCGCCAACAGTGAGGAGAGATGTTGTTTGCCAGTTGCCGAGCAGCGGCTGCACATACGGTGTCTGGCTCGATGAAGGGCCTGTCATCGCGGCATAACTGTCCGCTTCAGTGATCGTCACGATCGTCGTGGCAGGTGTGCCGATCAAGTTGCCAGCGCTTGGCGCGGAGATCGTCGCCGTGAAAGTGCGGCTCGGGCGAATGCCCGGGCGATTGAGCACGGGCACGCTCACCGTTTTGCTTGTGTCATTGAGCGCGAAATTTACGACGACATTGCTCTGTGCCGTGTAGTCCGTGCCTGCGGTGCCGGAGCCGTTCGCCGTATTCAAAGTGACCGTGGCTGGAGAGGTGCTGCCGGTGCGGTTGATCGTGAGCGTCACCGATCCCGCGCTTTCCACGACGCTGTATGTCGCACTGGCGAAAGCAAACGTCGAGGTGGCGGTCGCACCGGGGGAGCCGATCAAGTTTTTGCCAGCAGCGGTGCCGCTGTCCGTCACTTGGAAGGCGCCATTCGTGCCCACGGTGCTCAAAGTGGTCAAAACCGGGAAGGGAAGCGTGTTGCTGCCCACATTGGCCGCATTGTCAAAGGTGCCGAATGGCGACGTGGTGGGTGACGCGCCAAAACCCACGCCCGTGACGATGAGTCCGCTGCGATCAAACAGGGTAACTTCATCAGCCGTGCTGCCCAACCCAATGCCGGAACCGGTGTAACTGCCGATTTGCAGGCCGGCAGGAGGGCTGCCCCC
>CALMTT010000476.1 GCA_937872615.1 uncultured Verrucomicrobiaceae bacterium | reverse complement strand
GGCGGTGGTCGCGGCGGCTACGGTGGTGGCGGCGGCGGTGGCAAAGGCGGCTACAGCCGCGGCAATCGCGACGGCTTCGGCGAAGACGGCGGCTATTGATCCACCTTCCAACAATCTCACAACGGCATCCCGGAAACGGGATGCCGTTTTTTTGCGCTGCGGCGCAAAATCAGGGTGGTGAACGCCATTTCGATCCGGTGTTTGTGTCCGTAGGATAGGTCATGATCCTCCGTCCCCCCCGCCGCTGTCCGCTCTGCGTGCTGCGGCTTGCCATGGTGCTGATGGCCTGCGTGTCCATCGGGTTGACGTGGAGCGTGGTGCAGGGCTTCGCGTGGGCACGGATGCTCGTGAGCTACGCGGGCGAGACCTCGCTCCTGCAGGCGGTGGAGATGACCTTCAATGGCGAGCACCCGTGCGAGCTCTGCCAACTGGCCCGCCAGGCCCAAAGCCAGCCCGTGCTGCCATCGCCTGTTCCCGAGAAGGAGGCGGTCAAATTCCTCGCCACGACGCAAGAGGCCGCGCCGCGTCTTTTCAGGCCTCCCGTGCTGCAATGGAGACCGCCAGTGTTTGTTACGACGTTCCGTGTTTTCGGTCACGAGCCGGAAAAGCCCCCGCCACGACGCGGTGAGGCCTGATCACGCTGTATTGGCATTCTCACCCGCCGGGTAGCCGCGGCCGTTTTCTGGTATCGCGGTGCCTTGCGCCCTCCTCACCCGCCTTCCGCCTGCCTGCGGAGGCACTCACCTCACTCTCTTTTCATCATGAAACCCATTTCTCTTTGTTTGCTCCTGCTCGCTGGTTCCGCTTTGGGCCAGCCTGCGGCCACTCCCACGAAAAAACCAGCCTCCACCAAGCCCACCGTGCTGCCGGAGGTCGTCGTCACCGGCACGCGGCTGCCGGAGGGCGCACCACTCAGTGCCCAAAGCGTCGATCTCGATGCCGCGAAGGCCAGCGGCACCGATGGAGCCTCGATGCTCGCGAATACACCCGGCGCGGCCATTTTGCGGAATGGTTCGCAAACCGGCATCGTGCAGCTCCACGGCCTCAGCGGTGACCGCGTCAAAATCACCGTCGATGGGGCCACCATCACGCCCGCCTGCCCGAACCACATGGACCCGCCGCTGCACTACGCCTCACGCGGCTCCATGGACACGCTGGCCGTCATGGCCGGCATCACGCCCGTGAGCCAGGGCGGTGACAGCATCGCCGGAACGGTCGTCGTGCGCTCGCCTGATCCACGTTTTGCCACCGCCGAGGAGCAATCCATCGCCTCCGCGCAGATGGGCAGCCACTTCCGCAGCAGCAATGATGGCTACGGCTTCAGCCTCAAAGGCAGCGCCGCCAGCACCGGCTTTGCCGCCAGTTACCAAGGCTCTTGGGAACGGGCGAATGACCTGCGCTTCCCCGGCGGCCGCGTGCACGCCACCGGCTTTGAGACCATGCAGCATCAAATCCTCGCCGCCATGCGCCTCGGTGCCGGCGTGCTCACCGTAGACACCAGCTACGTCCGCACGCGTGACTCCGGCACGCCCACGCTGCCGATGGACATGATCGAGGACGATGGCTACCGCGTGGGGCTGCGCTATACCGCCACGCACGACTTCGGCACCGTCGAGGCCCGCGCCTATGTGCACAGCATCGATCATTTGATGAACAACTACTCGCTGCGCCCGCTGCTCCCCGGCAGCATGCCCATGGAATCTCCCGCCACCAGCCGGGACTACGGCTACAGCCTCGGCGTCTCGCTCCCCAGCGGCGCACACACCCTGCGCCTCGGCACCGACTTCCACCGGAACGAATTTGATGCCTACCAGCGCAACATGGTCACCGGCGCCCTCCAGGACACGCTGCACGAGGCCACCCGCACCCGCTTTGGTGCCTATGCCGAGTGGCAGGCCGAATGGTCGAAACGCTGGACCTCCCTCATCGGCGTGCGCAATGACACCGTCGTCAGCGATGCCGCGAACGTCACCCGCTTCTTCCCCGCCGCCGCCGCGGATGCCGCCGCCTTCAACGCCCGCGACCGCAGCTTCACCGATGTGAACTTCGACTTCACCGCCAGCACCCGCTTCACCCCGAACGACTGGAGCGCCTACGAACTGGCCTTTGCCCGCAAAAACCGCGCCCCCAGCCTCCTCGAGCGCTACCTCTGGACTCCCCTCGGAGCCAATGCCGGCATGGCGGACGGCCGCAGCTACCTCGGCAATCCCGATCTGAACTCCGAGACCTCCTATCAGCTCGCCTTCACCGCCGATTACCACGGTGAGAAATGGCAGGTCAAAGCCACGCCCTTCTACAACATCGTGCGCGACTACATCCAGGGCGTGCCCATCGCCCGCCTCGTCGGCGGCCTGCCCGTCCTCCAGTATCAAAACGTCAGCCGCGCCGACCTCTACGGCATCGACGCCTCCTTCCGCTACGCCTTCACCGAGGACTTCGGCCTCCGCGGCCAGGTCAGCTATGTGCGCGGCGTGAACCGCAGCAACGACGACAACCTCTACCGCATCGCCCCGCTGCGCGGCACGCTCGCCTTTGACGGCCGTGTGCTCGGCTGGAAAAACACCCTCGAGCTCGTCCTCGCCGCCGAGCAGAACAAAACCGCCGCCTACAACGGCGAACCCGCCACCAGCGGCTACGCCCTGCTCAACTACCGCCTCGGGCGCGACTTCACCAACGGCCTCGGCCTCGAAGTCGGCGTCGAAAACATCACCAACGAACGCTACGCCGACCACCTCAGCGGCCTCAACCGCGTCCCCGGCAGCGATGTCGGCCTCGGCCAGCGCATCCCCGGTGCCGGGCGTTTTGTGTACGTCCAGATGAACGTCAAATTCTGACCTCATCCCCCTCCCAATCCCCACGCGGCATCCCGGAAACGGGATGCCGCTTTTTATGTTTGCCGGAATCGGGTGATGGTCTCTATGCTTTTGCCATGACGCGTCGATCTCAGGCTTTGTTGATCTTTCTGCTAACCGCGGGGGCATCGTTCGACGGTCATGCACAGGGAGGTTCGATGCAGGAGCGTGTTTTTCACGTGCCGGCGGAGTTCATGCTTCCCGAGGGCAAAAAGCGGGAGGCCGTCGCAGTCGATCCGTTTGCTACCCCCGCAGTTTCCACGCCAGATGGAAGCCAGCCACCCATTCCGTGCTCGCGTGAGGTTTTGCAATCATTCGGAATCACGTTCTCCGACGGAGCCAGATCATTCTGGGATGTGTCCACCGGCACTTTGACGATCCGCAACACGGCTCCAAACATCGATCTTGTCGCCAGTTTGATCGAGGAGTTGCAAAAGCAGGAGGGTAAAACCATCCGCTTCCACGTCCGGGTGATCGAGGCACCGCCGAGCCCGTTGAGTCCATTGCTTTCCAGCCCGGATGTGACTGAAGCGTTGAAAAAACTGTTGGCAGCCGTGTCGAAGGCTGATGGCAAAGTCCGGTTGATTCAGGAGGCCTTCATCGAGAATCCATCGGGCAAGCGAGCCACTCATGAAAGCATCACAGACCATGCTTTTTCCACGGGGATCGAGTGGGATGCCGGACGGCGGATCAGTGTTCCTTACGAGCGGCGTGCCACGGGGTTCATCGTGGAGATGGAACCCGTCATCATGGCCGACGGCGAAACGGTGGAGTCACGCGTGCATCTGGCGATGGACTCAGGAGACGGTCAAAAACGCGAGCTCAAGGTGACTGAGCCGGTTTCAGGTCAGATCACCTCGTTTCCAGTTCCTGAATGGCAGATGGCGCATCTACAGACGAGCACCGCGGTGCGCGATGGCAAAACTCGTCTCATCGGCATGATGCCAAAACCGGGCACCACCCAACCCGGCGATGATGAGCTTGCATGGGCGGTTTTTCTCACCGCACGCATCGTTCCGGTGTTGCCTCCTTCTCCGCTCGACATCAAACCAGCTGACTTGACGCTGGCTTTGCGCAGCGTGGTGCGGCCAGTGCCACCAGGACTGCTGGAAATGGCAGAAATCCCTCCGCGCACGCCTGCGATTGAACGCCTCTTCCAACGCACGGCGAGTGACGAGGAACGTGTGATGGGGAAGAATGCCAATCTTGGTCCACTCGGCTTGTTTTTGCTGCGGCAGGGCATTCCTCATCACCCTGGCAGCATGTTCGAGTTCAAAGACGATGGGCTGCACATCACCAACACTCCGGAGAATATTGAGCGCATCGACACGATGCTGGCCGGTTTGGTCCTCAAAGCACCCAAGTCACCGCAGTTCATCCTGGAGGTGCTGGAAGCGCCCGAGGCCTTCTGGATCGGCATGAGCGCCGAAGCCGTTCAAACGGCGAATCACGAACGGCTGTGGCAGAAAGCAGCGGAGGCGCTCGCCAACAAAGAGATCGCTCGGCTGGAAAGTGTCTGGCTGGAAGGTGCGGAAGATGCCCGCTTCTTTTGCGGCAGGGATCACGGCTATGTGAATGGTTTGAATCTCGATGCTCAAGCAAGGCCCTCACTGGTCATCGAACGTCAGTTGGTCGGAACCGAGGTGCGGTTAAACCTAGCGACTCAAAATGACCTCGCCCTGAGCTGGGCCGGCCTGCGTCTGGAACGTGATTCTGCTCCCGAAACCCGCAGACTGGCTGAATTTCGCCAGGCAGACCCACCGCGGGATTTTGAGCTGCCCTTCACGGACTTTCGCCGTGCCCTCGTCACTCGCGATTTTGCCTTGAGGGAAGGATCCACTCGTTTTCTCGGCTTCTGGAGGCCTCAAGGCGTGCCTGAAGCGGATAAGCGAAACATCTGTCACGCGGCTTTCGTGCGTTGCAGGCAGGTCTTGCAGACTCCGCCCAAACAGATTTTGCACTGGTTGAAGCCTTGGCAGACCACGCAGGCGGGAAAACTCGAAACACGATCGTTTAGGGTTCCCATCGATCTCTTGAACAAACCTGCTCCACGAATGTTCCGGCGTCCGGAAGTGACGCCCGATCCGTTTGCGATGCCTCGATCTCGGGAGCCGGATGTGGTTGGAAGCTGGCTCATGTCGGCAGGCCTGTTTCAGGCTGACGGGGCATCAGCGAGTTACTCTGCTGCCACGAATACTCTCCTCATTCGCAGCACGCCCGAGGAACTAAACCTCGTCGATCAGTTTGTGGACGCTGTGCTGCGTGAGGAGACAAGGACGATCAGCCTGACCTTGCGGATCGTTGAGGCGACGGACGTAGAAGCCACCAAGCTTGCCGACTCGGTTTTGGACCTTGCGGATCATCGCGGCGATTTGCAAAACCTGCTCGCCTCCGGCAAGGCACGTGATGTGGCCTTCGCGCATGTCGAGACGAAGCCTGGAACACCGGCCTCAACCAAACAGACGACCGCGCACACGCATCTGCGTGAATTGAACGTCAAAGCCGATGGCACGCCCAATGTCACCACCGAGGAGCGTGTGACAGGCCTCATTTTCGAGGCAACTCCGGAACTCGACTCCACCACCGAAACCCTGCGGGTGAAGCTGTCAATACATCAAGACATCTCTCCGCCCTCGATCCATCGGGAACAGATCAAGGACCTCAAGAGCGGCAAAAACATCGAAGTGCCTTTGACCGACTTTGAGCATGTCGAACTGCAAACGAACGTCACGCTCACCGTCGGAACCACCAAACTCCTGGCCATGTGGACCCCGAAGGACCGCCTAGGCATCAAGCGCATGGCCTTTCTCGAGTGCGAGGCACGGTCACTGCGGCCCTAAATGCCCTTCACCATCCCCGCCGTGATCATGCCGCCGCTGATGTCTCGGGCATCAAAGCCGTGCTGCTGGAGCTGGCGGACGGCGTAGTAGGCACGCTGGCCGACGCCGCAATAGACGTGCAGCGTTTTGTCTTTCGGCAGTTCGTCGAGACGGTCGCGGAGCTGGGGCAGGGGAATGAGCACGGCACCTTCGGGATGGCCTTCGGCGAACTCATCCGCATCACGCACATCGAGCAGGAAGGCTCCTTCCGGCAGCGCGTTCCAATGCGAGAGCGGCAGATCGCCGCGCAGATGATTCGCCGCGATGAAGCCCGCGTAGTTCAGCGCATCCTTGGCACCGCCAAATTGCGGCGCGTAGCACAGCTCCGCCTCTTCGAGGTCGAAGACGGTGCCGCCCTTCTGGATCAAGGAGGAGATAACATCCACCTTCCGCGCGACATCGGCCATGCCGACGGCTTGCAGGCCGAGGATGCGGCCATCGGGCTTGGAAAAGAGCAGCTTCAAATGCAGCGTCTGTGCGCCGGGGTAGTAGGCCACGTGGTGTTTCGGATGCAGATACACTTTTTCGTAGTCGGTGATGCCGGCACGTTGCAGCGCTTTCTCGCTGGCACCGGTTTGTGCGACGGCGAGGTCAAACAGCCCGCAGATCGCCGTGCCCTGCACGCCGCGGAAGGCGCTGTCGCGTCCAGCGATGACATCCGCGGCGATGCGGCCCTGGCGGTTCGCCGGACCGGCAAGAGCGAGGAGCGTGTCCGAGCCGGTGATGACATCGCGCACCTCCACCGCATCGCCAATGGCATAGATCGCGGGATCACTCGTGCGCATCTGCGCATCGACGGCGATGCCGCCACGTTTGCCAAGTGTGAGCCCGGCGGCTTTGGCGAGCGTCGTCTCAGGCCGCACACCGAGGCCGAGGATGACGAGATCCGTCTCGATGGCGTCGTTGACGACGAGTTGGCCGTTTTTCGCGGCGATGCCTGCCAGCGGGGTGTTCAGCCGGATGTCGATCCCATGCTTTTGCAGGTGCTTTTTCAGTGGCGCGGTCATTTCCGCGTCCATCGCAGGCATGAGCTGCGGACCGGCCTCGAGCAGCGCGACATCCAAACCGAAATGACGGAGGTTTTCGGCCATTTCGAGCCCGATGAAGCCTCCACCAGCCACGACGGCCTGTTTGGCACCTTTTTGCGTAATCCAGCCGCGAATCTCCCGCGTGTCCGGAATGCTCCGCACGCTGAAAACGCCCGGCAGATCGATGCCTGGCAGCTCCGGCCTGATCGGAGCTGCTCCAGGCGAGAGCACGAGCACGTCGTAGGCATCCTCAAAGGCCTCGCCAGTGAGCAGGTTCTTCACCGTGACCTTTTGGGCCGCGCGGTCGATGGATGTCACCTCGTGATGCACCTGCACCGCGATACGAAACCGGCTGTGGAAGAGCTGTGGTGAAGCGAGCAGCAAGCTGGCCTCCTCTGGGATCACGCCGCCGACATGGTAAGGCAGTCCGCAGTTTGCAAAGCTCACAAATGGCCCGCGATCATACACGGTGATGCTCGCATGCTCGTCGAGCCGACGCAGCCGCGCCGCGCACGAGGCTCCGCCGGCCACGCCGCCGACGATGATGACTTTGGGGGATGTTTTCATGGGATGAGAGGATGAGAAGTGGGTAGGCTCATTCGCCAGAATGAGGCTTGGGTGGAAAAGTTCCACGTTCTGGCGAACGCGCCTACGCCCTCAGCGGCACGGTCGAGCACATGCGCATGCCGCGGAGGATGCGGTGGGTGCATTGCTCGAAGTGGGCCATGACTTCGTCGGCGTTCGTTCCAGGCGGCAGGCTGGCATCGGCCCGTGCGGGCTGTCCGGCGATCTGATCGAGCAGCACGAGCACGTCTTTGAGCGAATGAAACAACTGCGCCTCCTGCTCGGCCTCCGGCAGCATGACAAAGGCGAGGTTCAGCAGCCAGCGGCCGTCTTTTTGCAGCAGGAAGCGCTGCGGACGGAAGTCGGTGCTGTCAGGCAGATAGCCTTCCTGCCGCACGAGGTAGGGGCCGTGGCCGTTTGATCCCCAAGCGAGGTTCATCACCTCACAGCGGGCGGCGTCATTGCAGAGCAGAGGCATGGCTCAGGTGAAAAGGATGTGCGTGCCGGCTCCGGCGGACTCGTTGTAGAAATCGCCGACGGTCAGCACGCCATCGACGCGGTCCATGAGGTCCTCTTTCTTCAGCTTGAACATGTCCATCGCCAGCTTGCAGGCATAAATCTTGCCGCCGGAGTCGGAGATGAGTTCGAGGAACTCGCGCACGGGCGGGATGTCGAGCTTCTCCATCTCCTTGTTCATGAGATGCGTCGCAAAGGCGGACACACCGGGCAGGGCACCCATCCAGGTGGGAAACGGCATCGTCATCGGCAGGCCGAGCATCGGCATGGCCATGTTCAAAGCGGAGTTGCCCACGGTGGACACCTTGAGGCTGTCGAGCGTCTTGTTCGCCAGGGCGTTCAGGCCAAAAAAGGTGAAGAACAGCGAGGCCTCGATGCCCTCCATGCGGGCGCCATTCGCCATGATCAGCGCCGGGTAAATCCCATCCAGCGAGCCGCGGCTCACGATGATGGACATCTTTTTCACAGGTTGTTTGTCGTCGGTCATAAGAGTTTCAAGTTTCAGGTTTCAAGTTCATCAAATGCAACCGACGGGCTTCGGAATGCCGGCGATTTTGGAGGACTTCTTCAAAGGGCCGCCGGGGAAGAGGTCATAGAGCTCCTTTGTCGTCACGACGCCGCTCTTGCCCATGCTGCGGATGGTCAGCGCCGCGCCCTTGGCCTGCTGCTCACGCAAATAGCGCACGACCTTCATGTGGCCGTCTCCGAGTGCTCCGATGCCTTCCTCCACCGCGATCGCGGCAGCGATGGCCTCGTTCCATTGCGACATGTCCGTCAGATAGCCTTCTTCGTTCACGTCGATGTCTGTTCCTGCGATGCTTTTTTTCATGATGGTGGTTGTGATGAGGGTTTCGTCATTCTGCGTTCGTCATTCGTCATTCCGTGAAGGCGGCCGGTTTCTTTTTCTGTCGGCTGATGCCCGGCAGCGGCCAGGCTTTGAGCAGCACATTCCAATACACATGCCGGAAGGCCAGCTTACCGAGGTGATTGAGCCTGCTCTCTTCCAGCAGCTTCATGGGGCCGAAGGAGAAGGGGAAATTCCCCTCGTGCGGCTCATACTCGTAGTTGAAGTCAATGAGCAGCGCCTTGCCGTTGCCGGACTCGATGAAGCAGTTCGAATGGCCGTCGAATTCCTCCTTCAATGGCTCGCCGCGGATGTGGCGCATCACGTTGTCGGCGAGTGTTTCGCTCTCAAAGTGCGCCACCGATCCTGCTTTCGACGCGGGGACGTTCGTCGCGTCGCCAATGACGAAGACATCCGGATGCTGGAGCGATTGCAGCGTGTGTTTGTCTGTCGGGATGAAGTCGAGGTCGTCGCCAAGCGCACTGCGGCGCACCGCCTCGTCGCCCATGTTCGTCGGCGTCGTCACGAGCAGGTCGTAGGGCACCTCGCGACCATCAAAGCACACCAGTTTGTCGTTTTCCTGGTCCACTCGCTCCGCCACAAAGTCGGTGACGAGCTCGATACCCTTGTCGGCGAGCAGATGGCCGAGCTTCTTCGAGGATTTCGGCTTCGTGAAGGCTCCCGACAGCGGTGTGACATAGGTGAGCGTGACCTTGTCGCGCAGACCGCGCTCACGGAAAAACGTGTCGGCGAGGAATGTGAACTCCAGCGGGGCCACCGGGCACTTGATCGGCATCTCGTTGATATGCACCACCACGCGACCGCCTTGAAAAGCCGCCAGCTTGTCCCGCAGCGCCTTCGCGCCATCCAGCGTGTAGAAGTCATGCACATTCACACGCCACTTCGGTCCCAGCATGCCCTCCGTCTCTTCCGGTGCCGTGCGACATCCCGTGGCGATGATCAAAACATCATACTTCAGCTCGCGACCGTCCTTCAGCGTCACCGCATCCTCCGTTTCCGCCATGACGAAGGAGATGAAATAATTGGGATCGTAGACATCGAGCGCAAACAAGCGCGCCGGCGCCGGCGTTTTCAGCGGCAGGATGAAATAGAGTGTCAACTGCTTGCCATCCGACTCCATCCAGTAGTCCTTCGGCGCCGCGACCTCGATCGGTTTGCCGTTGGCTTTGGCGACCGTGAAGTAGTTGGAGTCGGTGAGCGACTCGACGTTCTCCTTCGCCAGCCCGCTCAACTCCTCGCGCGAAAGCTTGCCATCCTTGTTGGTGTCCAGCCCTTGCGAGAGATAGGTGGAAAAGCCTTCGTCGAACGTCCAGGCGTAGCGAATGCCGGTGATCTTGCCGGACGCGTCATAGATGATCTGGCTGCGCGTCACGATCCAGACATGGGGATGGGCGAGCGCCGGCGCCGCGGCGAGCCAGAAAGCGACGATCGCCGTGCACATGGCGCACAGCCGTCGGAAGGTTCTGCCTGACGGGTTGCGGACGGCCAATCGAATCTCGTTTCATGTGGACGGCGTGATCTCTGATCGTCGCATTCCCAGGCGAAAGCAAGGCGACGGGGATTTGACGCAACGCCCTTATTATGTCAGTATTGCTGACCTATTTGCGGAAGCGATCCAACGCTATCCTGCAACCAATCGATGGTCGCCAACAGGCGACGGAGGACTTCGATGACAGGCGCGCCGCTTCGCACGGTTCATCTCGACGATAAATACGATCTGTCCAAGGACCGCGTCTTCCTGACGGGGTCGCAGGCGATCGTGCGTATGATGTTAATGCAGCAGGAACGCGACCGGCTTGCCGGCCTCAAGACCGGCGGTTTCATTTCCGGTTATCGCGGTTCGCCGATCGGAGGGCTCGACCAGCAATTCTTTCGCGCCCGCAAATTGCTGGAGCCGAAGAACATCGTCTTCAAGCCGGGTCTGAATGAAGAGCTCGCTGCAACGGCGGTCTGGGGCAGCCAGCAAGCGACGATGCGCGGCGAAGGCGCGGTCGATGGCGTGTTCGGCGTCTGGTACGGCAAGGGGCCGGGCGTCGATCGCTGCTCGGACGTGTTCCGACACGCCAATCTCGCCGGGACGGACAAACATGGC
>CALMTT010000475.1 GCA_937872615.1 uncultured Verrucomicrobiaceae bacterium | reverse complement strand
CTTCAACATAAAGGGTTTTTTGAAAACCTTTGGTCACGCCTTCAATCATGTTTAAAACCAATTTACGAGATAGGCCATGGAGCGCCTTGCTCGTGCTGTTGTTCTCTTCCCTTCTGATTGGTTTGGGTGTGTGGGGCTTCTCCGGCTGTGCCGGTTTCGGCGGCATGAGCGCCGAGCAGCGTGCCCAGATCCAGGCGGACCTAGACCGCAGCAAGGCTGCGAGCGACGCCCAGATTGCGGACCTGAAGGCCAAGGTGGACGCCGGAGCGGACTACATCTGCACGCAGTTGTTTTTCGATAACCACGACTTTTACGATTTCCGGGCCCGCTGCCGCCTGGCTGGTATTCATGTGCCGATCATCGCGGGCGTGATGCCCATCACCAGTGCCTCCGGCATGCGCCGCATGGCCGAACTGGCCGCCGGCGCTCGCTACCCCGCAAAGCTGCTCCGTGCCATCCAGCGCTGCGGCGGCGATGAAGACGCCGTGCAAAAGGTGGGCATCCATTACGCAACCGAGCAGTGCCTTGATCTGCTCGACCACGGCGTGGACGGCATCCACTTTTACACGCTCAACAAGTCCCATGCCACGCGCGAGATCTACGCCAGCCTGGGCATCCATGATTCCGCGGCGGTGAGAAAGGGTTCATGACATGAACAGTGAGAACCCGCCATTGATCGCCGCCATCGAGGCGGGAGGGACGAAGTTCGTCTGTGCGGTGGGCACCGGCCCCAACGACCTCCGAGATATCGCCCGCATTCCCACGACCACTCCGGAGGAGACCTTGGCGGAGGTTTGCCGCTACCTCGCGATGGCAAAGTCCAAGCATGGTCCTTTTGCGGCCATCGGTGTGGGCTCATTCGGCCCCGTCGATCTCGACAAAAACAGCGAGACCTATGGTTACATCACCACCACGCCGAAGCCGGGCTGGCAGTATGTGGACATCGTGAACATGCTGCAAAGCCGCTACCACGTGCCGGTGGCCTTTGACACGGACGTGAATGCCGCTGTGCTCGGCGAGTATCTCTGGGGAGCGGGCAAGGACATCGATCCGCTTGTTTACATCACCGTGGGCACGGGAGTCGGTGGAGGCGTGCTCGTACACGGCCAGCTCCTGCATGGCCTGCTCCACCCTGAAATTGGCCATCTCATGGTCCCGCCGCCGCAAAATTCCAAAGCGGTGCAGGCCATCTGCCACTGCCCCTTCCACAAAAGCTGTGTTGAGGGCTATGTGAGCGGCGCGGCCCTTGCCGTGCGCTGGGGCGTGAGGGCTGACTCCCTGCCCGATGACCATCCCGCTTGGGAAGAGACCGCCGATGTAATGGCCCACGCCCTCGCGAACATCACGCTCACGCTTTGCCCGCGCCGCATCATCCTCGGGGGGGGCGTGATGGAGCAGCCCCACATCCTCCCGCTCATCCGCGGGAAGTTCAGCCAGGTCATGAACGGCTATCTCCGCGTGCCTCAAATGAACCGCGAGCTGGATGCCTTCATCGTCTCCCCCGGGCTGAAAGGCCGCTCCGGCATCCTAGGCGCTTTGGCTCTGGGTGGGTATGTGGTCAAAAAGAGCGCTTGATGGTGCGTTTTTAGCTTTTAGTGGAAGCCAAGCAAACTTGATGCTTGCGGGTAGCCAATCGTTGCGATTAGTTTTTATTATGAAGTTAAACTCATCTATTCTTCGAGTCAGCCTTGTGATTGTCGCCATTAGTTCAGCTTCCTGCGACCGACAAAAAAAGCTTCAAGAAGAGCGTCAGCGCATCGACACGGAAGCCGAGCGTGTGCTCAGCGAGATTCAAACGCTGGATCAACGCATTTTGTCCTTTGGATCGGTGTCTGCCTCGGCTGCGATTACCCTCGAACGTCAGACAGCTGCCATGGAGCAAAAAGCGGCTTACCTACAGAAGGAAATAGACACAATGAAGGCGAAATTGAAGTCACTGGAATCTGCTGCGGCGACTTTTGGTCCCAAAGTGGACGCCTACAAAGCCAAGTACCTCCGTTAACCCTCACGTCCGCACATTCATGGAAACCGGAAAATTCTTTTTCATCATCGCTTTCGTGGTTGCAGTAGCAGGCATATTCACGATTGCGCAGCACTTTCAGGGAATTGATGCAGCAAACGCTGTGCTGATTGAGTCCAAAAGCAAGCTTTCGCAGTTGAAGGAATCCTTGGCGGTTCGCCAAGACGAGTGGGTGAAAATCGAGGCCGTGGCCGCCAAGGCACAACAGGCTACTACTTTGGAGGCTCCGCTGCTCCAGGAACTGGACGAACTGAAAGCCAAACATCGCCGTGTTGAAGCTGATTTTAAGTACATGGTCAGTTCCATTCGTTCCACAGTGGACAAGGTCAGGGTGACGGCTATCGGCAGCGAGTATCCGGAGGTTCAATTGACCACTGGGAAGACCCTCAAGTTGGCAAAGATTAAAAAAATGGATGCTATGAACATTTCATTCATTCATGCCGATGGATTCACCATTGTCCCTTATGACCAACTGCCCGAAGAAATCCGTGAGCGGTTCGACATGGGGGGCAGTGGTCTAGCCGAACAAATCGCCGCAGCCGAGCAAGCCGTTCAAACCGCCAAGTATGCACCCGTTCCCGGGGGGCGTTCCGACTCACGGGCAAGTGCAGACAATTTTGGTGTTCCTGGATTACAAACAGTGCAGGGATTGACCATTAATTGTCCGATTCCTTTGAGCAGGGCACCAACTCCAGCGCAAACTCCTGCACCAGTGAAACTACAGCTTTTTACTGGTAAGGAGCCGGTGAAAGAAATAGACGCAGTTGTAATGGTGATGGACGGACCTTCTGGAAAGAAGATAGACCTAGAAAAGGTGGTGCAGGATTCGATTAATGAGACGATTAAGTCGGGTCTCTCTAAAGCATCCCATTCGATGATGGATTTAACGGTTTCAGGCCATTCAGCAAAAAAAACATCGCTCTCCGGTATTTCGAGCGGGCAGCCTTGTTTTATAGAAAGTCTTTACATCCAATCGGATGGCAGGATTTACATGGTTCAAATTGGTTTTACGGCCAAGGATCCCAAGAACCGCGAAACGGTGACCGCTATTCTCTCTTCAGCCAAGGTTGAATAACACAATCTTGCGTAAGGTGTTTTGATTGACGTTGGTCGTTCGTCCCGTTTGTATCGGCCTTCGCATGACCAAATCCATCCTCTCTCTCCTTTCGGTCGTGGCACTTGCGGGCGGCGCTGCCGCTGAAGTAGCCTACGAGTTCGTCCCCAACTTCATCACGCCTCCTCCCGGCAAAGAAACCATTGGCAACGGCCATGGCGAGATTGCTGTCGATTCCTCAGGCAAGATCTACGTGAGCGTCCAGGAGGCCAATGCGGGCATTCAAGTTTATGGAACGGACGGGAAGTTCATCAAGGCGCTCCCATTGCCCCAGTCGCTTCATGGCTTTGTCATTCGCAAGGACGGCGACGGGGAGTTTCTTTTCGCCGCGGTGCTGGGTGAGCAAAAAGTCATCAAATGCGATCTGGAAGGCAAAGTCCTGCTGACCATCCCAACGAGCGAGTTCCCCGCAGACAAGATCGGCAAAGGCCTCAAGCTCACCAATTGCGATGTGGCTCCGAATGGCGACATTTATGTCGTGGATGGTTACGGCCAGAGCCACATCTTCGTCTTCAGCCGCGAGGGCAAGTTTAAGGCCGTTTTCGGCGGTCCTGGCGAACCCTTGAAGCTGGCGAACGCTCATAAAATCTTCATCGACCGCCGTTTTGAGCCGGCTCGCGTGATGATTTGCGATCGTGGTCACAAGCGCATGCTGCACACGGACCTCGATGGGAAGTTCATCGGTGAGATCGCCACTGAAATGAGAAACCCGTCCTCCGCGAGCTTTCACGGTGATCTGATGTGCGTGGCGGAGATTGCCGGCAACGTGAGTGTGTGGGACAAGGAGAACAAGCGTGTGGCGGATCTTGGGACCGCTCCGAAGCTGACCAACACGCCCAAAATCGAGCCCAAAGACTGGCAGCAGGGAGTCGTGACAAGCCCTCATGGGATTACCTTCGACAACGAGGGCAACATCCTCGAGACCGAATGGAACCAGTGGGGCCGTGTCCTGCGCTGGAACCGGAAAAAGTGATGGGCCTAGGGAGATCCATCCGAATTTTCGCCGCAGGGGGAGCCATTTTGGCCCCCCTGTGTGCTTTTGGGCATGCGATCGAGTTTCTGACAGCCAGACTTACCCTGCTACCCGATGCTGGGGTGAGGCTGGAGGTGACGGCTGATCATGCCTTTAATCCCTTGATCCCGGA
This sequence comes from uncultured Verrucomicrobiaceae bacterium, assembly GCA_937872615.1. Taxonomy (GTDB): domain Bacteria; phylum Verrucomicrobiota; class Verrucomicrobiia; order Verrucomicrobiales; family Verrucomicrobiaceae; genus Prosthecobacter. The sequence continues at coordinate 8,267 of CALMTT010000475.1, read as the reverse complement.
TCAGGCCGCAGCGCTTGAGGCCCTGAAAAGTCCGGTGGAAGTGCGGGTGGGGGATGGTTGGTGCTTATTGGACGGCTTGGCCAGCCATGCGGTCGAGTTCCACACGGATTGGGCTCGGTGTGCCCCGCCAAACCTGCCTCCACCGCCGGCTGAGGCCGTTCATTCGCTGGTTACTGCCTCGTGGCAATGGCACCATCCTGAGCCTGAACTGGTCGTGAGGGTCCCCAAAGGCCGGATGCACGATGTTTTTCTGTGGCAGCCACCGGGTGAGCAAGGGGAGGAGGCCACCCAGTGGATGCTCCTGCTGGCAGGTGATGTGACCAAGGGAATCAAGGTGAAGCCCTTGAGCAAGGTGTCTGATTGGGGGCCTTGGGCAGGTTTGGGGGCTGCTGTGGCCACAGGTCTGGGCGTGTGGGCTGGTCTCCGGAGGCGGCGAGAAGCGAAAATGGCTGCTTAATCGGCCGTCGAACCGGTTGAGGCGCTGAATCTCTCCTTAGGGAGATGAAATTCTTCTCAAGAGGCGGGTTTTGCCCCTTGCTGGTTTTAGTTTGATGTGATAATTATGGAAATTGTTATTTCACGGACATCTAAACCAAATGAAAATCTCCAGCAGCCATCCCTCATCAAAGTCCACCACCGTGCGGGCCCGGGGTTTCAGCTTCGTTGAGGCCATTTTCACGATTGCCATCATTGGCATCATGTCATCGCTGGTGGTGGCTGCCCTCAGCAACGCATCCCGGGATGCCAATCGTGTCATGGCAAGGCAGCAGCAAACAGCGATCAACAGCGCTCTGACTGCCTGGGTGATGTCCCAGACCCGTGTGGGAAGCAGTGCGCAGGTGCGCAGCCTCGAGTCCGTGCGCACGACATACAATGCGCTGGGGACCACTTCCGCACGATTTAACCTTCTCGTTCCGAATCCCTCCTCCTCGGACCCGAATGCCAGAGCTGGATTCATCGACCAAACCACGGCCGACCACTTCCTCGACTACACCACCAGCACCGACCGGCTGAAGTCATCTGCCTTGGAAAACTCGAAGCAGTATCTGAGCCTCCCGAACTGGCAGACCGGTGACTTTCCGCGGGTCGATCTTGTCAGCGAATAGCCCTTTCAACCGCCATTGCACCTCATGAATCCTACCCAATCAGCTTCCCTGCCGGCCGCCGCGGCCCGCCGTGGCCGGACGGGGTTCTCCCTCGTCGAAATGATGGCATGCGTGTCGATCATCGGCATCATCGCTTTCCTCGCCATCCCTTCGGTGGCTCGCATGCGGTCTGATAGTGAGAAGAATCTGGCCATTGCGCGGGCGGAGGCGCTGAATCTTGCCCAAGCTAGCTTTATCCAGGTTCGAGGCCGTTCCCAGGCGGCTGCCGACTGGACTGCGGCAGCCTCATCGACGGCCAAATACAACCTGTTGCTGCCATATCTGAGCTACGCGGAGACCACCCTGACGGCCTTTATGCCCTCTGGCTACAGTGTGACCTTCCCATCATCGATTCTGTCCATGTCCAAGGTTGGGCTCAAGGACCCCAATCTCACCACCATCCTCTACTGACGACCTGCGGACGATGACGCGCACCATGCACAGTTCCTCCAAAAAACACCGCGGCTCCTGTTGTGGAGCGGCGGGTTTCTCCATGACGGAGCTTGTCATCGTGATCTCCATCCTCGGGGTGCTGGCCACGATTGCGGTGAACACGTTTCCATCCCTGTTGGAGAGTTCGAAGGTGGTGGTCGCCTCGGACCGGGTGGAGTCCCTGAACCGGGCGCTGCACACCTTCGCACAACAGAACTATGAGATGGTTTTCAATCGCATGGATTCCAGCGGTGCAGATGAGATGGTGGTGCTGCGCACCATTCAGTATCGGAATCCAGACATCGACCGGGCCAAGGTTGGGTCCCCCTACTTTGATCCGCGCTATAACCCGGTCGTCAGCAGCAACGCCACCGACTACCGCATCCGCTGGTTCGGCCGGGGATACGAGCTGCTCGGCCCGGGCACTGCGGGCACGGGCATCAAGATGAATTTCGACGGCACCGATTTCACGACCGCCTTTGTCTTCCCCCCGAATTTCCAGATGGCGGGGCGCTGACCTTCTTCATGCGCCCGCACTTTCCACACCGCCCTCATGCCCGCTGTTCTCCAGATCCCGACCCACAACGCTCCGAAATCCTTCGGTGCTGCTAGTAGTCCGTCGGCTGCGATAATTGACGCCCGCCAGTCCGCCATCCTCTCGATCGAGGGGCTGGCGCTTCAATACGGGATGATTCCCCTCACGCTTCTGCGTGAAAGCTGCTCGCCGGAGGCCGAGCGCCTGGTGCGGAAGCTCGGCAGAGTCCCGTATGTGGCGGATCCTTGGCTGCCGGTCACCACTTTGGGCCCGCTGCTGGTCATGGCGCATCACAATCCGAGGGCGGGAGACCTTTGGGGCGTGCCTTCGTTCCTGGTCATTCGTGTGCTGATCACGGCGGAGCAGTATCAAAACACCCGCAAGGACCTGGTGAACCGCTTTGGCCAGATGCCCATCTCTCAAAGCAATGAGATGGAGCAGCTACAGCCGCCTCGTTTCGACGAACTAGGACTCGAGGGAACCTACAAGTGGCTCACCGACAATTATCCGTATGACGATTCGGAAAAGATCAAGCTGAACGGCTTCTTCGAGGCTCAGAAGAGCAAGTCGGACAGGCTGGAGGCTTCCAACTTCAACGTGATGCAGCGCAATTTTGGCGTGGCGCTGCAATACCTCGTCAGCGGTGGAAAACAGCTCGTGCTCAGCGCGGCTGAGGCCCAGCGCCAGACCTTCTTTCCCCTGCCGCTGCTGGAGCGGCACGCGGTCTATCCCCTCTACATCGGCAGGCACGTCTGCTTCATGCTCAGTGAGACGGGAGACTGCTACAAGTTCGAGGATGAGTGGCTCTCGATGGGCAATGCTGCCATCAAGATCGTCCCTGTGCTGGCGGACGTGGCCACCATCCGTGACGCCATCAATCGCGCTGGCGCCACCTTCGATCCGAGTGCTGTAGCATCGATGGACAATGCCACGCTGACCGTGGCGGACGATGCAAATGTCGTCGAAATCGCACCAGAGGACATGGCGCGGGTCAATCCGCAGAATCCGAATCACTCCGCCGAGGAGCTCGTGCAGTGGGCGCTCTTCACCGCCATCCGCTGCCGTGCATCTGACCTTCACTTGGAGAAGTTTTATAACTTCACCCGCTTCCGCGCCCGCATGGACGGGACCATGAAGACCATCATGACGGCGCCGGAGAGCCAGCATAACCGCTTCGTGGCGCTCATCAAAAACTGGGCGGGCATCAATCAAAGCCGCGCCGAGTGCCAGGACGGTCGTCTCGCCCTTTCCGTCGGCCGTCGCCGCGTCGATGTGCGTCTCGCAGCTGTTCCCACGCGTCGTGAGTTCCAAAAGCTCATCATGCGCTTCCTCGACAAGCAGGACGGCGTGAAGCGTCTTTCGGACTTCAACCTTGGTCAGCGTCAAATTGACATCCTCACCCGCACCATGAGTCGTGACCAAGGGCTCGTGCTCGTCACAGGTCCTACCGGTTCTGGTAAAACGACCACGCTGTATGCCCTGCTGAATAGTGTGAACGACGATGGAGTGAACATTCAGACCATCGAAGACCCCATCGAATACGAAATCGAAGGCATCAACCAGACGCAGACCAACAACGCTCGCGGTCTCGACTTTGCCAATGGCCTGCGAGCCCTGCTCCGTGCTGACCCGGACATCATTCTGATCGGTGAGTCTCGTGACGCGGAGACAGCTGGAGCGGCGGTGAACGCCTCGCTCACTGGTCACTTGGTGCTTACCACCCTCCACGCGAATGACTCGCTGCGTGCCGTCACGCGTTTGCTGGCCATGGGTGTCGAAAAATACCTCCTGGCGGACTCGCTGGCCCTTTCGCAGGCGCAGCGTCTTGCTCGCCGTCTTTGCAGCTACTGCAAGCAGCCGATGCCCGTCTCACAGGAGATTCAGGATCTGATGGCCAAACAGCAGGTGATCTCACAGCCGCTCACAACGCCCATCTTCGAGGCTCGTGGTTGCGATGAGTGCCATGGCACCGGTTACGCGGGTCGTGTGGCTCTCATGGAGCTGTGTGAGATGAACTCCGAGCTGCGAGATCTCATCGAAGAAGCGGCGCCGATGAGCGCGATGCGTGCTGCGGCCTTCAAGACGGGCTTCAGGTCTCTTTATCAGGAAGGCCTTGCCCAGGTCATCGCCGGCTCCACCTCGCTCGAGGAGATCAAGTGCCTTAGCTACACCGCCATGTGATCCCACTGACCCCTTATCCGACATATGGAAATACCCACCGCCACCATCACCCGCGAGCCATCCTTCGCTTCCAGCGTGATTCTCATCATCGACGATGAACCCCAGGTGCTCGCCGTCGGCCGTGCCGTTCTCGCTTCGCAAGGCTTTGAGGTCGTTTGTGCCTCGTCCGGCGATCAAGCGGTCGAATTGCTCATGCATGCCATAACCAATGGGAATCGTTATGCGGCCTGTGTGCTCGATCTCACGATGCCAGGAGGCCTCTCCGGCTTCGAGGCGCTCGATCAATTGCATCAAATCGATCCCGAACTCCCGGTGATCGCCTGTAGTGGCTACTTCCAGGAGGATGCTCGGGAGCTCTGCCAGGCCATCGGCTTCTATGACGTGCTTGGAAAGCCCTACACGCCGGACATTCTCTGCACGGCAGTCCGTCGGGCTATTGCTCGGGTGGTCGATCAACCGGCGCATGTCGAGCAGCACATGCCGGAATATGGCCACCAAGATCATTCGCATGCCATGGGGCACGGTGCCGCGTTTGACCCGTATGCCGCTGCCATGCCTCAGCAGTCGGATTTTGCCCAGCAGGTTTGAAACATTGATTACCACGCCTGACCATGAAGTTCACCTTTCAGATCGCCAACCGCTTCACGATCCTCGGCATGATGGCCGTGGTCATCGCGGCCATGGCGACAGCGGTGGCTTTCCTTTGGCAGGAGTTCCTCACCCTGCGCTACTCGCAGACTTCCTACCTGGGCTCTGTGGCCCTGGCTGGACAGATGGAACTCAACCGGCAGGCCCTGAGCGACAATGAACGCTCTGGGTCCGTCCGCCTGACGTGGGAGAACGAGACCCTCCTGCGCATGCGTGTGCAGACGGTCGATGTTCCACCGGCGATCGAGCAACTCGGCTTGGAGGTCGATATCATCGCGCCTCGCACAGGAAAAGGCACTCAGCCCATCGCCAAGTCGCCCCCCGTCGCGATCATTCCCGCCGCGAAGGCCTGGCCCGAAAAGGACATCGGCTACGGCATGCTCGACAATCTCGTCTATCGCGTGATGGCCGGCACCAGCCTCGTCATTGTGGACACCAGCACAAGCCGCGAGCCACATATCGAGACGGAGACGGCGTGGATCATCTCCGCCGCGCCGCTCTACAACAAAGACGGCCGCGTGGCCGGGGTTTTCATCGCACGCCAGCCGCAGGTGCAGTTTGCGCATCTTTTCAATGCCGGGCGCATGCTTGTTCCCACGCTTGGGGCCTGCATCGGCCTGATTCCGGCTGTCATTGGCTTCTTCTTCCTCGGGCGCAGCATCACCAAAAAGACCGATGCGCTCATCCAGGCCTTCCAGTCCATGCGGACAGGCAATCTCACCTCCCGACTGCCTGCCAGCGGTTTGGACGACCTTGCCTACGTGCAGGCGGAGTTTAACAAAATGATCGAGCACGTGGCCCAGGAGGAGCAGCGCAAGCAGATGCTCATCGCCGAGTTTGAGACCGCCCGCCGTTCGGCTGAGAACGCCGCGGCCGCCAAGGGCGATTTCCTCGCCAACATGTCACATGAGATCCGCACGCCGATGAATGGCATCATCGGCACCACCTCGTTGCTCATCGAAATGGGCCTCGAGCCCGAGCAGGAGGAGTTGGTGCGCATGATTCGCTCCTCCGGCGAATCGCTGCTTCACGTCATCAACGATATTCTCGACTTCTCGAAGCTCGAATCAGCTAAAATGGAGATCGAGTGCATCCCCGTGGATGTCGAGAAGCTCGTCGCCGAGACAATGGATGTTTTCTCGCATCGCGCGGCCGAAAAGAACCTCGAGATCAACGTGCACATCGATCCAGCGCTGCCGCGCAAGTTCGTCGGCGACTTCCAGCGCATCAAACAGGTGCTCGTCAACCTCGTCGGCAATGCCATCAAGTTCACCGAGCGCGGTAGCATCGATGTCCGCATCGGCGTGCAGGAGTTTCTGACCGAAACGGTAGTTCTGCGGTTTGACATTCGCGACACTGGCATCGGCATCAGCGAGGAACAGCAGGCCGGACTGTTCCAGAAATTCCAGCAGGTAGATACGTCGATCACCCGCAAGTACGGCGGCGCGGGTCTGGGTCTCGCCATCTCGCTTCGCCTTGCCGAGTTGATGGGCGGCGGCATCACCGTCGAGAGTTCGCCTGGTGGCGGGGCGACGTTCTCGGTGACCGTGCGCCTCGGGCTCGGGGCGAACCTCATCGGGCAGGAGGAGCGCCAAGCGCTCGATATGGCCATCGCGAGCGGAAAGCTGCGGTTCGATGCCCGTGTCCTGCTGGTCGAGGACAACGAACTCAACCAGGAAGTAGTGCTCGAACTGCTTGCGCAGACCGGTGTCATGGTGGATGTCGCCGACAATGGCATCGACGCCATCGTGCGGGCGCGTGGCCGGCGCTACGACCTGATCCTGATGGATATCCAGATGCCGTTGCTCGACGGCCTGGAGGCAACACGCCAGATCCGGCGCCTGGACGGCTATCGCGACGTTCCCATCGTTGCCGTGACCGCCAATGCCTTCGATGAGGACCGCCAGCGCTGCCTCGAGGCCGGCATGGACGACCATATCGCCAAGCCCGTCGATGCCGGCGTGCTTTTCGCCGCCCTGGCGCGCGGGCTGCCCCAGTCGTTCGTGGCTGTCCAGCCCGCCGATGCCACGGTGCCGGTCGACGCGGCTCCAGCCGACGAGGCGGACGATCCCTTGCGCCGGGCGATCGGCGCGGTGCCGGGACTGACTTTGGCGACGGCCCTGAAAGTGACCAGTGGCAAGGTTGATCGCCTAGCGCGTTTCCTGGAAAAGTTCCGCATCGAGCATGCGGGTGACGCGCATGCGATTGAAGCGCTGCTTGCCGCTGGCGAGCGCGAAGACGCGAGGCGGGTCGCGCATACGCTGAAGGGCTTGGCAGGCACGTTCGGACTGGGCGACCTGCAGGCGTGCGCGACGAGACTCGACGCGGCCATCAAGAGTGGCGAACGGGAAGTCGAGCCCCTGGTGGAGGAGTGCCGGAAGATCCTGGATGTGGTCATGGCGGGTTTGGCCGACCTTCAGCAGACGACGAAGGCACAGCCGGTCGAGGCCGGCAGCATCGACTGGCCGCAACTCCGCGATGGCCTGGAAACCCTTCGGGTGCATCTCGACGGCGCCGAAATGACGGCGACCCGCGATTTCGAGGCGCTACAGCCCGGCTTGACGGCGGTAATAGGCGCTCGTGCGGAAACGCTCGCGCATCAGATCGAGGAATTCGAGTTCGACGAAGCGCTGGCGACGCTGACTGCCATCCTCGCCGAGGAACCGCGTTTGCGGTCCCAGCACGCCGGCGAACAACAGGAGCGATCATGATCAATGCCAATGCGGGCAAGGGACGATTGACGGGTATCCGCATGCTGATCGTCGACGACAACGAGGTGAATCGGGTCGTGTTGAAAGGCATGGCCGAGCACGAAGGCGCACGGGTTACCTCCTGCGAGAGCGGACCCGATGCCGTCAAGGCCGTGGCGAGCGGTGTCGCCGCATTCGACGTGGTTATAACGGACATCCAGATGCCGATGATGGACGGCTTTGAAACCGCCCGGCGCATCCTTGCCGTGGCACCGGATCTGCCGGTGCTGGGGCTGTCGGCGCATGTCGCCCGCGAGGATGTTGGAGCTTGCCTGAATGCCGGCATGCGCGAATTCCTGAACAAGCCGCTGGACATGCCGGCCCTGATTGCCGCCGTGTTACGCCACGTCAGCAGGCGTGCTTCCTCCACCGGCGGGGTGCCCACTCCGACGACCGAATCGTCCACCGAGGCGACTGGCGATGATGGTGCACTGGTGAACTGGGGGCAGCTCGAGGCGCGTTATGGCGGCAAGCCCGCGTTGTTCGAACGCTTGCTTGCCATTCCCGGGCAGAAGTATGCCGACCGCCCGGCGCGTTTGCGGGCGGCGCGCTCGTACTTCTCGCGCTCGGTCTTGT
>CALMTT010000474.1 GCA_937872615.1 uncultured Verrucomicrobiaceae bacterium | reverse complement strand
AAAAGACTAAAGCCACAGCCCGCGCCAGATTTCTGCAATAAAAATCTAACGGCAAATGGACTGTGGCTTGGATTATAACCGCTAATGCTGATGAAGCGGAGAAATTGTCAGAGTTGGGCGAAATACGGCGGTGGCGTGCTTTTCACGCCCCTTGTAGTCAGTAATTGGTAAGAAGTCTTCGCACATTGCTGATTGCCGTATTTCGTAAACCGAAAAGTGCTTTTAGCTGCCCGCTGGTTCGGTCGTAACTTTCTTTCCGTATTTCCGTTGGAACCGTTCGACGCGGCCTGCCGTGTCAACTAACTTCTGCTTGCCGGTGAAGAACGGATGACAACTGGAACAAATTTCGACGCTCAGTTCTTTCTTGGTCGAGCGCGTTGTCCACGAAGCGCCGCAGGCGCAATGAACTTGGACTTCTTCGTATTTGGGATGGATTCCTGCTTTCACGTAATTAGCTCCTTCAAAGTTGTACAGCAAACATCATTGTCTGCTGGCGTCCTCGGCACGAGTGCGAAGCCGCATGTCAAGCGCGACAAAATTTCGCCGCTCGCACCAAACGGCAAGAGTAGCCGAAGCCGTCCGCGCCAATGACGCAGCCGCTGTGGAGGATGACACGGTCTCCGAGCACGCAACGCTCGCGGATGGTGGCATTCGGATGCAGCACGCAGTCCTCACCGATCTGTGCGCCATGCCCCACAAAGGCACCGGCATGGATGATGGTGCCATCGCCGATGCGCACATCGTCCTCGATGACAGCACAAGGACCGATGCTGACCTTTTGAGGGTCAAAAACGGCCCGTGGAGAAACCGATGCCGTGGCATCCACTCCATTGCCAGACTCTCTTGGCGGGGGACCGAAATGCCGGATCACACTCGAAAAAGCCAGCGTGGGGTTTTCCACACGGATGAGGGCGAGCGTGTCAGGAACCTCTGCCAGCGCACTGAAATCCGTGCTGACTAGCGCCGCGCTGGCCTGGGTGGTCTTGAGCGCCGGCAAATAGCGGGGATTTCCAAGGAAGGTGATCTCACCAGCCTGCGCCTCGCTAATGGAGTTGAGGCCGGTGACGACCAACGAAGGCTCACCGCGGGCAATCTGACCGCCGACGAGGTCGCTGAGATGCTGGAGGGTGGTGCTCATGAAAGTGATTGGGAGAAGTCGGGAAGCCTAAAAAGCGCGAGGCACGCCGCAGGGTATGCAGGCGTGCCTCGGAAACGACGCCCGTAGGCCGGGCGGAAGGTTATTTCTTTGGATCGCCAGCAGCCGGAGCGGCTGCCTCGGCAGGCTTGGCTGCCGCAGCACCTGGGGCCGGAGCATTCTTGTTCAGCTCGACGACGACCTGGCTGGTGATGTCTGTGGCGGCAGTTTCCTTCACGAAGATGAGAATCGGCACGGTGGAGAGGGACACGCCGGTTTTGTCGAAGACCATGTCGTAGCCGTTCTTGAGGGCGTGGTCACGAACGACGGTGCTGATCTCCTCATACAGCGTCTGGCGGATCTTCATGTCCTCCTGCTTGAGCTGGCCAATGCGGCGCTCAGCGAACTCCTGCATCTCCGCCTCGAGCGCACGAGCCTCCTTCATCTTCTCATTGAGCTCGGCAATGGCCTTCTGGCGCTGATCGGGCGTGAGGATGGTGTCACGTGCCTTCTTGTCGAGCTGCTGCATGTCCGTCGTGAGCTTCTTGTAGGCGTCCTGACGCTCGCGCATCTCACCGGCGGCCTTGTTATAGTTGCCCTTGTAGGTCTCAGCAGCCTCCTGAGTCTTGTGGAAGTCCTCGAAGGCCTTCTTCATGTCGATGACCGCAAGCTTGAGATCAGCGGCGGAGGAAAAGACCGTGGAAACGGCGAGGGCGAGGGCGGCGAGCGTGCGGCGGTTCATGAGAGGGGGAAGATCGGCGAAGTGATGGAGCCGGGCAGTAGTGGCAAGTAAAAGGTTCGTGACGAACGGACGGGCTTAGAACTTGTAGCCCATGTTGAATTGGAAGCGGCCGGAGTTGCCGGTGAACTGGTCACCCTGCTGCGGGATGGCGTAGTCGATGCGGATCGGACCCATCGGCAGGAAGAGGCGGAAACCGATGCCGTAGTCGGAGTACATATTGCCACCAATGTCGAAGGAACTGACACCGATGGAGCCCACGTCATAAAAGGCCGCCACTCGGAATTTTTCGATCACCGGGGCGCTGACCTCGACGGTCCCGTAGATGGAGGTGCCGCCACCGAGAGGCTCGCCCGTGTTGTCCTTCGGACCGGCCTGACGGAAATTGAAACCACGCAGATTGTTCGCACCACCGAGGAAGAGGCGCTCAAAGATCGGCACGCGGGTGCCGCCCCACTTCTCAACCGTCGAGAAGGCGCCTTCGAAGGACAGAATCGTATCGCCAGGAAGATTAAAATACTGCTGACCTGCGGCGTTGAGTCCCCAGACTTGTGCGTCGCCGCCAAGACCGGAGATCAGACCGCCCGCCTCGACCTTGTGGCCCGAGCGGGTGATGTAGATGCTGTCGCGCGTGTCATGCACCCAGCGGCCATCGACCTTGCTCTGGACGTAGTTGCCCTTTTCTTGAGCGATGAGAGGTGAAGCAGCACTGTCGATGTTGTCGATGGACACCATCTGCAGGGTGTAGGTACCCTCCCAGTAGGCAAAGTCTCCCATACGCTTACGAAGGCCCACGGAGGCACCCGCGTTGGTCTGGTCAAAGCGGTTGGAGATGTAGTACATGTTCCGGTAGAAGAGATCGACCGTCAGGGCGAGCGGCTGGTCGCGGAACCATGGCTCAGTCCAAGTCACGTTGAAGTCACGGCGGAGAAGACCGACGCGAGCGTTGGCATTGAAGCGCTGGCCGGCACCGCGGAAGTCACTCCAATCACGGATGTCGAAGTTCGTCTGTGTCACACCGACGAAGGCGGAGAGGCTGTCGATGGAGCTGAAGCCCGCACCGAAGTTCACCGTGCCGGTGGATTGCTCGACCACGTTGATGTCAATGTCCTTGCGGTCGGGGGAGAGGGTGTTGTTGGTGCGCACGTCCACAGAGCTGAAGTAGTTCAACTGCTCCAGGCGGGTGCGGCTGGTATTGAGTTTCACCGTGTTGAGCTCCTCGCCGGGGGCGACGATGATTTCACGACGGATGACCTTGTCCTCGGTGGCGTTGTTGCCGGAGATGTTGATGCGGTTGACGTAGAATTTCGAACCTTCGGTGACGCCATAGATGATCTTCACGCGGCCCGGGCCGGCATTCAGAATGGTCGTGTCCACGCGGGCGTCCGCATAGCCGCGTGAGCCGTAGTATTCCTGGATCATCTTCTCATCCGCACGCACATCGCTGCCGGAATAGGGGAAGTTTGGCTCGGCACTGATGCCGGGGGTGAGTTCCTCGGTGGTGAAGACGGTATTTCCCTGCACCTGCACCTCGGCCACATCGTATTTTTCGCCCTCGACGCAGACGAAGACGATGTCCACCGCCCTGCTGCTCACCGGGTCACGGCGTGCTTCCACGACCTTCGCGTAAACGTAGCCTTTGTCCTGCATCGCCTGCTCCACCGTGCGCACGTCATCATTGAGGTCCTGGTTGTTCAGCTTGCCTGCCTTGCCCCAAATGCGCCAGAAGGTCTTTTCCTTCGACTTGAGCTTCGCTTTCAGGGTGCGTGCCTTCACACAGGTGAGACCTTCAAAGCGGATGTCATGGATGAGGCCGCGAGCTCCTTCGTCGATCTTGAAAACAACAGAGGTGAAACCCTCGCGCGTCGAGGGGGATGTCTCATAAGAGACCGAGACATCCGCGTAGCCCTTCTTTTCATACATTTCACGAATGTCCTTCTGCGCCGTGGAGAGCTTGATCTCGTCCACCGGATCACCGACGCGGGGCTTGATCTCGTTGCGGAGCTTGTCGGCATCAAAGACAGTGTTTCCCATGAAGTGGATGTCACCGATGGCACCACGGCCGGTGATGGTGACTACCACGCGCACGCCGCCGGCCATCTCCTGGGCCTGGATGTCGAGGTTCTCGACTGCTCCGGTTCCGTAAAGGTTACGGATATCGCTTTCCACCGTCTCATCGAGGAAGGGCTGTCCCACGCGGGTGGCCATCTGGCTCTTCACACGGGCCTCATCAATGGTGGCCGCGCCTTTGAAGACGACCTGCACATCGCGCACGATGGGGGCATTGGTCGGATTCTGGCGGATGCCGAGGTCCTGGGCATACACACGGGAGGGAACTTCAGCGACGACAGCCGTGAGAAGGCCGAGCACCAACAGAAGACGGGGGCGGCGAAGGAACGAATTCAGCATAGCGGGGAGTAAAGATGATAATCAGGAACAGGAACGAAACAAAGCCGTCCCCCGGAGGCGAAACTGGCCGCCCATTACTGCTTTCCCGGCCCCCGTGCGTCAAGATGTAAGTTCACCGTGAGAAAATCCTGCACAAAGCCACGCAAATGGGGTCGCAAAGGCATCCAAGGCATCACAAATCCCTTTCCCAATTCGTTCACGACGTCTTAAAACGATTCAACTCCGCACCGATGCGCTTCATCGCACCCCAATTCCTGCATCTGGCCTGGCTGGCGCTCATCCCGCTGGCTCTCTGGTTGTTTCGCAGGCACGCGAAGCGTCTGCCGGTCTCCACGCTGCTGTTTTTCAAATCGCTCGCCCGCGAGCATCAGGAGTCCGCGTGGCTGCGTCGCGTCAAAAAGTGGCTTTCGCTCGCTTTAACCCTTCTGGCCCTGTTTCTCGCTGTTTTCGCCCTCGCACGGCCTTCGAGTGAAGTTGGCACCACTGCCACCAAAGCCGTCGTTTTGCTCATCGACCGCTCCGCCTCGATGGCCGCGACAGATGCCACTGGCAAAACGCGGCTCGCGGAAGCCGTCGCCGCGCTTCAGCAAGTCGTGCGCAGCCTGCCCGATCAGGCGGTGCTCACTTTGATAGCCTTCGACGCGAAGCCGGATGTGCTCCTCTCCCGCAGCCGCAACCGCCGCGAGTGCCTTCGATTGCTCGACGAGGTGAAGCCGCTGCCCATCGCGGGCGATGCCGCCGAGGCCCTCGCCACCGCTCGCCGGCTCGCAGAGCTCGACTCGGGCGCGAAAATCTGGCTCGCCAGCGACACCAAGCCCGAAGGCGACCTCGCATTCATCGACTGCGCCTTGCCCGAGGTGGTCAATGTGGGCCTCACCGGCTTTCAAGTGCGTCCCAGCCCGCTCTCGGGAGGTCAGCACGAGGCCTTTGCGAAAGTGTCCGCCTCCGCCGCGAATCGCGAAAAGGTCTCGTCCACACTCGAAGTCACCCTCGCGGGTCGCCCAGTGCAGATTCGCGAGCTCGAACTCGAGCCCGGAGCCAGCGCCACGCTCATCCTGCCGCTCGAATCAGCCCGCGGGCAACGCCTGGAGCTTCAACTCAAAACACCCGGTGATGCCTTCGGCTGGGATGATGCCCTCACCGTGCCGCTGCCACGCAATCGACCGCTGTCCGTCGCATGGATCACGGACAAACCGGACCCGTTCACCGAAATCGCCCTCGCCTCGCTCATCGAATCACGCCGCATCGAGATGACACGCTCCGCGCCGGATGCCTGGCCGCCGAAGGAAAAGCCCGATGTGTATGTCTTTGAGCATTGGCTGCCGAAAACATGGCCCACCGATCGTCCGCTCATCGCTTTGAATCCCACGACAAGCAGCGGCCCGATCAGCGTGAAGCCGCTTCCCGGCAATGGATTGCCGCACGACAGCCTGCGCAGCGTCCTGCCGGATCATCCGGTGCTCTTTCGTGTCGCCAGCAGCCGCGTGGCACTCACGCAGACGTCGGTGCTCGGCTTGCCAGCCTCGCTCGAACCGTTGTGGATCGCCGGAACGGAGCCCGTGCTGGCCGCGGGCGAGCATGCAGGCCAGCGCATCATCGTCACCGCCTTCTCGCCGGCCACTTCCGAGCAGCTCGCCCTGCTTCCCGCCTTTCCGCTCGTGCTTGGCAATGCTCTCTACTGGTGCGCCGAGACGAATGAAGCCCTCGCCAGCCAGCGGCCGATGCGCACGGGCGAGCTCGTGCCAGCCTCTGGACTCGTGAACTGGCATGCGTGGAACGGTTTGCAGTTCACCGATACCTCCGAGCAGACCACGGGCGGCCTGCTGTCACTCACGCACATCGGCTCGTGGGAGGCTGCGGATGGCAAAACCGGCACCAGCATCCTCGCCGCCGCCAAAGAGACGAATCTGCCCAAGCGCTCCGAAGAGTCCCCAGCCATGCCGGAACTCCGCGAACGTGCCATCGTCACCGCCGCGTCATTCAGCACCTGGCCGCAAAAGCTCCTGTGGCTGCTCGCCGCCTTGCTGCTCGTCGAGAGCTTCCTGTTTCACCGCAAGGCGGTGTATTGAGCGAGGCTCAAAGCATCGCCTTCAACTCATCGAGCGCCTGCTTCGTGCGCTTGATGCCGTCGATCTCGGTATGCTTGTCACCTTCGTATTCGATGCCGATGAAGCCGTTGTAGCCAGCGGCATGCACGATCTTGATCAGGCGCTCGAAATCGAGCGTCATCTCGCGACCTTCACGACGGTCTTCGGTGTAGAATTTGCCCGCGCCGGTGTCCCAGTCGTAGGCCTTGGCACTCATGCCTTTCTTCACCCAGGGCATGAACTCACGCAGACCGAGGTAAGGATTGTAAAGTTCGCCCTTGTTGCGGTCGGTGTAGAAGTTGCCGAAGTCCGGCAGGATGCCCACGCGGGCATGATCCGCGGCTTTCATCACGGCGGTGAGCCATTTGCCATTGCTGGAAAGCCCGCCGTGGTTCTCCACGACAACGAAAAGGCCTCGTTTGTCACCTTCGACGCAAAGACGATGCAGGCCATCAGCGGCCAGCTTCATCTGCTCGTCCCAACTCAGCTTGTGGTCGCTGGCGGCATTCACGCGGATGCTGTGGCAGCCGAGCGTGGCAGCGGCATCGAGCCACTTGTAATGGTTCTCCACGGCCTTCGTGCGCTTCGCCTCATCGGGATCGCCGAGGTTGCCCTCGCGGTCGCACATGATGAGCAGGCCGGTCACGCCTTCGCCTTCCTGGCGCTTCTTCATCTCCGCGAGGTAGGAAGCATCCGCCGCCTTGTCGAAGAACATCTGGTTCACATACTCCACGCCATCGATGCCGAGGCTGCGGGCGATTTTGCAGAAGTCGAGGTGGTCGATCTTCGTCCCATCCTTGGCAAACATCCCTTTGTGCAGCGACCACTCGGCCACGGAGATCTTGAAAGGCTCCTTCTTGTCACCCGCAGCACGAAGAACGGGGGCGGCAGCCGCAGCAGCGGCGAGGGCGAAGAAATGACGACGGGAAGTGGTGCTCATGGCTGGTGGTGGGTTGGGAATGACGAATTTAGAATGGCGAATGACGAGTAAATGTCGAAGGATGAATTCGGTGGCGAGGTGCTTGAAGACATCCTCGATGGTGTGGAGGGCATTGCGGCCACCGAGGGTGATAATGAAGCGCATGGAGATACGCTTCCGCCATCTTTACTTCCCGCATTTCGGGCAAGCAGTGAGCTTGGACATTTCTGTGTGGAAGGCTCGTGTGATCTTCTTTTTGCTTCCATCTTTTTTGCGACCAGGCCGATGATCACAGTGCGGGCAGCGAACGAGATGGTGATAAGCGTAGTGCTCAAACCAGAGAATGAGGAAGCCGAGTATAAATACAATGCCACCGCTGTAGATGAGGGCTCTGCTACCCGCCCAACCTCCTGCTGCTAGGGCAACTACTGCAATCAACGGCGATAACTCACCGAAAAAAGCGATGAGAAGCAACCAACGGTAGCCTGCATTCTGGAGCCAAACGTATGTTGGTTCTTGAGAATGCGGCATGAATTCCAGAGCTGTGGCCTATCCAACGATGATTCCCTTGGCCTTGCGTTCCTTCTCGCGTTCGAGGAGCGGGACTTTCCCTGCGGTTTCGAGCACTTGGGTGCCGAGATCGCCGATCTTGGAGAAGGTCAGGCCAGCGAGGGCGGGCACTTCGGCGGCGAGACGCTTGAAGACGTCTTCAACCGTGTGGATGCCGTTGCTGCCGCCGAGGGCGACGATGAGGTCGCGGAGGATTTCCCAGGTGTCGCGGGCATTGCCGGGTGTCTTGACGGCCTTGTTGAGACGCTGGAGGCGGCCGGTGGCGTTGATCATGCTGCCGCGTTTTTCGGCGTAGGCCGTGCCGGGAAGCACGACGTTGCTCAATTCGGCACTCGCGTTGGCCAAAATATGCAAAGTGGCGATGAACGGCACTTTTTCGAGGTCGCGCTGAGCGAAGCCGACTTTGAGCAAATTCTCGCCGAGGGCCAAAACACCGCGCAGGAGGCCGCGGGACATCTTTTCCTGGATTTCAGCGAGTTTAGAGCCGGGCTCGATGCCGAGAATGAGCTTCGCGCCGTTGGTGTTGGGGTTCAGATCGTCGGAGCGGAGATAATTATCGGCTCCGCCGGTGCGTGGAATGACATCGACATTCGTGGTGCTGAGTTGGGCGGCGAGGTGCTTCACAAAGAAGAGTTCCTCGTTCGTCATGCGAGCGCTGGCGATGATGGCGATCTCCTCGCCTTTCTTGCCAGCGAGAGCGGTGGCGATGTTGTTGAGCGCGGTTTTCCAACTCGCGATCTCATGCTTGCCGCCGGTTTTCACCATCGGATCGGTGAGGCGGAACTCGCTGTTCACGAAATGGAAGTCGAGACGGCCCTGGTCGCACATCCAGGTGGAGTTCACTGCGTTGTTCTCACGCGGTGTCTGGCGGTAGATCGTATCGCCGCGGGCCCCGATCTCCATGTTGCAACCGCGTCCACAGCCGGTGCAGATGCTGTTTGTTTCCGTGAGGAACCACACGCGCTGCTGAAAACGGAAGTCGGTGCTGGTCAAAGCGCCGACAGGGCAGATATCGACGGTGTTGAGCGAGTAGTTGTGCTCCAATCGCTTGCCGGGATGCACGGCGAGGGTGGTGTGGCTGCCGCGTTCGGTGAAGCCGAGCACGGGCTCGTCGGCGATCTCCGCGGTGAAGCGGATGCAGCGGCTGCACATGATGCAGCGCTCGTCATCGAGGCGCACCCGCGGGCCGATATCGACATTCTTCGGCTTCTTGACCTTGTCCTCGCGGAAGCGGCTTTCGCCTTTGCCGTGCTCGACGCTGAATTCCTGCAGGCGGCATTCGCCAGCCTGGTCGCAGATGGGGCAGTCGAGCGGGTGATTGATGAGGAGGAACTCCATCACGCCTTTGCGGCATTCCTGCGTGAGCACGCTGTCCGTGCGGATGCCCATGCCTTCGGCGACGGTGTTTGCACAGGCGATGACGGGGCGCGGCATCCAGCCGATCTTCGGCATGCCGTGCTCGTCTTTCTCCGGCTCGGTGCCGGGAGCGGGACGCGGCGGCATGCCCATCTCGACGAGGCACATGCGGCAGTTGCCGGGGGAGGAGAGCTTCGGGTGGTAGCAGTAGTGCGGGACTTCCTTCTGCACCTGCTTGCACGCCTCGATCATGCGCGTGCCTTTGGGGAACTTGTGCCAGACGCCGTCGATCTGCACATTCACGAGATCGACCGGGGGAGGAGCGGCGGCAGGGGCGGGAGCTTCAGCGGGAGCGGGCATGAGCGAAGGGGAAAAGGGGGAAAGGCTGGCCGATTATCGGAGCGCGAGGGGGAGCGGCAACCCGATTTTGTGAAAAGTTTCACAAGCGATCCGCGGAAAGCGGCCAGGATACCTTCCCCAGCCTTGCGAGCGCCCCGATTCACGGCATGAATGCGCCCCTTCCCTGCCCGCCGCATCCGCACGACCGCCCCAATGGCCGCCAAGCAACACCGTTTCATCCTCAGCTTCGACTTCGACGGCACCATGATCAACCCGGCGGCCAGCCCGGTGTATCATCCCGGCCTGGGGAACATGATCCAGGCCCTCCGTGCCCAAGGCGCCGCGTGGATCGTGAACACCGGCCGCAGCCTCGGGCAGACTTTGGAAGGCCTCGCTCAGCACGGCATCTTCATGGAGCCGGACTTCATCATCGCCCAGGAGTGCAATATCTATAAACCGGGCTTCTTCAGCCGGTGGAAAGACTTCGGCTCGTGGAACCGCGACGCCCTGCGTGCGCAGGAACGCTTCGTCCGCGATCACAAAGCCTCCCTCGATGCCATCAAGCAATTCGTCGAGACGCAGACCCGTGCCAGCTTCCTCAACCACGGCGAAAACGAGCTCGGCATCGTCGGCACCAACGACCCCGAGATGGACGCCATCTGCGCCTACATCGACAGCCACGCCACGCAGTTCCCCGACATCGGCTACCACCGGAACAGCATCTACCTGCGTTTCTCCCACTCCGGCTATAGCAAAGGCACCGCCTTGAGCGAGCTCGCCCGTCTCCTCGGCCTTACTTCCGCCCACTGCTTCGCCGCCGGGGACAATTACAACGACCTCAGCATGCTCGACCAGCGCCACGCCCGCATGATCGCCTGCCCTGGGAACGCCCTCGAGCCCGTCAAACAGATCGTCCACGCCCGCGGCGGCTTCGTCGCCACCCTTCCGGCCAGCGAAGGCATGATGGAGGCCCTCACCCACTACTTTGGCGGCGCCCCGGCCTGAGGCACAGGGCCTGCATTTCCTTCATGAGCACCTTGAAGCTCTCGGGAATGCCCGGCTCCGGGATGTTCTCGCCCTTGACGATGGCCTCGTAGACCTTCACGCGGCCGAGCACGTCGTCGGACTTGATGGTGAGCAGCTCCTGCAGGCAGTAGGCGGCGCCGTAGGCCTCGAGGGCCCACACCTCCATCTCGCCGAAGCGCTGGCCACCGAACTGCGCCTTACCGCCCAGCGGCTGCTGGGTGATCATGGAGTACGGGCCGGTGGACCGGGCGTGGATCTTGTCGTCCACGAGGTGGGCCAGCTTCAGGATGTACATGTACCCGACGGTGATGGGGTTGTCGTAGGGCTCGCCGGTGCGACCGTTGTAGAGCGTGGTCTTGCCGTTGGCCTGGATGAGGCGGCCACCATCGCCGTACTCCTCGTGGGGGGACTCGGGCGTGAGGCCGGTGAGGATCTGCTGGATGGTGGGGTGCTTCTTGGCCGCCTGCTCCTCGTCCCAGAAGGCGCCATCGAACACCGGGGTGGCGATGAGCTTGGCCGGGGGCGTGGCCGGGCGGGTCTTCTTCTCGTTGCGGATGGCCTCGTCGCCGACCTTGCCGGACTTCTCGGTGTCCCAGCCCCAGCGGGCCGCGTACCCGAGGTGGGCCTCCATGACCTGGCCCACGTTCATGCGGGACGGGACGCCGAGCGGGTTCAAGATGATGTCGACCGGGGTGCCGTCGGACAGGAACGGCATGTCCTCGACCGGGAGGATCTTGGAGATGACGCCCTTGTTGCCGTGCCGGCCGGCGAGCTTGTCGCCGTCGGTGATCTTCCGCTTCTGGGCGACGTAGACCCGGACCAGCTGGTTGACGCCGGGCGGGAGCTCGTCGCCCTCCTCGCGGTCGAAGACCTTGACGCCGATGACGGTGCCGGACTCCCCGTGCGGGACCTTGAGCGAGGTGTCGCGCACCTCGCGCGCCTTCTCGCCGAAGATCGCGCGGAGCAGGCGCTCCTCCGGGGTCAGCTCGGTCTCGCCCTTGGGCGTGACCTTGCCGACCAGGATGTCGCCGGTGACGACGTCGGCGCCGATGCGGATGATGCCGCGCTCGTCGAGGTCGGCCAGCACCTCCTCGGAGACGTTCGGGATGTCCCGGGTGATCTCCTCGGGGCCCAGCTTGGTGTCGCGGGCGTCGACCTCGTGCTCCTCGATGTGGATCGAGGAGAGGACGTCGTCCTGCACGAGGCGCTGCGACAGGATGATCGCGTCCTCGTAGTTGTGACCCTCCCACGGCATGAACGCCACGAGCAGGTTGCGACCGAGGGCCATCTCGCCCTCGTCGGTGCACGGGCCGTCGGCGAGGACCTGGGTGGCCTCGACGCGCTGGCCCTCGTCGACGATCGGGCGCTGGTTGAAGCTCGTGCCCTGGTTGGAGCGGCGGAACTTCTGCACCCGGTAGGTGCGGTACTCGCCGTCGTCCTGGGCGACCGTGATCGAGTCGGCGGAGACCTCGGTGACCACGCCGGACGCCTCGGCGACGATGACGTCGCCCGCGTCGGTGGCGCAGCGGTACTCCATGCCCGTGCCGACGAGCGGCGCCTCGCTGCGCAGCAGCGGGACCGACTGACGCTGCATGTTCGAGCCCATGAGGGCGCGGTTGGCGTCGTCGTGCTCGAGGAACGGGATCATCGCGGTCGCGACCGACACCATCTGCCGCGGCGAGACGTCCATGTAGTCGACGCTCGCGCCCGGGATGTAGTCGACCTCGCCGCCCTTGGTACGCACGAGGACGCGGGGCTCGGCGAAGCGGCCGTCGGGCAGCAGCGGCGAGTTGGCCTGCGCGATGACGTGCAGGTCCTCCTCGTCGGCGGTGAGGTAGTCGATCTGGTCGGTGACGCGGTCGCCGTCGACCTTGCGGTACGGCGTCTCGATGAAGCCGAACGCGTTGACGCGGGCGAACGACGCCAGCGAGCCGATGAGACCGATGTTGGGACCCTCGGGG
>CALMTT010000473.1 GCA_937872615.1 uncultured Verrucomicrobiaceae bacterium | reverse complement strand
TCGATCGGCGAGAGGTCCTGCGCCGCCGCCGGGCCGCCGACGACGACGGCCACCGCGAAGAGACCGAGGAGCAGCCAGACGAGCGGTCCGCCTTTGGAGACAAGCTCCAAGGGTCCGGCGGCGCTGGTGAGGTCGATCATGAGAGTGGCTTTAGTGGTTGTTGAGCAAGTTTTAGGCCGAAACGAAGGCGTTGTAAATCAGTGATCTCGCTGGGGAGATGAGGGATGTTTTTTTACCAGGCGGGCATGGCGTGGAGGGCATCGCCGAGGTCAAAGGCCTGCGGGACGGCTCGACGCTGGGCCGGGGCGGGTGCGAGCGGAAGGTGCACCTCGGCGGCGGCGCGGCGCAGGGCGGCCAGATCGACCTGTGGAGCACATGCAACGATCAGCGCATGGCTGCGAGGCATGCCACGGAGCAGGTAGAGGCCGGCTTCATGATGCTGGACGAGTTCGATGCAATCGCCCGCGCCACTGCGGCGGCCGAGTTCGCCCGCAGCGGTGAGCGTGGCATGGGCGAGCACTAACACGCTGGCAGGCATCGTGGCCCCACCTTCACTGGCGACGACATGCCCGGCATCATTGGTGATGGATGCGGACTGGACGCCAGGGATGTTGAGGAGCGGACGAAGCATGAGCGGTGAGATGGGCTGGAAGCGTGGAAAAATCAGGCGGCGGCAAGCGCAGGTGCGGGCATACCAGCAGGCATGGTGACGGAAGCACGCGAAGCGGGCGAGGGGCTCACGGGTGCATGCGCGAGGCGGAACTGGTGCAGCACGGCCTGCGACACGGCATTGAGCGTAGCGAGCACATTGCGACCGCCGCGAGCATCGGCTTCAAAGCTCAAAAGCGGCACGGGGCGGTTGTTGAAGAGGTATTCGAGATACTCGACAGGCGCGGCATTCGGCAGATCGCGCTTGTTGTATTGAAGGACGACCGGGAGACGCTCAATGGAGCTGTCATTGAGCCGGAGATTGGCCTCGAGGCTCTGGAAGGCCTGCAAATTGTCCCGCTGGCGATCCATTTGCGAATCGATGACAAAGACGACGGCATCAGCCTGACGCAGCACGAGCTGCAGCGTGGCATTGTAAGTCACCTGGCCGGGGACGGTGTAGAGGTGAAAGGTGGTCTTGTAGCCGGGGATGGCATCGGCCTCGACGCTGAGGAAGTCGAAGAACAGCGTGCGATCCTGCGCGGTGGAGAGAGACACGAGGTCGCTGCGACCACGCGGATCGAGCTTGGCATGGATCTGCTGGATGTTCGTGGTCTTCCCGCAAAGCGGTGTGCCGCAGTAAACAATCTTGAAGCTGACGGTGCGGTCTTCGTGTTGAATGCTCGGCATGGTGCGGGGAGTGAAGGGTCGGTGAGGTGGGCAACGAAGGTCACCCGAGCATGCGGGCGAGCTCGCGGGAGACTAGCGTGATCTTGTCACGCAGGCCATGGCCAGGCTCGCCATCGTGCAGCACGCCGACGGTGACATCGCCGGGGAAGCAGAAGGTGAGCAGGCGGCCGCGGGCGTTCAGCGTGAAGGTTTCCGCACCATCGATGCCGATGAGCGGTGCGAGACCGCGGAGTTGCCGCGCGATATCGCCGGCCTGCTGCGGGAAGCTGGCGGCGTCGGGAATGGACGGGTTTGCATAGCTGAGGATGCTGCTGCCACGCAGGCACACGCAGGCGCAAATGCCGGGCAAGGTGGCGAGCAATTCGACCACGCGGGATGCATTGAGATTTTCCTCCACGCCGAGCAAGGCACGGAGCAGGAGCTGGTCAGTGGCCGTATCGAGCGGCGTGAGGCCGAGGAACGAGTTCCTGCCCTGGCTGGCAGAGGCCGTGGGCATCGGAGCCGGAGCTGGTGCGGGCGCTTGGTCCGTCGGTGGCGTGGCGGGCTTGAAAAGCGGCGTGGTGACTGCTTCGCCAATGCCTGAGATCATCGGCACGATAGGAGAAACAGGCTGCGGCTCTGGCTTTGGTGGCACGAATCCACCGGGCGGCGAAAAGAGCGAGACCATCTTCGGCGCGGCGGATTCCTCGGGCTGCGCTGGCACGAAGGGAGCGGGCTCTTTCGGCGCAGGTGCGGCGGGGCGCAGCATCGCCGTGGGAGCCATTTCCGGTGTTTCGGGTGCCGGCGAGAAGAAGGCGGAAGGCTTCGGCTCCGAATCGATCAGCGGCACCACGGGCAGCTCGGGTGCTGGAGCAGGTGGCGTGACGGCCGTCGAGGCAAAGGGATCGATCAGCGGCTTCGCCGGTGGTTGCGCACCTTTGAGGAAGGCCGAACCCGACGCAGGTGCGTTGCCCAACAGTTGGTCGCTGCTCAATCCGCCAGCGGTCGGAGCAGGCGCGAAAGGGTCAAACGCCTTCACCATGGGCTGCTGCGGCTTGCTGGGCGTGGCGGGAGCAGTGGGGCTGGAGGCACCAAAAGCACTGAAACCGCTCGCGAGAGGCTGAACCATGCCGAGGGCCGGTTTCGGGGCCTCGGGAGCCATCGGGAAGGGCGATGGAGCTGAGGCCGTCGGCATGACTGGAGCGGCCAAAGGCTGGGTGAGACCTGCCAGCGCACTCGTGGGAGCGGCGGCGGGTGCTGGCTGCGGAGCC
>CALMTT010000472.1 GCA_937872615.1 uncultured Verrucomicrobiaceae bacterium | reverse complement strand
CTGCCAGCGGATCGCCAAATGTCATCGTGAGTGTTTCGCAAAACGCCGGGCCGACGGTAATTACCGCACCCTTCGCGGTGGAAACCGCCAGCGCCGGCACCAAGCTGTTGAACGTTTTGAACAACAGCGCGCCAGGCGGTCCCGGCTTGATTTTCTCGAACAGCATCGTCTCTTCCCACCCCGCCACCAACTACGCCTTCCGACTGCAAGGTTCCGGGCTGACGAAATTCGCCGGCGCCATCAGCAATTGCACCGGAATTCAGCCGGCACTGGCCGCCAACACCGGGACAAACATCTTCGCGGGCAACCAGACGTTGGGCGGCAGCACGGCGGAGAACAACGGGCAGACTTATCCCGCTGATGACTATCCCGCCGGTCCGCTGCCCGGTAACAACAAGCCCCTCCGCAATGAAAAAGGCAGCGTGTATGAAGGCGGCACCCGCGTGCCCTGCATCGTGAACTGGCCCGCGAAGCTCAAGCCGGGCAAGCATACCGCACCGGTGCAGATCGTGGACTGGATGCCGACGTTTTGTGCTCTCGCGGGCTTCCAGCCGGATCGCGATTTGAAGTGGGACGGCACCAATTTGTGGCCGCAACTCGCCGAAGGTGCCGCTCCGGCATCTCATCCGATCTACACCGTGGCTCCGGGCTTCAAATCACGCTCGTTTCGCGTGGGCGATTGGAAGCTGGTGATCCAGCCGAAGGACAAAATCGAGCTTTTCGACATCGCGAAGGACCCGAAGGAAAAAAACGACCTCGCGTCCAAAAATCCCGAAAAGGTCGCCGAGCTGCAAAAGGCCCTCGAAGCCTATGCCCGGGCCGACAAGGATGCCGTGGCGGATGATTGAGCTGTTTTGTTCGCAAAACAGGCGAACACGAATATGGGACGAGCCCACTCATGCGACTCATCTCCGGCAGCGCGGGAGGCATCCCGCTCGAAGTTCCCAAATCCGTCACGCGTCCCACCCAGGACCGCGTGCGGCAGGCGGTGTTTTCGATGCTTGGCGAGGTCGTGCCGGAGGCTCGCGTGCTTGATTTGTTCGCCGGTTCGGGAGCCTTTGGCCTCGAATGCATCAGTCGCGGTGCCGCGTCCGCTTTGCTCATCGAGCAGGATCGCCGCGCCTGCGATGTCATCCGGCGAAACATCGCCAAAACACGCCTCGCGGCCGCGGTGGTGCGTTGTGGCGAGGTCTTCCGCACGCTCGAGCAGCTTCGCGGTGGCAAGGAGGCCTTTGACCTCGTCTTTGCCGATCCGCCCTATGCACACAAACCGGATGACAAGGACCTCACCGCGGCCCTGCTGGTCAGTGAAGCCCTTCCTGACCTCGTGAAGCCTGGTGGCCATCTCCTGCTCGAATCGCTCGCCACACCGCGCCCGCCCGTTTTTGATCCCGCCATCTGGGAACTGCTCACCGACCGCGCCTACGGCTCCACCCGCATCATCCTGCTGCAGCGGCGTGAGCAGCCCGCGCCCTCCACTCTCTCCGACTCCTGATCGCTTGCGCACGCTCGTCCTCCTTCTCTACAACCTGCTTTTGCCCTTCGGCCTCGTGTTCATGCTGCCGGGAGCCTTTGTGAAGATGCGCCGCCGCGGCGGACGCTGGCGTGACCTGGCCCAGCGCCTCGGTTTGCATTCACCGGAGACACGTGCCGCCATCGCTGCGCTGCCGCATGATCGCCTGTGGATGCATGCGGTGAGCGTGGGCGAGGTGAATGTGGCGCGGAAGCTCATCAAAAGCCTCCTGCTTGCCTCGCCGGATACTGCCGTGGTCCTCACGACCACCACGCCCACCGGGCTTGCCTTGGCCAAAGAATGCGAAAAGCAGCACGCAGGCCGCGTCATCGCGATTTACAGCCCGGTCGATCTTCCCGGCGTGCCCGGGCGTATGCTGAAAATCCTCCAGCCATCCCAGCTCGTGCTCGTCGAGGCCGAGGTGTGGCCGAATCTCGTCGCCGCGTGTGCACGTCGAAACATTCCCGCCTCGCTCGTGAATGCCCGCCTCTCGCCGCGCAGTGCCCGCCGCCTGCGAAAGCTGCGTGTGCTCGTGAAGCCCGTGTATGGCATGCTGCGCCAGATTCTCGTGCAGGAGACCGATGATGTGGCCCGCTGGCAGTCCTTCGGACTCGACGCGGCACGCATTCATCTCACCGGCAGCGTCAAATACGATCCCGAAGGCTCCGAAGTGCCCGCCCAGCGCATCGAGACGCTCCGTGCGGTTTTAAATGAACGCGGCATCGCCAATGATCAGCCCGTGCTGCTCGCCGCGAGCACGCATGATGGCGAGGAGGTGGAGATCGCGCGTGTGTTTCAGCGCCTGCATGCCACGCATCCGCGTCTCGCGTTGCTCCTCGTGCCGCGTCATGTCGAGCGTGCGGCGGAGATCCTCGCGCAGCTTCGTGAGCTCGGCCTGCAACCCGCCCGGCGCACCGATGCGGCCTCGAAGGTGGATGCCACGCCCTGTTTGCTCATCGACAGCACCGGCGAGCTCGCCGCGTGGCAGCACCTCGCCACGCTCGTGGTCATCGGAAAGAGCTTCCTCGCTGAAGGCGGTCAAAATCCCGCCGAGGCGGCCTTTGCAAGCAAGGCCGTGCTTTTCGGCCCGCACATGGAAAACTTCACGCCGCTCGTCGATTTGCTGCTGCGAAACGACGGCGCGAGGCAGGTGCAGGGGTTCGATGAACTCGCGGAGACCGCGGATGCCTTGCTGCGCGATCCTGCTGCCACCGCGACGCTCGCCGCGCATGGTCACGCGGCTCTCCAAGTGCATGCCGGTGCCACTCGACGCACAGTCGAGCGCTTGATCGGCCCAAAGAATTGATCCGCGGGGCCGTTTCATCCGCATGAAACCGCGTCTCCTTCGTCTCCTCGCGTGCATCGGCCTTGCCGCCATGCTTTCCTCCTGCCCCGAAACCACCGTGGGCCCCGACTTTGGCCTTCAGGCCGCCGCTTTGAAGGCCGAGGACTGGAATGGCATCTACGAGGTCGCTGGTGACAATGATGTCTTCAACGTCGAGGTCACCGATGTCGCGAAAGGCCAGCTCACCCTCACCGAAGTGCCCGCCGAGGATCAGAAGCACAAGAGCAAGCCGCTGCTGCTCACGCTGCGCCGTGCCTCGCTCGACAAAGATGATGCGGATCTCTATTTCGCCACGCTCATCGAAAAGGGCGACAAGGCTGAGAATCTGCCGCTCTACCTCGTCGAGACCAAAGGTAAGGATGAGATCCTTCTTTGGGGCGTGAATCAAAAAGCCGTCGAGACCGGCATCAAGGCCGGCAGCCTCAAAGGCACGCTCAAAGTGCCGGACAAGGATGGCCCGCATTGCCACCTCGACTCCGATCCTGCGAACTACGCCCAGCTCGTGCAGCCGCAGTTTTGGAAATGGCGTGAGCCCGCCGCGCTCGTCGATGTCCACCATAACTTCAAAGCGCCGCCCCGGCAGGTAGAGCAGGACGTCGTAGCGCGCCGTCGGGTCCGTCGGCGCGAAACGGACGCGGAGTTCGTCGCCGACCGCCTGAAGGGTGAGGTCGCGCGATTCGATCTGACCGGGTGCGACGACCTGCGGCAGACGCCCCGTCTGCTCGGCCTCGGCCAATTTCGATTCGAGCGCGCGGGCACAGAGGTTATAGCTGTGCGGGTCGATATCCACGAAATCGACATCGGCCCCGCACATCCGGGCCGCGTTGGCCGTGGCCACGAAGGTGTTCGGTGTCGTCCACAGCCGCTTGCCGGGCGCCAGGCCCAAGGCGAGATAGGCCAGGTGCAGGGCGGATGTGGCGCTGTTGACGGCCACAGCGTGGCCCGCACCACAGTACTGCGCCACCGCGGCTTCGAAGGCCGGCACCGCCGGCCCCTGCGTCAGCCAGTCGGAACGCAACACCTCGGCGACAGCGGCAAGATCGGCCTCGCTGATGTCCTGGCGGCCATACGGGATCATGCCGTTGCCTTATCCAGCGCGGCGATGTCCGCCTCGTCGAGAAAATGCGGATTGGTCTCGGAGCTGTATTCGAAATCGTCTGCCACGCCCTGCCCCTGTTCACCGATCTGGTTCAGCAGGTAGTTGACTTCGGCCGTGAACGAGATGGTTGGGCGAATCACGTAGTGATCATGGAATTCCAGGGTCTGGAAAGCCGCATCACGCGGCACCATCAGCTCGTGCAGCTTTTCCACTTGCCCCGTGTTCGCCGCGAACTTCCCCACCTGGGGCGGAATCGTCCCGAACTTTCGGACGTATGACGCTCCCGGCTCCTTCGGTTGGATCAGGTTAAGCAGGCTCGGAGGGTTGGTTACCGAGATTGGCATCGTCAATCAGTCCCAGTCGAGTTCTTTGAAAGCGCGCCACTTTCGAATGCATGCGTCCAAATCCAGCGGCTCCGTCACTGCCTCGAAGGCCGTCGCCGCCTCTGCCCACCAGCCTCCCATGCAGGCCATTCTCGCCAGTCCCCTGAACTGCTCCGAATCCAAGGTGCCGGGGAAGCGCGCGGCGTAGGAATGCATCGCGGTCGAGAGGTTCAGTTTGGAGATCCACGGGGAAGCCCTGGTCGTTCCGTTGTTCATTGCCGGTGGCTTCGACATCAACGCTTGGCGGTTGACGCGTCGCCTTCAGAGGCCAAACGCTCTGCGATGCGATCGTCGACCAACGCCTGAAACTGCTCACGCGTCACACCATAGTGCGTCAGATTCTTGCTCGCGGCGGTGAGCCTTCGTGCGAGGCGCGCGCGCTGCCTTGAACTGTGCCGAGAACTCCAACGCCTGTGCGCGCGGCATGGTGAATTCCATGGCGAACGGGTCAAGGTCGGTCGGATTGATCACGCGGTGCCGGAATTCCGCGCTCGTACTGGTCCAGGCAGAATGAATCTGCCAGTTGCCGAAAGTGAGTATGTCGGCTGCACATG
>CALMTT010000471.1 GCA_937872615.1 uncultured Verrucomicrobiaceae bacterium | reverse complement strand
GAAGGCCGGCCCGTGGATGAATTCACTCAAGGCGCTGTTCGGCGTGATGTTCCTCGGCGTCGCCGTATGGATGCTCGGCCGCGTGCTGCCGGGCCCGTTCACGCTGGCGCTGTGGGCGCTCATCGCGTTCGTCGGCGGCTATTACTTCGGCGGCTTCGGCCAGGACGAGCCCGGCGCCACACAGGAGCATGCCGACGGTCGTCACGACGCCTGCGATGGCGTTGACGCCCACGGCACGAAAGAAGGCTCCAAGGCATGCGCGATGGCCGGGTGCGTGCAGTGCTCGGCAATTTGGAAGTAGGCATCGCGTCGCGGCTCGGAGTCGAGCACGTTCAGCAGACGCGAGGTCATGATCATCACCTCGCAGTTGTCGTGTGACTGCGCGATGTCGAGCAACGGCCAGTAGCGCTCGGCATTGAAGGTGCTGTCATTCTCTGCTCCACGAGCCGTGACACCGGCGATGAAGCGCTGCTCCGGAAACTCCGCCCGGAAGCGCCGCAGCACCTCGGCGTAGAGGTCGTTGCTGAGGTCAAAGATGTAGCCGGTGTCGGCATTGAGCACGAAGACGATCTCCACGCCGTAATGCGCGGCGCATTGCTGCATCCAGCGCACGCTCTTGTTAAAGCCATCCCAGTCCGGCTGGCGGTTCTTGAAGGGCAGCAGCGTCGCCACGCAGAGGCGGGCCTTGGTTGTGTGATCCGCCAGTTGCTCCTCGCTGGTGTAGGCCCAGATGGTCTCCGACCAGGCGGTGGAGGGCTTTAGCTCGGCGGGAGAGGTGATGAGATCGCGTGTGGTGGCCATGTGATGCCCCTTTGCTACTCGAAGCCCGGCGAGCGGGCAAATCGGAATGCCTTATCGTGTCGATTGGCGAATGTGATGCGCTACTTCACCGGCACAGCAGCAGGCGCGGGCTTGCTCGCTCCGCTGAAGAGCGGGAGGGATTTGTTCACGGATTGATACACACCCCAGCCGAGCGGCACGGTGACCCAGATCCAGGCGATGAGAAGACGGAGATTGGACATGATGGACGCAGGTTAGCTTTTGACGTGATACTTTGCGTCCACCGGACGCACGAGGAGATTGGCGATGAGGCCCACGGCGAGCAGGCCGACCATGATGTGGAAGATGGAATTGTAGGCTTGAGCGGCAGGCAGGACCTTTTTGTTCGCCACCGAGAGACGGTCCACGAGTTGCGGGCCAATGATCGCCGCGAGCGACCACGCGGTGATGAGGCGACCATGAATCGCGCCGACTTGATAGCTGCCGAAGAGATCGCGCAGGTAGGCCGGGATGGTGGCGAAGCCGCCGCCATACATCGTGAGGATGAGGCCGGTGACGATGACGAAGAGCGTCACATTCCCCTGCCCTTGCGTCCATGGCACACTCATGTAAAGCGCCGCGCCGAGGATGAAGTAAACGCAGTAGGTGACCTTCCGGCCGAGGAAGTCGGAGCAGGACGACCAGAAGAAGCGGCCACCCAGATTGCACAGCGAGAGCAGGCCCACATAGCCCGCGCCCGCGGCGGCGCTCACGCCAAACATGTCCTGAATCATCGGCGAGGCCTGGCCGAGGATGCCGATGCCCGCGCTCACGTTCATGCACAGCACCACCCACAGCATCCAGAACTGCGGCGTCTTCCACGCAACATCGACGGCCACATTCGCATTGGTCACGAGCGGCTTCACATGCTCCTTCGGCTCCCAACCGGCCGGTTTCCAGCCCTCGGCAGGCACGCGGACGATCCAGGCACCGAACAGCATGGAGATGGCGTAAAGCCCAGCCATGATCAAAAAGGCCTCTTGAGCTCCAACGGAGGTCGCGGAGGCAAAACGCTTCATGAGTTCCTCGGCGAGAGGTCCGCCGATCAAGGCTCCGCCGCCGAATCCCATGATCGCCATGCCCGTGGCCATGCCGGGGCGGTCAGGGAACCATTTCATCAGCGTCGAAACGGGCGCGATGTAGCCCAAACCGAGTCCGATGCCGCCGATAAGGCCGTAACCGGCATACAGCAGCCAGAGTTGGTGCCACTTCACCGAGCAGGAGGCGAGCACAAGGCCGGTGCAAAAGCACAGCATGCTGGCCAGCATCGTTTTACGCGGCCCGCTGCGCTCCACCCACTTGCCAAACACCGCGGCCGAGATGCCGAGCAAGGCGAGCGCGATGGAGTAAGCAACACCGACATCGGCCTCAGTCCAATCGGCCGCGGAGGGCGCGGTTATACCGAGCGCCTTGGCGAGCGGCTTCTTGAAGACGCTGAAGCCATAGACCTGGCCGATGCACATATGCACGGCGATGGCGGCGGGCGGAACGAGCCAGCGATTGAATCCTGGCGGGGCGACGGTGGCTTCGCGGGAGAGAGCGGACATGGGTTGGGTCGGGAAAAAGGACGTTTTAGAACGCCGCCCACTCCGCTGGCAATCACGAAAGCTGCCCGCGGCAGGATTTGCCATCCGGCGGGGCCGAAACGCGCTGACCGAATAGACAATAAACGATAGCGCTGTCGCGGGCTTCGCAGCCCTATCGTCTATTCCATCACACTCACCGCTGGTTGAGGTAGTCCTCAATGCGTTGCGCTTTACGGAGGAGGAAGGGCGTGTGCTGCTCGCTCATCTCCATGAACTTCTTGATGGCTTTCATCGTGGAAAGGAACTCAGCACCGAATTTCTCGTGCTCGGCGTCCTGCCAGGTCTCGCCGAGCGCGGCAAAGCGGCTCTGCAGCGAGGAGGCACGCTGCTGCATGTCGGTGTTGAAGCGTTTGAGCTCCGCGGCGAAGCGGCGGACCTCCTCGGGATTCATGATTGCCTGGGCCATGCGCACAGCATAGAACGTCCGCCGTCCGCCGTGCAACGATCTTCCTTCGACGAACTGCGACTTCCGCAAGTTTTACCCCTCCGCACCAGTTTGATGCCATGATGAAACGTCTTCTGCCTTTCCTGCTGCTTTTGCCCGCCATGCTGCTCCATGCCGAAGAGCCACCACCGGGTCTCACGGAGTATCTGGGCCGCCCGATCGCCATGACGATGCACTGGAAGGGCGCGGAGTGGCTCATGCGCCGCGTGCGTGAGAAGGAGGAATCTCCCAAAATGATGCGCAAGGAGCTGCAGGTGAAGCCAGGCATGACCATTTGCGACATGGGCTGCGGCAATGGCTTCCACACGCTGCCGCTGGCCCAAGCTGTAGGTGAGAAAGGCAAGATCTACGCCGTCGATGTGCAGCCAGAGATGATCGAGATGCTGCGCGAAAACATCGCCAAGAAGGGACTCAAGAACATCGAGCCGATCAACGGCCTCTTCCACGACCCGAAGCTCCCGCCGAACACCTGCGACATGATCCTGATGGTCGATGTTTACCATGAGTTCTCACACCCCGTGCAGATGCTGACGTCCATGCGTGCGGCCTTGAAGCCCGACGGCCTGCTCGTGCTGGTCGAATTCCGTGCCGAGGATGAAACCGTGCCGATCAAGCCGGAGCACAAGATGAGCAAAGCACAGATCCACAAGGAGATGAACGCCAACGGCTTCACCCTCCGCCGCGAGTTCGACGGCCTGCCGTGGCAGCATTTGATGTTCTTTGGCAAGGCGCAGGGCGCAGGGGGCAAAGCGCCAGAAGCACGATAAGCCTCATCAACAGCTTCTTGCCCTCTGCGCCAAGCTCCCTGCCCCCTGCTTCAAGCGCACTTTGGGCAGAGGCCGTAGAATTCGAGCTCGTGGTAGAGCTTGGTGAAGCCGCTGGATTTTTCGATGTCGCGTTCGAGGGCCTCGACGGGGCAGGAAATGTCGAGTCGCTGGATGCGGCCGCACTTCGTGCAGACGAGGTAGTCGTCGTGATGGCCCTCCTCGATCATCGTGTAGTAGGTGCTGCGGTCGTGCAGGCCAAGACGGCGGATGATGCCGCGCTCCTCGAGCTTCACGAGCAGGCGGAAGACTGTGGCGCGGTCGGCACCGGTTTTGAGTTCCTTGGATTCAGCGATGTCGGCGAGGTTCAGCGGCTCGTGGGAGCGGATGAGGATCTCCAGCACGTTCTCGAGGGCACGGGTGCGGCGCAGGCCGCCTTCGCGGGTTTTGGCCAAAGCGGCCTCCAGCATCTTCTGGGCGGACTTTTTGTCGTGGTGACGGCAGGTGGCGGAATGGTGATGATGGAGCATTCGCTGTTCTCGGTTCGCTGTTCTCGGTTCGCTGTTCTCGGTTCGCTGTTCTCG
>CALMTT010000470.1 GCA_937872615.1 uncultured Verrucomicrobiaceae bacterium | reverse complement strand
GGACTATGCGGACGTGCTTGGCTGACACGCTCGGCGATCCGAGCCTTGCCGCCCCCGGTCTGATCGCTAGGCTTGCGCATGCTTCGCGCGTTCTGCCTCCTCCTTCTCTGTCAACTGGCCGGCGAGATCTCTGTCCGGGCGGCCGGCCTTCCCCTTCATGTCGATGAACACGCGCCGGTTGGCCAGACGGCGGCCTTCGACCACGTCATCTTCGACACCGCGCCCACAGGCCACACGCTGCGACTGATGAAACTGCCGACTGCGTGGACCGGATTCTTTGAGAGCAGCACGACAGGAAATTCCTGTCTCGGTCCACTTGCGGGATTGGAAAAGCAGCGGGGCATTTACGAGAATGCAGTTACCTCGCTCGCGGACGGCACGCAAACAACGCTCGTCCTCGTGAGTCGCGCGCAACGTGCGGCGCTGGCGGAGGCAGAGCGCACCAGCAATGAATTGGCTGCGATTGGTGTGCGCAATCAACGGCTCATCCTGAATGGCTTGTTTCAAGCCGCCGATTCCGACCCGGTGGCACTGGCCTTGGAGCGGCGCGGAGCGGAATCACTGTCGGCGGCAAATGATTTTCTGGCGAAGCTGCCGTTGTCGCGCGTGCCGTTGCGCTCGCACAATCTCGTGGGCATTCCGGCGCTCCGAGCGCTGGTATCGTCTGAGACGCTGCGCCAGAGCGAGCCGGTGAATGGAGGCACGAACATTTCCGTGCCTGCCACCGAATCTCTGAACGAACTCGTGGATGCTATCGCCGAATCCGGTCGTGGTGTGGTGATGACGATGGGCAAAGGCGGTGTTGGCAAAACCACCATTGCTGCCGCCATCGCCACGGAACTCGCCCGGCGCGGCTTCAAGGTCCATCTCAGCACCACCGACCCAGCCGCACACGTGGCAGCAGCGGCAGGGCAGCTCGCTGGCTTGCAAGTCAGCCGGATTGATCCACAGATGGAGACGCGCGCTTACGTCGAGCATGTGCTTACCACGGCGGGGAAGAATCTGGACGCGAACGCCCGTGCCTTGTTGGAGGAAGATTTGCGCTCGCCTTGCACGGAGGAAATCGCCGTGTTTCGTGCCTTTGCCCGGACCGTGGCGCAAGGTCAGGACGCGTTCGTCGTGCTCGATACTGCGCCGACTGGACACACCTTGCTGTTGCTCGACGCCACGGAATCCTATCACCGCGAAATTGCTCGTAAGGCCAGCGACATGCCTGAAGAAGTGCGGCAATTGCTGCCCCGATTGCGCGACGGCGAATTCACCCGCGTGCTCGTCGTCACGCTGCCCGAAGCTACGCCCGTTCACGAGGCGGCTGCGCTACAAGATGACTTGCGTCGGGCGCAGATTGAACCCTTCGCATGGGTCATCAACCAGAGCTTTGCCGAAGGCGGCTCACGCGATCCTTTGCTGGTGACGCGTGGACGCGGTGAAGTTCAATTCATCCGCGAGGTGGTCGAGCAACATTCCAAACGCACGGCCCTCGTGCCCTGGGTGACGGAAGAACCTTCCGGGCCGGAACGCCTGCAACAGCTTTTTCAAAGCGCAACTCTCCACTGACACGCGGTCGCGTGATAGAAAGTTTTTCCTGAAATGAAACGAGTCCTTTTCTTCTGCGTCCACAACAGCGCCCGTAGCCAGATGGCGGAGGCGTGGCTGAACCAAATCGGCGGCAATGACTTTGAAGTCGAAAGTGCCGGATTAGAGCCGGGCTTGGTAAAGCCGGCGGTGATTGCAGTCATGCGAGAGGTGGACATAGACATCTCCAAGAAACAAACGCAGTCCGTTTTCAATCTCTTCAAGTCCGGTCGGACATTTGATTACGTCATCGCGCTCTGCGACGAGTCCAACGCGAAGCGTTGCCCGGCGTTTCCGGGCGCGGCGACGTTGCTGCTCTGGGATTTTCCCGAGCGCTCCAAACAGCGACAGATGGAGACGGAACAATTGCCGCACTATCGAATGGTGCGCAACCTCATCAAAGACCGAGTGACAAATTGGATAGCTGAGAAACCCTGACATTTGCGATGAAAACACAATCTGCCCCGCTGGCTTCCGCCCCCGCACCAGAACCCAAACGTCTCGCTTTCTTTGAGCGCTACCTGACTGTGTGGGTGCTCGTCTGCATGGTGGTGGGCGTGGCGTTCGGAAAACTGCTGCCCGGCCTGACCGCAACACTGAGCACGCTGGAGTTTGGCAAAGGTTCACAAGTGAACGTGCCGATTGGAATTCTGTTGTGGCTGATGATCTATCCAATGATGCTCAAGGTAGATTTTACCGCCGTTGGTGGCATTGCCAAAAAGCCCAAAGGCCTGGTGGTGACGCTGATCGTCAATTGGCTGGTGAAGCCGTTCAGCATGGCGTTCCTCGCATGGCTGTTCATGCAGCACATTTTCTCCGCGTGGATCACGCCCGAGATGGCGAAGGAATACACCGCCGGACTCATCATCCTGGCTGCCGCACCTTGCACAGCGATGGTGTTTGTGTGGAGCTATCTGACGGACGGCGATCCGGTTTACACGCTGGTGCAAGTGGCGGTGAACGACCTCATCATGCTCGTCGCGTTCGCGCCCATCGTCATGTTTTTGTGTGGCGTGGCGAACGTGGTTGTGCCGCCGAAAGTGCTCATCACCTCTGTCGTCGTTTTCATTGTGATCCCGCTGGCGGCGGGTTGGCTGACGCGCAAGCTGCTGCTCAAGTCGCACGGCAAGGAATGGTTTGAGAAGAATTTCCTGCCGAAGTTCCATCCGGTGATGATGTGGGCACTGCTTCTTACACTCGTCCTTATTTTTGCCTTCCAAGCCGACAACCTGACGAAGAAATGGTTTGCCGTCATCTTGCTCGCAATTCCGATTTTGATTCAGGTTTATTTCAATTCCAGCATCACCTATCTGCTGATGCGTAAATTGAAAGTCCCGCACAATGTTGCTTCACCCGGCGCATTGATCGGCGCGAGTAACTTTTTTGAACTCGCAGTCGCAGTCGCCATCACCTTATTCGGCCCGGCGTCCGGCGCTGCCCTGGCCTGTGTCGTAGGCGTGCTAGTCGAAGTGCCCGTGATGCTCTCCGTCTGTAAAGTCTGTAATAATTCGCGAGCTTGGTATGGACACTCCGTGACAGCACGATGACTTGGGAAACATCGCCAGGTTTCGCGCCGCCGTGACCAACGCGCGGTTTGCTGCGCTGCACGGGCTGCCCGTCGCCCCGTCCCCCCTCTCGACGACGCCCGCTCCACTTCGCAAACCGCGCGCTCGTCACGAGCTTGCATGGTGCAGCCACAGTCGCGGCGGGCTTCCGTCTGTGGCTCGGCGGCGGGCGTTGCGCTCCGGCTGCGATTCGCTAGGCGCTGCTCTCCGCCCTCCGCTCCACTTTCCCCGCTCGCCGACCACAGACCGAAGCTTCAAGCTGATTTGGCACGAGTGGCGCGGCGGAGTTCCGCCTGGCGTTCCAGCAAATCGCGTGTCCGGGCGAGTTCCGCCGCCAGGGCGGATTCCTTCGGCAACGCCGTCAGGTATTCCCGGACGAGCATCTTGCTTCCCAAACCGTCCATCGCATAGCGAGCGAGCGCGTCATCCTTGTCCGTGCAGAGAATCAACCCCACCGGCGGATGTTCGCCGGGCTTCATCCAGTGTTCGCGTGCGTAGTTGCAGTAAAGGTTCATTTGCCCCACGTCGGCATGGACGAGTCCGCCGATCTTCAGGTCAATGATGACCAGGCAGCGCAGTCGGCGGTGGAAGAACAGGAGGTCCACGCGAAACCATTCGTGGCCGATGCGCAGTCGGCGCTGCCGGGCGACGAACGCGAAATCATCACCGAGTTCGAGCAGGAATGCTTCGAGGTGTCGAATCAGGGCTGCCTCCAAGTCGCTCTCGGAGTATTCGTCCTTCAGGTTCAGGAATTCCAGCACCAGCGGGTTGCGGATTTCCTCGTCGGCGGAGACAGCATCGCTCGGCCTTGGTCTTTCACCCTTGAGCAGCATGGCCGACTTGTTCTTCGACAGCGCAGCGCGCTCGTAAAACTGCGCGTTGATCTGCCGGTCAAGCTGACGCACCGACCAGCCACCCGCCAAAGCCTCACGTGTGTAGAATTCGCGAGCCAACGCGTTCCGAACGCGCAGGAGGCGGACGTAATGCGTCCACGGCAGCGGAAATGCCTGAGCAATCCGACCGAGGCGTTCAAGAACGAACGACCCCGTGGCCGAGTGGGGATGGCTGAATTCGTCAATCGCTGATTGGCCAATTGGGGCAATCCTCAGGCTCTTGGCGGATTCGTCAATCAGTGATTGACGAATCGGAGATTCTCCAATCACCGGTTGGATTTTATCCGTAAGCGCATGCGTCACGTAGAATTGCCGCATGGTGCGAAGCTGGATGATCCCGAATCCGCGCCCGAATCTTCGCGTGAGGTCGCGGGACAAACCTTCGAGTAATGCCTCGCCGTATCCCGCGCGCTTCGCACCCGCTTGCTCATGCTCCACAATCCGCCGGCCAATCTCCCAATACGTCGCCGTCATCAACGAGTTCACCACCCGTGCCGAGGCGCGCCGGGCCGCGTCGAGCAACTCGACCACCCCAGCCAGGACTTCGTTGTAGTCGGTCGGCTTCGGCTGGACGGCCTTGTGGCCTTTCGGTTTGTCGTTCGGTTTCTTCATGGGAACTGTCACTGCGGGTTGAATATGATCGGTTTGCATGGGATTGGCGAGCCATTCGGCTCGGGCTTGGACAACGCGATGAAACCCCTCTCGATTGTATGGCGGCGTCGGTCGCGTCAAGGTAGTGCGCCCCGGCTGCCCCCGCCTCCACCTT
>CALMTT010000469.1 GCA_937872615.1 uncultured Verrucomicrobiaceae bacterium | reverse complement strand
ACCGGACGCGCGGATCTCCTTGGTGATGGGCGTGTCCTCGTGGACCTCGACCGCGAAGCTGAGGAGACCTTCGATGATGGAGAAGAGCGTGGTCTTCCCCGAGCCATTGGCGCCGACCAAGAGCGTGATCGGCCGAACTCGACCCAACGTCGCGTCAATGAAGGACAGGTTGAAATCGACGAAGTTGCGGAAGGATCGGACGCGGATGTGCCGGACCTTCATGCGTCACCACCGCCTAGAAGAAGTTGCCGATGGTGAACTCGAAGACGATGGGGTCTTCGCCCGCGTAGCGCTTGAGCGGGATGCCCCACTCGAAGCGCAGGGGGCCGATGGGCGAGAACCAGCGGAACCCGAAGCCGACGCTGTAGCGCAGGTTCTGGAAGGTCGGGTAGTGCTCGCAGGGGTCGAAGACCTTCTCGACCGCGGCGGCCGCCGCCTGGCTGGGGCAGTAGCGCTGCTCCAGGTTGTACCCGTTGCCCATGTCGAAGAACACCACGCCCTTGATCTGCACGGCCGGCAGGATCAGGAACTCGATCTCGCTGTTCACCATCACCTGCCAGTTGGCGCCGATGGTGAAGGGCTGCGTGAACGCGTAGGGGTTCTGCTCGTTCAGCACCTGGATGCGCGGCCCGAGGGAGAAGAGGCGGAAGCCGCGCACCGTCTGGATGCCGCCCAGGAAGTAGCGCTCGTAGATCGGCACGCCCTCGGGGTTGCGCGACCAGACGAGCCCGGTGTCGGCGCGCAGGCGGAAGATGAAGGGGCCGATGATGGGCCGGTAGAACTGCGCCGTGCCGGTGACGCGGACGTAGTCGATCTCCGAGGCGATGTACTTGTCGGCGACCTCGACAGAGAGCGAGTGGAACTGACCGCGCGTCGGGAAGAGGCGGTCGTTGCGCGAGTCGAAGTTCATCCACAGGCGGATGCCCGAGGTCCAGCCGCGCCGGTAGAGGTTGGCGAGGACGTTCTGCGCCACCTGGCTGGTGACGAAGTTGGCGCCGGGGATGGCGAGGCCGCCGGTGTTGGCGGCGATGTTGACCCACTCCAGCTTGTACGTCCCGTAGAGGCGCACGTAGTCGCCGAAGAGGTAGCCCCAGGTCAGGTCCCCGCCGCGGGTGGTCCGGTTGAACGACGGGAAGTAGAGCAGCTGGTTGTAGCCGCTGAAGGCGAAGGTGATGTTGGTGTCGAGGAAGTAGGGGTCCAGGTAGCGCAGTGAGAAGAGCTGCCGCAGCGACGAGATCTGCGCCTGCAGCTGCAGCGTCGTCCCGCGCCCGAAGAGGTTGTTCTGGGCGACCTGCGCCTGCCCGATGAAGTTCTCGATGGACGAGAAGCCCGCGCCGATCTGGAAGGTCCCCGTCGGGCGCTCCGTGACCTCGATGTTGACGACGATGCGCTCGTCGGAGCTGCCGCGCTTGGTGCTGAGCTCGACCTTCTCGAAGAAGCCCAGCGCCTGCACGCGCTTCTTCGAGGCGTCCATCAGCGTCTGGTGGAAGAGCTCGCCCTCGGCGACCTTGAGCTCGCGGCGGATGACCTTGTCGCGGGTCTTGGAGTTGCCGCGGATGTTGATGCGCTCGAAGTAGACCTTCTTGCCGGTCTGGATGTCGAGCGTCAGATCCACCGTCCGGTCCGGGTTCACCGCCGTCAGCGGGGTGACGTTCACGTAGGCCCAGCCGCGATCTTTATATAGATCCGTGACCCGCTGGATGTCGTTCGCCAGCTTGGTGCGCGAGAAGCGCTCGCCCTGGCGCACCGAGAGGCGCGAGAGCATCCCCTCGCGGGTGTCGAGGAGCTCGCCCTTGAAGTCGAGCTTCCCGATGGTGTGGACCTCGCCCTCTTCGACGGGGATGGTGATGTAGAGGTAGTGCTTGTCCGCCGAGAGCTCGATCTGCGGCTTGCCGATCTTGACGTTGACGTAGCCCTTGTCGTAGTAGAAGCCCGTCAGCATCAGGAGGTCGCGGTCGAAGGCGTCCTCGCGATAGGTCCCGCTCGACGTGAGGAACGAGAGCCAGCCGCCCTCCTGCGTCTGGATGGCGTTGCGCAGGTCCTCCTGCGAGGCGATGCGGTTGCCGAGGAAGCGCACCTGGCGGACCTCGACCTTGGCGCGCTCGTCGACGATGAAGTAGATGTCCACCTGGGTCGGCGAGTGGGTCTTGGTCTCGCTGCGCACGTCCGCCAGGTAGAAGCCCTTCTCGACGTAGAGGTCGTGGATCTTCTCGGCGTTGCGCTTGACCTTGGCGGGGTCGTAGATGGTGTCCTTCTTCAGGTCGAGGACTTCGTTGATCTTGTCGAGGCCCACCTCGGAGTTGCCGGCGACGTAGATCTTGCGGATGCTGGGCTTCTCGCGCAGGACGTAGGTGAGCACCAGGCCGTCGTCCTCGTCCTCCAGCTCGACCTTCACGTCGTCGAAGTAGCCCATCTTCCAGACGGCGCGGATGTCGTCGCGCAGCCGCTGGGCGTCGAAGCCCTCGCCCTTGGTCAGCGAGAGGTTGAGCTGGATGGCCTCGGCCTCGGCCTTGCGGTTGCCACGGAAGCGCACCGCGGCGACCTTCTTGCCTGCGAGATCGTCCTCGGCGTGAGCGGCGAGGGGCCAGGCAACGAGAGCGGTGAGGGCAATGAGGAGGAAGAGCGCGTAGCGCAGCGAAGCGCCGTTCATCGATAGCGCGTAGCGCAGCGAAGCGCCGTTCATAGACAGCGCGGCCCTGCGGCAGCGCGCAAGAAACGAGTGGCTCAAGACGCCCCCTCCGTGGCCAGGGCGGCTTGGTCCGGGGTCCGACCCGACGGCGGCACAGCGCGCGGGGCGTCCACG
The DNA here is from genome assembly GCA_937872615.1 of uncultured Verrucomicrobiaceae bacterium. GTDB lineage: Bacteria > Verrucomicrobiota > Verrucomicrobiia > Verrucomicrobiales > Verrucomicrobiaceae > Prosthecobacter. Next base: position 8,170 of record CALMTT010000469.1, on the reverse strand, counting down.
ACCCGGCCGTCGAGCATCAGCACGCGCCGCGGCAGGCGCATCGCCAGGTCCTCGTTGTGGGTCACCACCACCATGGTCATGCCGCGCTCGCGGTTCAGCTCCATGACCAGGTCGTGGATGGCGTTGCCCGTCCGGTGGTCCAGGTTCCCCGTCGGCTCGTCGGCCAGGAGGAGCCGCGGGTTCATCACCAGCGCGCGGGCCAGCGCCACCCGCTGCTGCTGCCCGCCGGAGAGCTCGTGCGGATACGCATCCGCCTGGCCCGAGAGCCCGACGAGATCGAGCATGGCGGCCACGCGTGCCTGCGCTTCCGCGGGCGGCCGGCGGCCGAGGCCGAAGCCGACGTTGCGCGCGACCGTGAGATGGGGAAACAGCGCGTAGTCCTGGAACATCATGCCGACGCCGCGCTTCTCGCCGCCGATCTGCGCCGCTGGCTCCGCCACGAGCCGATTCAGGCCCGTCCGCCCACGGCGATCTACCAAGCCCGCACCTTCGTGCGCCGCCATCGGTCGCTCGTCGCGGCGACGGTGGCGGTCGTCACGATGCTCCTGGCCTCGTCGATCATCTTGAGCATCTTCTGGTACGGCGAACGGGCTCAGCGCAGCGCCGCCGAGCGGGCCAACGCGGCGCTCGCCCGTGAGGCCTACCACGCGACGCTTGCGGCGGCCTCGGTGTTGTTTCACGAACGCGGCCTCCGCGGTAACCAAGCCTGCTTTCATTCTCGTAGCGGCTTGCTCGCAGTGACACGCGACCAGGATTTGCTGACGCTGGATTTTCCATCGCGTCCGCCGGCACCAAGCATCGCGCCCGAAGCTTTGCTGCGCGGGCTGGGGGCAAAGCCGAAGGAGGTCTTCAAAGCCCGCGATTATCTGGCGGTCTTCGACCATGAATCTGAAGTGCGCGAACTGAAGCCCGACTTCGCCCTGCTTAAGTCGCTCAATTGTCTTGGCATCATTGCCACTGCGCCGGGAGCAGATTGCGATTTCGTGTCGCGTTTCTTCGCGCCGGGCGCGGGCGTGGATGAAGATCCGGTGACGGGCTCGGCGCATTGCACTTTGATTCCGTTCTGGGCGGAGCGATTGGGCAAGACTCGTATGTTCGCGCGTCAGGTATCAGCGCGTGGCGGCGAACTGTTGTGTGAGTTGGCGGGCGAGCGGGTCAAGATCGGCGGGCGTGCTGTGCATTACTTGCGGGGCGAGATTCAAATTTCTAACTAAAGCGGATAACCATTACTTGCGGTGAATGAATCGCAAAAAACGGCGAGGTCGCTTCTCCCGTTTCTCTTATCTTTGAAGTGGCTCCATTGAGCCAACTTGAACTATGGAATGGATAACGAAAATGTCGGAACTGAATCCGGTTGCCTGGGCGGTGTTGGTGTTGACGTTGACGGGAGCGCTTGGGCTGTTGTTTGCGAGTGTGAAAGTGCGGGGGGTGGGCTTGGGGATCGCGGGCGTTTTGTTTGCGGGGATCATCCTGGGGCACTTCGGCTTTCACATTGAAAAGGAAATTCTCGAATTCGTTCGGGAATTTGGGTTGATCTTGTTTGTGTTCACCATCGGTCTGCAGCTCGGACCGGGCTTCTTTGCCTCGCTGCGAAAGCAGGGGTTGAAGCTAAACGTGCTGGCACTCAGCGTCGTGTTGCTGGGCATCGTCACCACGCTGGTGTTCGTGAATAAATTCCTGGGCATTGATCTGATCGCGTCGCTGGGGTTGTTCTCGGGGGCGACGACGAACACGCCCTCTCTCGGCGCGACTCAGCAAACGCTCAAGTCGCTGGGGGAAGCGTTCGCGGACAAAGCCACCTTGCCGTCGCTGGCTTACGCGGTGGCCTATCCGGGCGGCGTGTTTGGCATCATCCTCACGCTGCTGTTGCTGCGGTTTGGTTTCCGCATCAACCCGGAGCAGGAGGCGGACGCGTATCGCAAGGAGCAACGCAAGGGCGTTGATCCCGTCGAGCGAATGAACATTCTCGTCAAGAATTCCAATCTGGAGGGGTTGGCCATCGGCGACATTCCGGGGCGGAAGGAAATCAGCGTGGTGGTGTCGCGTATCAAGCGGCTCGGAGCGCCCGAAGTGCAAACCGCCACGGACCAGACGATCTTGCACCAAGGCGACATCATCCTCGCCGTGGGTTCGAAGAAAAATCTGGAGAAGTTCCGCGTCATTGTCGGCGTGGAGAGCGATGTCAATCTGTCCAAAGCACCCGGGCGCGTGGTGACACGGAAGATTGTCGTCACGCACAAGGCGGTGTTGGGCAAAACCATTGATCAACTGGAGTTGGACGAGCGCTACAGCGTGACTGTCACGCGTGTGTCGCGGACGGAAATCGAGATGACGGCGCTGCCGGAACTGGCGTTGCAGTTCGGCGACACGGTACAGCTCGTGGGCGAAGAGGAAGCCATTGCCAAGGCGACGAAAGAACTGGGCAACTCGGTTCACGCCTTGAATGAAACCAACTTCATTCCGATCTTCCTCGGCATCGCGCTTGGTGTCTTGCTCGGCATGGTGCCGTTCCACTTCTCGGGCATTCCGGTGCCGGTCAAATTGGGTATTGCCGGCGGGCCGCTGGTGGTGGCGATCATTCTCAGTCGCGTTGGCCGCATCGGACCATTGGTTTGGTATATGCCAGGGAACGCGAATCTCGCGTTTCGCGAACTGGGCATCGTACTGTTCCTGGCCTGCGTCGGCGTCAAAGCGGGCGAACATTTCTTTGAGAAGGTATTCACGCAGGAAGGCTTGGTCTGGCTCGGCGGCGGGTTTGCGATCACGGTGATTCCAATTCTGATTGTCGGCATTGTAGCGCGGGCGTTCCTGAAACTGAACTTCACCGCTATCAGCGGCTTGCTGGCTGGCAGCATGACTGATCCGCCGGCGCTGGCGTTCGCGAATGCAGTCTGCAAGTCGGACGCGCCCTCGGTGGCCTACGCCACGGTGTATCCGCTGACGATGCTGCTGCGCATCGTCGCCGCGCAGATCATTGCGCAGATGGGATAGGTTTCAGGTTCCAAGTTTCTAGTTTCAAGTGGAGAGCCTCCTGAAACTTGAAACGAGAAACTTGAAACAACCTACTTCAGAGCCTTCACGAGGACCTTCGAGTTCCGACCGCTCTTGTCATATTTTTCGCGACGAGAGGCGGGAAGCGCATCCGGCGTGGTGACGGTGTAGCCCATCTTTTCCTCGAAGAAGCGGAAGGCCTGCGTGCTGAGGGCCACGATGACCTCGCAGCCGCGTTGTCTCGCCGTTTCCTCGGCGAAGGCGACGAGTTTCCGGCCGTGGCTTTTGTTCTTGTGGCTGCGTTTGACGAAGAGGCAGGCCAGCTCGGCGATCCTGCGGCCTTCTTCCTCATACGAATGCACGGCGACCGAGCCGATGGGATGACCATCGAGTTCGAGGACGAAGAAGTCTTTGATCCGCGATTGGATCTGATCGCGGCTCCGCGGCACGAGCGCGGCATCGTCCACGCTTTGCTGCATCATGGAAAGCAGCGCCGGCACATCGCTGGTGCGGGCTTTGCGGATCTGCTGGTAGTCATCGGCATGGACCATGGTGCCGACGCCTTCATTGGAGAATAACTCGGCGAGCAGGGCCTCATCGAGCGTGCCATCGACGATGTGCACACGCGGCACACCTTCCTGGCAGGCGAGCGAGGCGTAGCGCAGCTTCGAAAGCAGGCTCACATCGTGCTTCGGGTCCTTTTTCTTGTACATCTCCTTCGCCTCAGCCACGGAGAGCTGCGCGAGACGTGTGCCATCGGAGCCGGTGAGGCCGCTTTCGGCCACGAAGATGACTTTCGCGGCTTGAAGCGCGATGGCGACCTCGACAGCCACTGCGTCGGAGTTCAGCCGCAGCGTGGCGCCTTTGCCGTCATAGCCAAGCGGAGGCAGAATGGGGATGATGTCGGCTTTGAGCAATGCCCGCAGGCTTTCCTCATCGACCCGCTCGATGCGGCCGGTGAACTCGAGATCAACGCCGTCAATCACGCCCGCCGGATGCACCGCGAGCGCGTTGGAGACTGCCACGGGCATTTCGAGCGCCGTGAGTTCCGCTGCGAGGTCGCTGCACTGCCGCATGATGGCATCTGTCGCGATTTCGATGCCAGCCGCGTCGGTGCGGCCCATGCCGTCGTCATTGTAAAGCGTGATCCCGCGCTTCATGGCGAGCGCACGCACCTGCGCACGAGCTCCAAAAACGAGCACGACCTCAATGTTCAGCGATTGCAGCACCGCCACATCCTGCAGCAGGCTGGCAAAGCCCGGCTGCATCATCAGCGCACCATCAAAAGCGATCACGAAGACCTTCTGTCGGAACTGAGGCACATAGTGCAGGATTCCACGAAGGTCTTCAAAGCGAGGCTGGGGTTTGGCGAGGTCGGTGTTCAAGGCTGGAAAGCCGCAAGATAGCACAACTGCACGGAACTCATCCCAAAGTTTCGCCTGAAAACCGTCTCCGGGATCAGGCGGCAGAGAATGGACTCAGCAGCGGGATGGTTCTTCGGCCATGTCTTCGATAGACGATGAAGTCGCTATCCACGGTCATGACGCGTGAAGCCTCATGCAACTCGCTCATTCGCACGAGACATGCATCCGCGAGCGACATCGGCACATTGGTGTAGCGTTGGATGAGGATTCGCACGGCGTCGATTTCCGAGCTGAAATCGAATTGAACCGTCAGGGCACCCTGCTTCACCAAGGCAAGCAGGTGGTCTGGATTGATCCGGCCACGGCGGAGCAGATGCCAGGCCTCAGCCATCACAGCCTCACAGGTCAGGAGTGGAGCGGTCAATTGAGCAAACGTCGCCACGGCCCATTCGTGATGCTGATCGCTGCGATCCAGGTAAGCCACGAGAGGACCGGCGTCCGCGATGACAGGTCCGTTCATGCGCCAAAGTCGCTCAGATGGGCCGGATTCGAGGAAAGGTCCCGCATGCCGCTCTGACCTACGCCGCACAGGTTGCGGGTGCGTTCAAGCAGGCTGGGGGCCTTGGATGGAGAGATGGAAGGAACGCTTTTCACGAGCACCTCGCGGACGAAGGCCTTGCGGGACTTTTTGCGTGCCTTGGCCGCGTGATCAAGCCGGGCCACGAGATGATCGGGCAGGGATAGCGAGACTGTAGTCATGCTGGATTCATAACCGGGTCGCGAGAAAGATGCAATTCGGGTTTGAGCAATGCCCTACAAAGCATTTGCCGCCCGGCTTGGCCCGGTCAGCATCGCGGCCCATGAGCATGGAATCTGAAACGCTGCCGCCGGAGCTGTTGGTGAAGATGGAAAACGTCTCGAAGTCGTTTGGCGATAAAGTGGCGCTGCATGACGTTACGTGGTCGCTGCCGCGAGGGCAGATCAGCGGGCTGCTGGGGCCGAACGGGGCAGGGAAGACGACGCTGTTCCGGCTGCTGATGGGCATTTTGAAGGCCACGAGTGGCCAGATGAGCATCGCGGGCCTGGACTGCTTCGAGGATCGCGTGGGGGCGAAGCGGTTGGTGGGCTTTCTGCCGGACGAGCCGGTGTTTTACTCGTATTTGAGCGGTCGCGAGGTGCTGGAGCTCAGCGCGGGCATGCATGGCCTGGATGTGGACGCCGCGCTGCTGCGGCTGGTGCCGTTGATTGCACGGCTGGGCATGGCGGAGGCGATGAACCAGTATGCGGACGACTACTCCCGCGGCATGAAGAAGAAGCTCGGACTGCTGCTGGCAATGCTGCATGACCCGACGCTCTTGATTCTCGATGAGCCAACGAACGGCCTCGATGTGGAATCGACACGCTTGTTTTTCGATTTGATGCGCGAACAGGCCGCGGCGGGGAAGACGATCGTGTTTTCGACCCATTTGATGGATCAGGTGGAGCGGCTGTGCAGTCACGCGGCGGTCATTCGCAGCGGGAAGCTGGTGAAAACCGGCACGCTGGCCGAGATCTGTGGTGGCAGACCGCTGGAGGAAGTCTTCATCGAACTGACGAAAGCAGACGCGTCATGATGTCGGACACCAAACCATCTCCGACACCCAATGGCCGGGTGCTGCGCAGCCTCTGGCGTGCGGCGCGGCAGCGTGCCAGCGGCCGGAGAAAGCGGCAGGCGCAGATGATGAAGCGCAAAACCGGCAGCGAGTCGAACCCACTCGCGGGCATCGGCGTGTTCCTGATGATTATGCTCACCGCCGGGGTGCATGTAGGACTGGGTTTCACCATGGTGCAGACGCTGAGCCACGCACAGATGATGGAGCATGAGGCCAAGGGCATGCTGGTGGTGCCGGATTATGCGAGGCGCTACCTCGATCCCAAATACGATCCACCAGCGACGCCGGAAGACTGGATGCACAGGGTCGCGGAGCACAGTGGCCGATTTCGCAGTCGCGAATTCGGCGGCACAAAGGAGTCGCAGCGTGCGAAGGTGCTCGAACATGCGCAAAAGCATGGGCGGGCAGGATTCATCAGCGAGTCCGACGCCGTGAAAATCACGCTGAAGCGGCCTGATGAGCTTCCGGCCTCGATGTGGCCTTTTATCGGCGTGATGTTCCTGTGGTGGTTTTTGATGCTGGTGTTTCAGGGCGAGGGGCTGGAGATGGATTTCCAACGGCGAAGACATCCGATGTGGGAATGGCTGGCGAGTCATCCGGTGCGGCCGGTGGCGGCGTTTTCCGCGGAGATGCTGGCCGCCTTCATGACCAATCCGATCTACTGGGGCGCACCGATCTTCTGGGTCGTGGTGTGGAGCTCGGCGCATGGCTTCAGTTTCACGGTAATGGCAGGGGCGGTGCTCGTGGGCGTGGTGCTGGCACTCGCGGCGTCGTGTTTGCACAAAGGGCTGGAGATTGCCGCGCTGCTGCGGCTGCCATCACGCACTCGCGGAGCGGCGCTGGGGCTCATGTCATGGGCGGGCTACTGCCTGATGATGCTGCCGTTGTTCATGTTCAGCATGCCGATGATCAAACGGGCGCTGCTGCATGTGACGATGCCGCTGGGCGGGTGGTTGCCTTCATGGCCTGCGAGGTTCGTGCTCAGCGGGTGGTCATCGCAGCCGGTGCTGTGGCAGGCGGTGATCGTGGTGCTGGTGCTGTCCTTGTTGATGCTCGCCGCGGCGGTCATGGTATCGTGGTGGGGCACGCAAATCGGCATGCAGGCCAGCAATGCGGCTGCCACCGCGGCTCCGCGGACCTTGCAGGCAACTGGGAATGGACTGCTAGCCCGCCATCCGCTGTATCGAAAGGAGCTACTATGGTTCTGGCGGGACAAAGGCGCGGTGGTGCAGGCCATTTTAATCCCGCTGACCATCGGCGCGATGCAGGCCTTCAACCTGCGCGGGCTCGCGGAGATGGCCGCGGGCTACTGGAATGGCATTTGCGGCTTTGGCGTGATCTGCGGCACCTACTTTCTGCTCGTGCTCGGACCGCGCTCGCTGGCTTCGGAGGGCTCTGCGCTGTGGATGACGCTCACTTGGCCGCAAGGACTCGAAAACCTGCTCAAAGCGAAAGCGCGGCTGTGGTGGATGCTCGCGAATGGGATCGTCGGCATCGCCTTCGCGGCCACGCTGGTGCTGTTTCCGGCGGATTGGTGGAAGATCTTGCTCGTGGCGCTGGGCTGGGTGGTTTTCAGCCAAAGCCTCGCGGAGAAATCGGTCACGCTCGTCACGGCTCCATCGTCCTCCGGCGAAGTCGAGCGGCCGCCCGCAGGTCGGCAATGGGCGGCGATGCTCGGCACGCTGGCCTTTGGCAGCGGCGTGATGACGCAAAACTGGCACGGAGCCGTCCTCGGCGTCGTCTTCGAGCCGCTGGCGACGGTCGTCCGGACGCACGCGATGCTCACCGCGGTCACGGCGGACGCGCCGGAGCTCACCGACCTGCTCCCCCTGGCGTCCCACCCGGACGGCGCGATCGCCCGGCGGTACCTGGACGCGGGCTGGCTGCCACTGTTCTCCGACGGTGGTGGGAACCATGTCGGGGTGGACCTGGCGCCCGGCCCCGAGGGCGCGGTGGGACAGATCATCACGTTCGGTCGGGACGAGACGGACCGCTACGTCCTCGCCGACGACCTGGGCGCCTTCCTCCGCGAGGTCCTGGACCGGCTCACCTCCGGCCGGGTGCTCGTGCACCGGCTGGAGGGCTACGACGAGGAGGTGTGGTGCGTGGACCTCCTGGACGCGGACGGCCGGCCGGCGAACGGCGAGTACCTCACCCTGTCCG
>CALMTT010000468.1 GCA_937872615.1 uncultured Verrucomicrobiaceae bacterium | reverse complement strand
AGATCGTCCTCAGTGATTTGTATCGTCGCAGCTCCAGCAATGCCGCCGCCGATGCTCACACGCTCGCCACCGATCCTGACAACGCCTTCCTCTGGCGCATGAACCCGCGCCGTCTCGAATCCCAGTCCGTCCGCGATGCCCTGCTTGCTCTCGGTGGTAAACTCGACCTCACCCTCGGCGGCCCCAGTCTCGATCCCGACAAGGCCGAAAGCCTCCCGCGCCGCAGCCTCTACTTCATCCAGACGCCCGACACCGAGCACCGCTTCCTCGGTGCCTTCGACAACGCCAACGTCCTCGAATGCTACCGCCGCAATGAAAGCGTCGTCCCTCAACAAGCCCTCGCCTTGACCAACAGCCAGCTCAGCCGCGCCACCGCCGATGCCCTCGCCGAAAAACTTCGCGCCGATGCTCCCACCGACTTCATCCGCCGCGCCTTCCAGACCATCCTCAATCGTGCCCCGACGGAAAAGGAGCAGCAAGTCAGCCTCGAAGCCTTCACCGCGATGAAGAACAACCGCCCGCTCTTCTTGCAAGCCTTGCTCAATCACAACGACTTCGTCACGCTGCGATAAAGAAGAATATCGGGGCCATTCCTGGCCCCACTTTTAGCGCTTCAGAAATCACTGACCTGCACCGCTGGCACTTTGCCCAACGCCGAATGGCACGCCATGCACTGCTGGCGCAGCGCGTGAAAGGCAGCGACGGAGCGCTTGTTGTCTTTCTTCGCGAGAGCGCTCTTCAGATCCGCCAGCGGGCCATTTTCCCAGGCGGTCAAAAACGGCCGCAGATCAACTTCCGCGCCCGAGGCGGATTTTTGAACTGGAATGGCGGCAACGGACTTGGAGACGCTGGACTGCATGCGCTCCGCCATCGCGAGGGCTTCATCCCACTGGCCAGCTTGCTGCAGTTTGTGGGTATCGAGCATCTTCCGCTGAGCGGCCTTCATGCGGTGGCTGTTCATCGTGCTGGCGCAGGAGGTGAGGGCGATGGTCAGGGCGAGGAGAAAAAGGGGCTTCATGGCGGCAGATTGAACCACACGCGGCCCGCGGCGTCATCAGCGGATTTTCCATGCGGTGTGATTGGGAATGCGGGACCTGCCGACGTATCCCCTGCAACATGCGATTCAGCCTGCTTTTTCTCTCCACGACGCTCGCCGCGGCTCCGGTAGATTTTGTCCGTGATGTGCAGCCTCTTTTCAAAGAGCACTGCTATGCCTGTCATGGCTCGCACAAGCAGGAGGCTGCCTTCCGCCTCGATCACAAGCCCAGCGCGATGAAAGGGGGCGATTTCGGCACGGCCATCCTGCCCGGCAAAAGTGCCGATTCACGCCTCGTGCATGCCATCGAAGGCAAGAACCCGAAGATGCGCATGCCACGCAAAGGCGATCCTCTCTCCGCGGAACAGATCGCAGTCATCCGCCGATGGATCGATGAAGGTGCCGCATGGCCGGACAGCGCGAGTGTGAAGCTGGAGCAGAAAACCGATCACTGGGCCTTCAAGCCGCCGGTGAAGGCACCGGTTCCGAGTTTCAAGTTTCAAGTTTCAGGTTCGGGCGGCATCCCGGCAGCACTTGAAACCAGAAACTCGAAACCTGGAACTCCGGTCAACCCCATCGATGCCTTCATCCGCGCTCGGCTGGAAAAAGAAGGCCTCAAACCCTCTCCGAAGGCTCCGGCGGAAGTTTTGCGGCGTCGTTTGTATCTCGATATCGTCGGGCTGCCGCCTGATCCGTCCGATCAGACTGATCCGACGGATCGTCTGCTCCAATCACCGCACTTCGGCGAACGCTGGGCACGTCATTGGCTGGATGCCGCGCATTACGCGGACTCGAACGGCTATGAGAAAGACCCGATGCGCTTCATCTGGTTTTATCGGGACTGGGTGATCAATGCCTTCAACAAAGACATGCCTTACAACCAGTTCATCATCGAGCAGATCGCCGGTGATCAGCTTCCAAATGCCACGCAGGATCAAATCGTGGCCACGGGCTTCCTGCGAAACTCGATGATCAACGAGGAAGGCGGCGTCGATCCCGAGCAGTTCCGCATGGAGGCGATGTTCGACCGCATGGACACCATCGGAAAGAGCATCCTCGGCCTCACCATCGGCTGCACCCAGTGCCACAACCACAAATACGATCCCATCTCGCAGGAGGAGTATTACCGGATGTTCGCCTTCCTGAACAACGACAACGAGCCCTGGCGCGTGGTTTACACGCCGTCCGAGCAGATGGCACGCTCGCAGGTGCTGCAACGCGTGACAGAGCTGGAAAACAAGCTCAAGCACGAGCACACCGACTGGCCGCAAAAGCTGGAAGCATGGAAAAAGTCCATCAAACACCCGAACTGGACGACGCTGAAGTTTGAAGACGATCCCAGCGGTGGTGAAAAAGCCCTGCGCCAGCCCGATGGCAGCATTTTGGCGCAGGGTTACGCGCCGACGAAGAGCGAGGTGAAGTTCAATGTCGTGCTCGACAAGCCGGTGACGATCCGCGCCTTCCGCCTGGAACTCATGAATGATCCCAACCTGCCCGCGTATGGCCCCGGCCGATCGCAAAAGGGCACCGCGGCGCTCACCGAGTTCAACGTGACGATGAAGATCGACGGCAAGGACACGAAGCTGAAGTTTGTCAAAGCCACCGCGGACTTCGGCGAGCCGGAGAACACGCCGCTGGATGCTTTTGCCCGCGATCAAGATGCGACGAAGGACAAACGCGTCACCGGCCCCATCGCCTACGCCATTGATGGCGATGACAAAACCGCGTGGGGCATCGACGCCGGCCCCGGACGCCGCAACGTGCCGCGCAATGCCGTTTTCGTGCTGGAGAAGCCCATCGAGGTGAAACCGGACTCTGGCCTCACCATCGGCCTGAGCATGAAACACGGCGGCTGGAACAGCGATGACCTGCAAACGATGAACCTCGGTCGTTACCGCATCAGCGCCACCGATGCCGCGGAGGCCGAGGCGGACCCGTTGTATGGCAAGAAGGCCGAGTTTGCCGTCTTCCGCACCACCGTGCCGGAATGGAAAAGCATCAACGATGAGATCGAAGCCGCGTGGAAGCAGCATCCCGAAGGCGCGACAACTCTCGTGCTCGATGCTCGCGAGCAACCGCGCATGACTGCGACGCTGAAGCGCGGTGATTTCACCAAGCCCGGTGATCGCGTGAGCCCTGGTGTGCCCGCCGTGCTGAATCCACTTCCGAAGAACGCGGACGGCTCTCGCCTCACCTTCGCGAAGTGGCTCGCGAGCAATCAATCGCCCACCACGGCACGTGCGTTCGTGAATCGCGTGTGGCAGGCGCTGTTCGGCACCGGCTTGGTGGACACACCGGAGGATTTTGGCACCCAAGGCAGCAAGCCCACGCATCCGGAGCTGCTCGATTGGCTCGCCGCTGACTTCATGGAGAATGGCTGGAGCCTCAAAAAGCTCCTGCGCCTTATCGTTTCGAGTGAAACGTATCAGCAGAGCAGTGTGGTGACCCCCGAATTGCTCGAACGCGATCCTTTCAATCGCCTGCTCGCTCGTGGTCCTCGTTTCCGCGTCGAGGGTGAAGTCGTGCGCGACATCCAGCTCGCCGTCAGCGGCCTGCTGAACCCGGCCGTGGGAGGCCGCGGCGTGATGCCGCCCGCACCGCAGCACTTGTTTGAGAAGCCTGCGAGCTATGCGCCCTTCCCCTGGCATGTGGAGGCGGACGCGCAGAAGTATCGCCGCGCGGTGTATGTCTTCCGTCGCCGCAGCACGCCGTATCCGTTCTTGAGCACCTTCGATGTGCCAAACGGCGAAAGCTCCTGCATTCGCCGTTCCCGCAGCAACACGCCGATGCAGGCGCTCATGACCCTGAATGAAACGATGAGCATGGAGGCCGCTCAAGCCCTCGCCGCCCGCATGGAAAAGGAAGGCGGCATCGCCTTTGGCTTTCGACTCTGCACGAATCGCGAACCCACGACGAAGGAACTGCAAGCCCTGGACGCTCTCGCCAAGCGTCAAAGCACCCGCAAGGATGCGATCCCGCCGATGGTCGCCGTGGCCCGCGTGCTGCTGAACCTCGACGAGACCATCACGAAGGAGTGAGCGTCACGCCTGCTCCACGCGGAAGACATGCATCGACACCCCGTCGGGCTTCAGCTCGACGTAGTTGTGAGCACCATTCCAGTCGTAAGCACCGCCGTGGAGGAGGTCGATGACTTTGAAGGGCTTTGACGCGTCGAGGCCGAGCGCGGCGAGATCGACATGCACCATGCTGGCGGCCGTTTGCTTCGGATCGAGATTGATAAAGCAAAGGATGCGGTTGCTGAAGTCCGGCGTGGCCTTGCTGTAGCTGATGATCTGGCTGTGATCGGCCGCGTGGAAGCGCAGGTTGTCGTAGAGATGCAGCGCGGCGTTGTCGCGACGGATGAGGTTCAGCTTGCGGATGAAGCCGTTGATATTGCCGGGCTTGTTGTAGTCCCGCTCCACGAGCTGGTACTTCTCGCTGTGATTGTATTCCTCCTTGCCGGGATAGGGCTCGTTCTCGCCCAGTTCGTAGCCGGTGTACATGCCCCAGGTGCTCGACATAGTGGCGGCGAGCGCGGCGCGGATGCGGAACATCTGCGGGCCGGCGTTTTGCAGGTGGCCCGGCAGGATGTCGGGGGTGTTGGGCCAGAAATTGGCGCGGTAATACCAGCGCATGTCACCGTGGAAAAGCTCGCGGGCATACTCTTCGAGCTCCGCACGGCTCTCTCGCCAGGTGAAGTAGGTGTAGCTCTGCGTGAAGCCGATTTTGCCAAGCACCTGCATCATCTTCGGCTTCGTGAAGGCCTCGGCGAGGAAGAGCACGTCGGGGTCCTTGCGCTGGATGGTGCCGATCAGCTCCTCCCAGAAGGCCACGGGCTTGGTGTGCGGATTATCCACGCGGAAGATCTTCACGCCGCAATCGACCCAGAACTGCACCACGTCGATGAGCTCCTTCCAAAGCGCCTTCCAGTCGTCGCAGTGGAAATTGATCGGGTAGATGTCCTGATACTTCTTCGGCGGATTTTCGGCGTAGCGGATGCTGCCGTCCGGACGCTGGTAAAACCACTCGGGATGCTCTTTGACGTAAGGATGATCGGGCGAGCAGTTGATGGCAAAGTCGAGCGCGATCTCCAGGCCGCGTTTCTTGGCCTCGCCGACGAGCCATTTAAAATCATCAATGGTTCCAAGTGCCGGTTCGACAGCGCGATGCCCGCCAGCGGGACCACCGATGGCCCACGGGCTGCCCACATCGCCTTCGAGTGCGGTGAGCGTGTTGTTTTTGCCTTTGCGGGCCGTGATGCCGATCGGGTGGATCGTCGTCGCGGCGGTGTTCACCGGCGGTGATGGACCGGCACATCGGCGGGCAGCGCGGAGATGATCCATTGCGACCATGGCAGGACGTACTCGCGATAATCGGCCGGCGACAGGCATCCCGCCCAACTGTCGAACAGTTGCACAACTTGAGCGCCAGCCGCGATCTGACCATTGAGGTAACGAGCGACACTGCGCGACAACTTGCCGAGCAGCGGTCGGAGGTTCAAGCCCTTCGAGAGCGGCTGAAACACGCCGTCGAGATCACCCCCGATCCCGGCGCGCCCCTGCCTACCATCCCCGACGCCGAGTGGCCTGTCGGCTGGGAAGCCCACGAGCGCGACCAGCTCGAACGCACTGCGCTACTTCCGCTCTCGAGCAAGCTCCAGTGGCTGGAGGAAGCGCAGGAGCTCGCGGAGCACCTTCAGCGGAATCGAGCAAAACGCAAAATACGCTCATTTCAATGATGGTCTGCAGAAATACAAAAAGAAGATTGAAGATGAGCTCTATAACCAATGCATGAGGATTATTGGTCTGATCGAGAACGACATCATAAAGAAGACAGGAGGTAATGCTGAGTCAAAGGCTTTCTTCGAAAAGATGATCGCTGACTATTACAGATACATTGCAGAAAGCGCGAAG
>CALMTT010000467.1 GCA_937872615.1 uncultured Verrucomicrobiaceae bacterium | reverse complement strand
CCCGGAGCGTCCAGCGCGGCCCCCGCGACGAATGGGGGCGTCGTTTTCCGGGAGAAAAGCTCCGTTTCAGGCCAAAAAGAGGCCCCCGGAGGCGAAAACGAGGCAGTTGGAGCAAAAATCGGCTTCATCGCGGTCGGCAGTTGGAACACCGCCCATCTCACCACATCCCCCGCCAAAGCGTTAGTCGGACATCTCCGACGGCCTGAGAGTGGTCCGCACAGTCCTCTGTGCGGTTCAGGTCACGACTTCGATCCATGCCGCACAGGGGACTGTGCGGACCACTTTACTCATCCCCCGCCTCCAGCTTCTCCACAAACTCGGTCAGCGTCAGCCCCATGCCGTAGGCCATCCGCGCCGCCCAGAACAGCGTCGGCACGGTATCCCCCGCCTCAATGTCACCCAGCATGTCCCGCGAGACGCCGCAGTTTTTCTCCACGCCATAGCGGCTCAGGTGGGCGCACTCCCGGCACTTCTGCACACAACGCGGCAACCTGCCGCACACGCGTGTGGCATACTCGAAAGCTTCGCGCTCCCGGTTGGAGGGCATGGCGACTTCATGAGCAGGCTTCCCGCCGTTGATTCGTCTCCCGAAAGCCCCACCTGGAACTCAGGAGAAAATGCCGCAGCGATCAGGGTGGATTTTGCCGGAAGTGACCTCGCTTTGGCAATGGTTTTTTTCGCGAGAAGATGGCTTACGAAGGTAAAAATTGTGACACGCACAGGGAGATGCGGTTAAAGATAACGAATGTCCAAAGGCCACCACCTCTCTGAAATTATCGATGCGCTCACAACGCTCTCGGGAAAGCTCGTTCCTGAGAGCTTCATCTATGATTTCCTTGCCAGTTTCGGCATCTCGAAGTCGATCATCTCGCGGTTAAAGGGCGGCAGCATCAACATGGCGAAGAAACCGGGCTGCTCTCTCTTGAAGGACAAGATTTACTTCGAGCCCCTGAAGGCCGACTTGCTGAAAGCGGCGACTCCCGCGCAGGCGTTGGCTGCTGCAAAGGGGGATGCGAAGATCAAAGCCAGCAAGCCACGCTTCCTGATCGCCACGGATTTCAAGACGCTGGCTGCTTTTGATACCAAGAAGGGCGAGACGGAGGAATTCCCCATCGAGGATCTTCATGAGCACTACACCTTCTTCCTGCCGCTCGCGGGCATGGAGAAGACCGTGTTTCAGGCCGAGGCTGAGGCAGATGTCAAAGCCGCCGAGCACATGGCAAAGCTCTATGACTTGATCCGTGCCGACAATCCGCCGAAGACCAAGGAGGATCGTCATGCGTTGAATGTCTTCCTCACGCGTCTGCTGTTCTGCTACTTCGCGGAGGATACAGGTATCTTCCCAGACAAGTCATTCACCAGTGCCGTAGAGGGCTACACTCAGGCGGATGGCTCTGATCTGGACCGCTTCCTCGCAGAACTCTTCCTGCACCTGAATACAGAGCCGAAAGCCCGCACCAAGACGCCCCAGCACCTACGCGAGTTCAAGTATGTAAACGGCGGCCTTTTCAATGACACACCGGCCCGGCATTCTGCCATTCCGAAGTTCTTCACCAAGTCCCGGCAGAAGCTCATCGAGCTGGGCACCAAGAGCTGGAAGGAGATCAATCCCGACATCTTCGGCTCCATGTTCCAGGGCGTGGTGGATAACGAAAAGCGTGCTGAGCTGGGCATGCACTACACCTCCGTGCCAAACATCATGAAGGTCATCAAACCCCTGTTTCTGGATGATCTTTATGAGGAACTGTCGAAGGCCAAAGGCAGCGAGACCAAGCTCAAAAAGCTCCTCGCGCGGCTTTACAAGCTCCGCATCTTTGACCCCGCCTGCGGCTCGGGAAACTTCCTCATCATCGCGTATAAAGAACTGCGGCGGCTGGAAATGGCCGTCTTCCGGGAGCTAGATGCGCTGGACAAGCAGGGCAGCCTGCGCCTTCCCGGCATTCACGTCAGCCAGTTCTATGGCATTGAGTTGGACGACTTTGCTCATGAGGTGGCCATCCTTGCGCTCTGGCTCGCTGAACACCAAATGAACTTGGAGTTCAAGGCGGCCTTTGGGAATGCTCCGGCATCATTGCCGCTGAAGGATGGGGCGAAGATCAAGTGCGGGAACGCTCTGCAAGTGGATTGGCAAAAGGTATGTCCGAAGGAAGAAGGGCATGAAGTCTTTGTGATGGGGAACCCGCCATATCTGGGCGCACGGCAGCAGGGGGCTGCTCAAAAAGCTGACATCCGACATGTTGCCCGGCATATCCAAGGGCATGGCAACCTTGATTATATTTCGGGTTTTCTCATATGCGGTGCGGGTTATGTCCAAGGGACGGGTGCAGAGACTGCATTTGTTTGCACTAACTCAGTTGGCCAGGGCGAGCAGGTAGCCTTGTTGTGGCCTCATATTCTCACCGAGGAAGTTGAAATCGGCTTTGCATGCCAGTCCTTTAAGTGGACGAACAGCGCTAAAGCCAATGCTGCTGTTATGTGCGTGATCATTGGGTTACGACAGCCATCTCTGCGCCCCAAGTATCTCTACTCTGCTGGCATCCAAAGGCGTGTCTCACACATTTCCCCCTACTTGGTGGAAGGTAAGACCGTTTATGTTGTTCCGCGCCGTCAGCCCATTTCAAAAATCCCTCCGATCAACTACGGATCATTTGCGCTAGATGATGGCAACTACACGTTGATCCCAAGTGAACGAGATTTCATTATTCAATCTGGTGATAGTAATGACGCCGAGTTCATTCGCCCCTTTTTGGGGGCGAAGGAGTTTATCCAGGGCCATGTGCGGTATTGCCTTTGGATTGAAAACTCCAAAATTGGCCGCGCAATGCGAAATCCAGAAATAGCCGCGCGCATTGGCAGGGTGCAAAAGTGGCGGGCTGCGAGTGACCGCCAAACGACTGTTAATCTGAGCGAGGTGCCACACCGCTTCGCTGAAATTAGACAACCTAGCGAGCACTACTTTGTATTCCCGACAGTCTCATCTGAGCGGCGGCCCTACATTCCAGTGGGACTGCTAGACGGCACTAAAGTGGCATCAAACCAGCTCTACGTTATACCTGACGCAAATAAAAATCCTTGGCTCTTCGGTGTCATTTCTAGCCAGATGCACATGGTCTGGGTGCGGGCTGTAGCTGGGCGGTTGGAAGAGCGGATCCGCTACTCATCCTCCATCTGCTATAACAATTTCCCGTTGCCCGACATCAGCGCCGCCCAGAAGAAGGAGCTTGATGCGGCGGCACAGGTGGTGCTGATGGAGCGGGAGCGGCACTTCCCGAAGACCATTGCCCAACTTTACGATCCCGACACAATGCCGCCAGGACTGCTCGCAGCACACCAAGCTTTAGATGCAGCCGTGGAGAAGTGTTACCGCGCCAAGCCCTTCGCCAGCGACGAGGAGCGGCTGGAGTATCTCTTCGCGCTCTATGAGAAGATGACCGCCGAAGAAAACGACTAGCAGGTCCCAACCCCTAACCTTTGAATCATGCCTGACCTTATCCACGTCCACTACGCCACGACGGGCGAAAGCACCTCCACAGACGCCATGGGGATGCGTGAAATGCAGGCGCGAGCCTATGCCGCGCGTGCTGCTCAATACCTGCTGCTGAAAGCGCCGCCTGCCTCCGGTAAGTCACGGGCGCTGATGTTCATCGCACTGGACAAGCTGCATCATCAGGGGCTGAAAAAGGCCATCATCGCCGTGCCTGAGCGCAGCATCGGTGGCTCCTTTGACAGCACCAGACTCAGCGAGCACGGCTTCTTCGCCGACTGGACAGTGCCGCCCGAGCACAACCTCTGCACGCCCGGCGGTGACAAGGGCAAGGTGGGTGTCTTCAAGAAGTTCCTGGAGGGAGATGGGCGAATTCTCATCTGCACTCATGCCACGCTGCGCTTTGCGTTTGATGAGCTGGACGCTCCCGCCTTTAACAAGTGCCTGCTGGCGGTAGATGAGTTTCACCACGTCTCGGGCAATGAAGACAGTCGGTTGGGTGAACTGGTGCGCGGCATCATGTCTTACAGTTCGGCGCATCTGGTGGCGATGACGGGTAGCTACTTCCGTGGCGACAGCCAGCCCGTGCTGCTGCCGGAGGATGAGGCGAAGTTCACCGGGGTGACCTACAACTACTACGAGCAGCTCAACGGCTATGAGCATCTGAAGTCCCTGGGCATTGGCTACCATTTCTACCAAGGGCGCTATATGTCGGCGATTGGCGAAGTGCTGGACACGAACCAGAAAACCATTTTGCACATTCCCCATGTCCGCACGGGTGAATCGACGAAGGACAAGCATGGAGAGGTGGGAGCCATCCTCGATCTCATCGGTGATGTCGTGTCAGCCGATCCAGAGACGGGTGTCCTGAAGGTGAAGCGGAAGTCAGACGGCAAGATGATCAAGGTGGCCGATCTCGTGGATGATGACGAGCAGCGGAGAAGCCGGGTGATCAGTTATCTGCGCAAGCTGGAGAAGCCGGAGGACATGGACCTCATCATTGCGCTCGGGATGGCGAAGGAAGGCTTTGACTGGAAATTCTGCGAGCACGCGCTGACCGTGGGCTATCGTGGCTCTTTGACGGAAGTGATCCAGATCATCGGGCGCTGCACGCGTGACAGCGTGGGCAAGAAACACGCGCAGTTCACCAACTTGATCGCCCAGCCAGACGCCAAGCAGCCGGACGTGGCTCTTTCCGTGAACAACATGCTGAAAGCCATCACCTGCTCTCTGCTAATGGAGCAAGTGCTGGCCCCAGTGATCAAGTTTAAGCCCAAGCAGGATGGTGAAGACACGCCGAAAGGTGAAATTCGTATCAAGGGACTCAAAGGCGCGACGACCGACCGCGTGAAGAAGATCATCGAGCAAGACATCAATGATTTGAAGGCGGCCATTCTTGGCGATGACTCTGTGACGAAGGCCATTGCGGGGACCATTGACGCCGAGGTGCTGAACAAGGTGCTCATTCCAAAGGTGATCGAGACCAAATACCCGCAGCTCACCGCCGAAGAGAAGGAGCAAGTGCGCCAGCATGTGGTGGTGGGTTCCGTGGTCGCGGGAGGCGAGATCGTGCATGAGGGTGACAAACGCTTCATCCGCATGGCTGGGCAGTTCATCAACATCGACGACCTGAGCATCGACTTGATCGACTCCATCAACCCCTTCCAGCGGGCCTATGAAATCCTGTCCAAGCAAGTAGATGTGCCAACGCTGAAAGCCATCCAGGACTGCATCGCTGCGACACGCATTCAGATGACCGATGAGGAAGCCATTTTGCTCTTCCCGAAGATCAAAGCCTTTGTCCACACCCATCAGCGTGAGCCAAACATCAATGCGCTGGACCCGCTAGAGCAGCGCATGGCCTCCGCCCTCATCTTCATCAAGAAACAACGCCAGCAACGCGGCCAGTAAGCCATGACGGACGAACAACTCGCCAAGCTGATCGCGGATGACGATCTCGGACTGCTAGCGGTCAAACCCAAGCGCACACCGCAAACGTCTGAAGAGGAGCGGCTGCTGGAAGGCTTTCAGGAACTCATCCGCTTCGTGGAGAACACAGGCGCAGCGCCAACGGAGCTGGGCACCGGAATGAACGAGCGGCTGCTATTCACCCGACTGAAAGCGATCCGTGAGAACACCGCGCAGCGTGAACGGCTGCTGCCCTTTGATGAATACGGACTGCTGAAAGGAGACGTGGCTGAACCTGCAAAGGAGCCGCCGCCCCCGGCGACGATAGACGACATCTTCAATGATCCTTTCTTCGCCAGCCTGGAATCGGGGGCGTCTGACATCTTTACCCTGAAGCACGTCCCGCAGGCGAAGGACATCGAAAGCCCCGACTACGTGGCGCAGCGGAAGCCGTGCAAAGATTTCAAGGTTTATGAGGAGCAGTTCCAAAACTGCCAGAAGGAACTCAAGGCCGAG
Source organism: uncultured Verrucomicrobiaceae bacterium (assembly GCA_937872615.1). GTDB lineage: Bacteria > Verrucomicrobiota > Verrucomicrobiia > Verrucomicrobiales > Verrucomicrobiaceae > Prosthecobacter. The sequence continues at coordinate 1,335 of CALMTT010000467.1, read as the reverse complement.
AAGCGCCGACTGCTGCCCTTTGCCAACGAGCAACAGATCGAAGTGGGCAAGTTCTATGTGTTGGGCGGCATCCTGCTGCTGGTCGGCTACCGGGCCATGCGGCGGCAGTTGCAGCTGCTCAATCTCATCGACCCAGGGGGATCATCCTTGGCGCGCTACGTGTGGCGGGTCCGCCTGACTTGCTTCGAGCGATGGGAGGAGATGGAACCGGAGCAGATCCGACGTAACGCCTGGGCGAGGCTGCATCAGCAATCTATCCTTACCCATGCGGGGCGCGTATTGAGCAAAATTGTGATCAGATCAATAGGTAAAGCACTGCTCGATTGTCGGCCGGAGTGTTTGATCGCAGAGTGGCAAACCATACTGGACGGAGGCGTGCCATGGGCCGGGCCAGCGCAGCGGAGCTACGAGCAGTGCGTCGCAGCAGCGCAAGTGCTATCTATGCACGTAGTCGATGTGGCGAGTGCAACCAACAAAAACGCGCTCCGGACGCGCATCAGCGCCGTCAAAATGCTTACCCGTTCGCACGTTCTGTGCCAGATCGCTTGGGAGGCCACTCGTGGCGGACCTACTCCGCTGCGCGACGCGCTGACGGCAGCGCTGCGCTCATGTCTGCTGGATGAGGAGCGGCTGATACGCGCAGAGGCGCTGCGGGCGGTCGCGCTGTGTCTGCGCAACGTGGGGATTGCCCTAGCCCAGCAAGGCGAACGCCGGGAGGCGGCGCGGAGGCTGATGTTCCCACAGGGCCTGGGCAGCCTGCGTTGGCTTGTTGACCTGCTGGTGGGAAACATGCGCCGGTACCCGAACTTTAGCCAGAAGGCCTTGCTCTCCACCGCGTGGTACTACACCTCCGCGCTGCTACCGGTGCTGCAGCTATTCCCCGAGCACTCGCTCTTGTTGTGCTCCTTGTTGGTCGAGGCTGGCATGGACAGCGATGTGCTAGAGGTGCTTGTTCAACGCCTGCGTGGTGAGACAGCAGCGCCGATCCGGGAGCGCATCTGTCGTTACTTCCTTCTTTCGCCTGGGCGGGGTGGAACCACGGAATCTGTACTGCTGCGCACCTTCGGCTCGCCAGCGGAGCCAGCGGACGCGGTTATCGCTGAGGACGGAGCTCCCGAAGTGCAGTTGTCGTTGGCGCACAACCCTACGGATCAGCTTCTAGAGCGCCACATGACCACCACGTTGCGCTTGCTGGCCACCATGGCCCGCATGGGCGAGCCGATCGGTTTCGGCAGCTACGACACTTATGTGGCCAAGCTGCGCAAGGGCGACATCACCCCGGAACAGGCCCTGCGCGGCGGGCAGCTGATCTGCGGGCTGAACGCGACACGGTTG
>CALMTT010000466.1 GCA_937872615.1 uncultured Verrucomicrobiaceae bacterium | reverse complement strand
AAGCCGGATGTCATCATCCTCGACCTCGGCCTGCCGGACATGGACGGCGTGGAGGTGCTGAAACGCTTGCGCGAATGGAGCCCTGTCCCCGTGCTCATCCTCAGCGTCCGCGACCAGGAAGCGATGAAGCTCGCCGCCTTCGATGCCGGTGCCGATGACTATGTCACCAAGCCCTTCAGCACCGCCGAGCTTCTCGCCCGCCTCACGGCCATCCAGCGTCGTCAAAGCGCCAGTGAAAGCACCAGCCTCGAAGCCGGTCCGCTGGCGCTCGATCCCGTCCAGCACTGCGCCATGCTCTCCGGCGAGCCTTTGAAGCTCACGCCCACCGAATACGCCATGCTCGCTCAGCTGGTGAAACATGCGGGCAAGGTCGTCACGCTCAAACAACTCCTCCGCGCCGTCTGGGGACCGCAGGCCGAGCAACAGACGAATTACCTCCGCGTCTATGCCAACCACCTGCGCAAGAAACTCGAAGGCAGCGGCCTGGAGATCCAAAACGAGCCCGGCATCGGCTACCGGCTTGTCGGAGGGTGAAGCAAAGCGTTTACACCTTCTTAACGCGATCCCTCCGCCTGTTTACTGGCGAGGATTCGTTTCAAGCGCAGGATGCTGCCATGAACGACCACCCAACACCTCCTCAACCCCGCGAGCCCGTGCCGGTGCATGTGGTGGGGCAATTTAGCTGGGGGCTGACGATTCTCTTTGTGCTGGCCTCGGTGTGCTGGGTGCTGCTGCCTTACACGGGCTCGATGTTTTCGGCGCTGGTCTTCCTGCTGGCGATCGTACTGGCGGGCACGCGTTGGAATCGTGGACCGGTGCTGGCGATGGGCGTGGTGAGTGCGCTGGTGTGGAATTTCATCTTCATCCCGCCGCGCTTCACCTTTCACATCGAGAAGCCGGAGGACGTGGTCATGTTTGGCATGTTCTTCGTCGTGGCGCTGAGCATGGGCCACCTCATCACGCAGCTCCGCGAGCGGGAGGCGGCGCTCGAAAAGAATCATCGCGAGCAGGAGCAGCTCCAGGCGGCCAAACATCGCGCGGAACTCGCTGCGGAGGCGGAGAGGCTGCATCGCACGCTGCTCGACAGTGTGTCGCACGAGTTGAAAACACCCATCGCCATCATCCGCACGGCGATTGACGGCCTCGGCACGGGGAATCCCTTCGCGGCGGAGATCGATACGGCCACACGGAGGCTGCAGCGCATCGTGGAGAACTTTTTGGAGATCACCCGCGTGGAATCGGACGCCGTGAAGCCCTCGCCCGACTGGTGCGAGATCGGCGATGTGCTTCACTCGGCCATTACTCCGCTGCAACGCGAGCTTTCGCCGCATCCGCTGCGCATCACCGGAGCCGAAAACATGCCGCTGCTAAAGCTCGACAACAGGCTGCTCTCACAAGCGCTCGCCAACGTGCTGCACAATGCCACGCAGCATGCGCCTGCGGGAAGTGAGATCGAAATTAGTGTAGAGTGGTCCGCACAGTCCTCTGTGCGGAACGAACGTCTCCAGAACCCCAAACCCCGCACAGGGGACTGTGCGGACCACTATTTGAACATTCGCGTGCGCGATCACGGCCCCGGTTTGCCGGAGGAAATGATGGATCGGGTGTTTGAAAAGTTCGCCAGAGCCTCAGGAGTGCCTGCGGGCGGCACGGGGCTTGGTCTGGCGATTTCTCGCGGCTTGATGCGGGCCATGAAAGGTGACATCACGGTGCGCAACCATCCGGAAGGTGGCGCGGAGTTCATTTTCAGCCTGCCGGTCAAAACACGCCAGCCATGAGCAAAGCCCTGATCATCGACGACGAGCAGCAGATGCGCCGCCTGCTGCGCATGGTGCTGGAATCGCGCGGCTATGAGGTCTGCGAGGCGGATGAAGGCCAGCGCGGGCTGCAAGAGGCCGCGTTTCATCGCCCGGATGTCGTTTTGCTCGATCTCGGCCTGCCGGGCATCGGCGGGCTCGATGTGCTAAAACGCCTCCGCGAGTGGAGCGACGTGCCGGTGCTCGTTTTGAGCGTGCGCGATCTAGAGGCCACCAAGGTCCAGGCCCTCGAAAACGGAGCCGATGACTATGTGACGAAGCCTTTCGGCAGCGCGGAGCTGCTTGCACGGCTCGATGTCATCCAGCGGCGGCGCGGACCGCGTCACACGCCCGAAATCATCGCCGGACCGCTCAAAGTCGATCTGCTGCATCACGAGGCCCAAATTGACGATGAAGCCCTCAAACTCACTCCGACCGAGTTTGCGCTGCTCCGCGTGCTCACCGAGCACGTGGGCCGCATCGTGACGCAAAACCAGATCGTGAAGCAAGTCTGGCCCGGCCAGTCCAGCGACCCGAGCGAAGGCCTGCGCGTCCACATCAACCACCTCCGCAAAAAACTCGGCGACCGCGGCATACGCATCGTGAACGAGCCCGGCATCGGCTACCGGCTGGAGGCGTGATCAGCGGCCTTTCCGCTCGCGCTGGCGGGCGCGATACTCGGCGGGGCCGCAGCCGACCTGCCGGGCAAACATGCGGCTGAGGTAGTGACGATTCGGGAAGCCGGTTTCTACGGCGATTTGATCGATGGTTTTGTCCGTGAGTGCCAAAGCCTCACCCGCGAGACGGATGCGTGTGGCGAGAACATACGCGGCGGGTGTTTGCCCCGTGTGCTCGCGGAAGCTGCGGATGAAGCGCTCGACGCTCATGCATGCGCGATCAGCCAGGAAGTGGTTCGTGAGCTTGGTGTGCGGTGAGCGGGCGATGAAGGCGAGAACTTCAGAAAGCCGCTCAGGTAGGGTTTGCGAGGGCGAGTCGAGTTTCGCGAAGACGACGTGCAACAACGCGGAGGCAAGGTGAAGCAGGCGATGGCCGTCGGTGGGGGTGTGATGCGTTTCGATGAGCTGCGCGAGCAGGCCGCGCATCGTGTCATCGACCGGAAAAGGCATCGGCTCGGCAGGAAAGGACACACCGGGCTTGTTCGTGGTGAAGTGCAGCCAGTAGTGGCAGGCACGCACCGGGCCCACGCAGTCGAAAACGGTGTCCGCAGGGATCAAGACGGCGTTCTTGGGCTCCAGCGGGATTTGGCGACCTTGGAAGACGAGATGGCAGCCGGGCTTCGGGTTGTAGTAGAAGCGCCAGAAGGGTGAATCGACACCTTGATGGTTCCAATCCTCCAAACTGGGCTGGTAGCCGCTTTCATGAATAAGGAAGGGCGTCCAACCCGCGGTGGCGACACGCGCGAGGTCCACGCCCCACGGGGTGGTGTAGTTGAGGTATTTGCGCTGCGATGCCATGATCGGACACAACTACGGCAGAAAAGGGCATGCTCGTCCAGCGTTGGTTTCGGCGATGCGAAACCTTCTTTTCATCCTCACTGCCAGCACCGCGCTGGCCGCCGACCTGCCGCCCGATCATGCGAAGCGCATGGAGCGCGGCCTGAGGCTTTTCGACAGCGAGGTGGCGGCGCTTTTGAAGCAAAATTGCCTCAAATGCCACGGCGGCGAGAAAGTGAAGAGCAGCTTCGACATGGCCACGCGTGAGGATTTGCTCCGCGGCGGTTCGCACGGCAGCGCGGTGGTGCCGTTTGATGCAAAGAGCAGCCTGCTCGTGGAGGCGATCACGCATGCGAAAGAGCTGCGCATGCCGGATGGGGCTCCGAAGTTGCCCGATGGTGCCATCGCGAAGATCCAATCGTGGATTGATGATGGTGCGCCTTACTCCGCGCCGCTGATCGCGGGGAAGAAGCCGAAGAAGGATCCAAGCGTGGTGACGGACGAGGATCGGCAGTGGTGGGCGTTTCGGCCGCTGAAGAAGGTGCATGCGAAGGGCATCGATGAGCTGCTTTTGAAGAACGCGAAGGGCATGAGCTTTGCGCCACCGGCCGAGAAGGCGGTGCTGGTGCGGAGGCTGCATCTGGATTTGACGGGGCTGCCGCCTGCTGAGGTTTCTGACACGGCTGACCTGAGTGACTTGATTGACGGACTGCTGAGCAGCCCGGCGTATGGCGAGCGTTGGGCACGCCACTGGCTGGATGTGGCGCGGTATGCGGAGAGCACGGGCTTTGAGCAGGACTATGACCGGCCGTATGCGTTTCATTACCGGGACTTTGTGATCAAGGCGCTGAACGCGGACATGCCGTATGACCAGTTCGTGAAGTGGCAGCTCGCAGGAGATGAATACGAGCCGCAGAATCCGCTGGCTCTGGCGGCGACGGGCTTTCTCGGCGCGGGTGTGTTTCCTTCGCAGATCACCGCGAATGAGGTCGAAAGCTCCCGCTACGACGCGATGGATGACATGCTGGGCACGACGGCGAGCGCGATGCTCGGGCTGACGCTGAGCTGTGCCCGCTGCCACGATCACAAATTCGATCCGCTGCCGAGCCGCGACTACTACGCGATGCTGAGCACCTTCACGACGACCACGCGCATGAACGTGGACGTGCATCCCGATGGCAAGGTGACCTCCGCGGTGACGACGATGAATGCCAAAAAGAACACGCCCGAGGTCAAAGGCTCGACGCGCATGATGATCTGCGCCGAGGGCTACGATCCCATCGTCATGCACACGCAGGGCGGGCCGTTTTTCGACAAGACGTATGTGCTGAAGCGCGGCAATCCGCTCATGAAGGACGGCGAGGCCACGCAGGGCTTTCTCCAAGTGCTGAGCAAGCCCGGCGACGCCAAACGCTGGCAGTGGCAGCCGCCTGCGGGCGCGAAATCCAGCGGGAAACGTCGCTCGCTCTCGAACTGGATCACCGATGTCGATCAAGGTGCTGGCGCGTTGCTCGCGAGGGTCATCGTGAACCGGCTGTGGCAGCATCATTTCGGCACGGGCTTGGTGCCGACACCGAATGATTTTGGCAAGACGGGCACGGCTTGCACGCAGCCAGAGTTGCTCGATTGGTTGGCAGCGAAGCTCATCGAAAACGGATGGAAGCTGAAGCCGATTCACAAGCTGATCCTCACGAGCCGTGCGTGGCAGCAGAGCAGTGCCCGCGATGCGAAGAAGGAGGCTGCTGATCCGGCGAACGGGCTTTTCATGCGCTTCGTGCCGTATCGGCTGGAGGGCGAGGCCATTCGTGACTCGTTGCTGAGCGTGAGCGGCGTGCTGGACACGACGATGTTTGGCCCCGGCACTCGCGATGAGAACAGCAAGCGCCGCAGCATCTACTTTAACATCAAGCGCAGCCAGCTCATCGGCAGCATGGTGGCCTTCGACCAGCCGGAGCCGCTCGTGAGCCAAGGCGCACGTCCCACGACGACCGTGGCTCCGCAGGCGCTCATTTTGATGAACAGTCCGCAGGCTCGCACCTGGGCCGAAGGACTCGCAAAACGGGTGCAAAGCGCCGGCGATGCCTCGGAGCAGATCGCGATGGCTTACCGGCTCTGTTTTCATCGCGAGCCCAAGGCCGCCGAAACGGCTGCGGGACTCGATTTCCTCAAATCAGGGGCTTCGCTGGCGGATTACTGCCAGGTGGTGATGGGGCTGAATGAGTTTGTGTATGTGAACTGAGAGCGTGATGAGGCTGACGAGTGCCCCGCGGGACATGAAACGTTAAAAACTTCATGTTTGAGCTTGCCACGCGGATTTCGATTCGTTAAAAATATAACGTTATGAGCGAATCAGCCCATCTTTCCCGTCGCGAGAGGCAAATTCTCGATGTCCTGCATGCGGAGGAGAGCGCCACGATCTCGGTGGTGCGCTCGAAGATTCCCGATCCGCCCACGGACATGGCTGTGCGCCGACTGATGCACATCCTCGAGGAAAAGGGGCATGTGAAACGGCTCGGCAAGGAAGGTCGCGAGGTGATCTACGCGCCGGCGCAGTCAAAGGCGCGGGCGGGCCTGAAAGCGCTGCGGCATGTGCTGAACACCTTTTTCGGCGGCGCGGTGGATGAGGCGCTGGCGGCGCATCTCACGCGGAAGGATGCCGCCTTGACCGATGAGCAGGCGCGGCGCATGCAGCAGCTCATCGACGAGGCGAAGAAGCAGGGCCGCTGACGCGGAATGACGAAACTCGAATGACGAATGCCATGAATGCGGAACTCGATCTTCTTTCTCACACGGCGCTGAAGGGCTCGGCGGTGTTGCTCGCGGCTTTGGTGGTCGGATGGGCCTGGCGAAGGCTGGCGGCCTCGCGACGCTATGCGCTGTGGATGACGGCGATGCTGGCGCTGGCCGTTTTGCCCTTCGCGATGCTTTCACTGCCAGCCTGGCGGGTGATTCCGAAGGATACACCACCGCCGGACTGGCTGGTGATGGAGTCACAGGACATCTTTGAGACTGTGCAGGAGCCTGTGAAGGTTTCCCAAGTCGCTGAGCCTATGGTTCAAACGATGCCGACGATGGCTCAACTGCCATCTCCTGAGCCTGCGAAGCCGCTTTGGTCCTGGCAGGAGATGGTGGAGGCCTTGCCGAAGATCTGGCTGGGTGTGGTGGTGTTGATATTGGTGAGATTGCTTTGGAGCGCGGTGAGGCTTTCGAAACTTCAGAAGCATCTGCCGCCGGGCGAGTGTGATGAGTTGGAGGTCGTGGCGCGCGAGCTGGGCTTGAAGCAGGCTCCGCGATTGCTCATCGGTGCGGTCGATGCGGTGCCGATGGTTTGGGGTGTGTGGAAGCCTTGCCTGCTGCTACCAGCCGGTTTTGAAAGCTGGAGCATGGAGAAGCGACGTGGTGTGCTGCTGCATGAACTGGCGCATCTGCGAACCGAGCGCGATGCGCCGCATCTGCAGCGCCTGCACGTCCAGCAGCGTGAGCCTGGAGCCGAGCGCGGCCTGGGCCGCGAAGTCGGGGTCGGTGGCCTCGCGCTGCGCCGGCGTGAGCGAATTCCAGATCGTCCACACGCCGGTGAACCACAGGCCGGTGCTGATCTCCAGCGGGTCGGCGAAGCCGGGGTCGACCGCCTCGACGTGGGCGCCGAGCGATTCCAGCCCGCGCACCGCACGCTCCACCGCCGCGGCCACTTCCGGGTGCACGTTCTTCGCGTAGCCCAGGGTGGGCGAGAAGGCGATGCGCAGGCCCTTCACGCCGCCTTCCAGGCCGGCGGTGCTGTCGCTGTCGTCGGGCGGCAGGCTGGTCCAGTCGCGCGCGTCGGGGCGCTTCATCACGTTGAGCATCAAGGCCGCGTCGCGCACGCTGCGGCTGTGCGGGCCCAGGTGCGCCACCGATCCCATCGGCGAGAGCGGGTAGGCCGGCACGCGGCCGAAGCTGGGCTTCAGGCCGACGTTGCCGCAGAACGCCGCCGGGATGCGCACGCTGCCAGCGCCATC